>NZ_JAHKRD010000002.1:0-370737 GCF_019345615.1 Shewanella sp. NKUCC01_JLK | reverse complement strand
CTTAGTGATTTACCAAATCATTAGTACAGATTATGCGACATTAGCTCAGTTGGTAGAGCGATACCTTGCCAAGGTATAGGTCATCGGTTCGAACCCGATATGTCGCTCCAATTTCCTAAATATTCCACTATCAGATTACTCAATTGACATTAGATCAGTTGCGGACTTGATATGGCGATACCTTCTTTTTTGCCAAGGTATAGGTCATCGGTTCGAACCGCTCTTGAACAAAATCATGTCGCTCCAATTTCCTAAATATTCCACTATCAGATTACTCAATTGGGATTAGCTCAGTTGCGGACTTGATATGGCGATACCTTCTTTTTTGCCAAGGTATAGGTTATCGGTTCAAACCGCTCTTGATCAAAATCATGTCGCTCCAATTTCAATAAATCCCCCAAAAACTACTTTAGCTAAGATCATTTCAATCGTGTAGCTCATATTGCTATTACTTACAATGCTTAGCCGTTGACTAAGGCATAGATCATTGCTCGAATCTCTCCCTATCAAAATCATTTCGCTGTACTTCCGTTAAACTCTCTAACAATGACTTTTTCGTGTCATTCCCTCAATTGGCTCATCTATATTTGTCTTGATTCACTGCCATCTACTTCAAGCACTCTATCTCAGATTCACCATGCACAACCAAAGACTTACGAATACCCTTTGGGAAAAGTGCGTTGAGATCTCTTTTGGCTTTTCTCTTTTATACAAAACAGTGTGATAGGATTAAGATGCGTGATCTATAGCGTGTTTCTTCAAGTTTTCCTAAATTAGATAGCTGCGTGAAAGTTAAATTATGACCTTGTTCAAATATTCGTAACGCTTTTACTCACATAATGGAATTAGACAAAATTAATAGCGCCAAGTAGTTGGCCTGACAATGGAGTGCATTATATGCGTATTCAACAATTACGTGATCTACTCGAGTATGTGGCAAATTGCCGCTTAGATATGGCGCAACTCTATGGCCGACTCAACAATCAAGCTGACTCGGCTCGTGTGAAAATGATGTTGGAGTATTTTGAATCACACCAAAAAACCATGGCAGAAAAACTGCGTGATTATATGGATGAAGCACCACATCGTATTCTTGATACTTGGTATAAAGACTTCACTTTTGAAGACTTTACTAAGCGTTGCCAAGATACTATGTTGCCCGCAAACATGAATGAAGATGATGTGCTCAACTTACATTTAGACCTAGAGAATCGTCTGATTGGTTTGTTAGAAAAAACAGTTAACTCAACCACGGCGGAAGATGCGCGCAATGCGTTAGCCAATTTGATCCGAGTAGAGAAAACTCAGCAGCAACGTCTAGTCCACAGTACGATTCGGATGGACGATATCTAAACCGTCATTTCTTCTTGATTCTCAAAGCCAGCCCAGCGCTGGCTTTGGTTTTTATGTCGACTTTGTATCGGCCACTTTTACTCTACTTTGCTCCATTTGGGCGGGTTTCTGCGCCTGAACTGATTTACGTCATAATTTCTCGCTGCTTTTTTTGCTACTTTCTTGATCTATTGGCTGATTTTTATTGGCCTTGCTCAATTCTGCCAAGACTTCTATGGTGAGATTACTCATTATGAAATGGAGTCATTGGTGTCTAAGGAGATCCTTCATGGCACAAGATCTATCGCAATTTCCCAAAGCTCTATACACCCAAACACAAGTTCGCGAAGCTGAACTGAGTGCAGTGTCTCAGGGAGTATCTAGTCTCTATGAATTGGTCGAGCGTGCTGGCGCGGCGGCTTTTGAGTGTTTAGCGAAACATAGCTCCAAAGTCTTACCTGTGTTAATCCTTGCTGGCAGCGGTAACAATGGTGCCGATGCTTTAGTGTGCGCCCGTCTAGCCCGTGCCAGTGGTATGGACGTTTCTGTGATGATGACGTCAGCGGCAGGCACGCCTGAGTGTCAGCAAGCATTGACTCATTATCTTGCTGAAGGTGGAAAATTACTGCCGTTAGAGGTTGAACCTATTCTCGCAGCGAAAATCATAGTCGATGGTCTGTTAGGTACGGGGGTACATGATGCTGTACGCGACGATATGTCTAAATATATCCGTGCCATCAATGACAATTCGGCTTGGGTATTGAGTCTTGATTTACCCTCTGGAGTTATTGCTGATACAGGCGCCGTAGTAGGTGTTGCTGTGATGGCGGATATCACCTTATGTTTTGGTGGTTTAAAGCAAGGTGTGTTAACGGGTAAGGCACGGCATTACAGTGGTGAGCTTGAATTTGCAGATTTAGGATTAACGCCTTTCTTTGCTGAAGTGAGCGCACAAAGAGTAGGAAGAGAGACTCTTAAGGACTATTTTGCCGCCCGAGCAAGGGATAGCCATAAAGGCCAATCGGGTAAAGTCACTGTCATCGGCGGTGATATAGGCATGGCAGGGGCTGTGAGACTGGCAAGTGAGGCTTGCCTACGTGCAGGCGCGGGATTAGTCACTGTGATCAGTCGACCTGAGCATCAACTGACGGTGAATGTTTCCCGTCCTGAACTGATGTTTTGGGGTTGTGATTTAGTCGATATGGAAGTGTATCTGCGCCTTGGTTGGGCGCAGGTTATCGTGCTTGGCCCTGGTTTAGGTAAGCATGACTGGGGGTATAATTTGTTTAAAGCCGTGGGCTTGAGCGATAAGCCTTGTGTTTTAGATGCCGATGCGTTGAATCTGCTCAGTAATGAACCAAGGCGCCAAACGAATTGGGTATTAACACCACATCCGGGTGAGGCCGCGCGTTTACTTGGTTGTACCGTGGTCGATATTGAACAGGACAGATTTGCCGCTGTTCGCGCGATACAGCAAAAGTACGGCGGTGTTGTATTGCTAAAGGGCGCAGGAACGGTCATTTTTGATGGTCAGCAAATGGTAGTGGCACCAGTCGGCAACCCTGGGCTTGCCAGTGGTGGGTGTGGCGATGTGTTATCTGGTATTATAGGCGCGCTCATGGCTCAGGGAATGGATAATATGCAGGCAACTGTGCTTGGCGTAGTCGTACATGGTTGCGCCGCTGATCTTGCGGCAATACAGGGAGAACGGGGTATGTTAGCGAGCGATTTAATGCCTTTTATTCGCCAATTAGTGAATAGTGATTTACTCTAGGCGGAATGTGAGACTCAAGCGGGGCTGGACTTTGTTATGTGCCCTGTGCCTTTTTAGGATTGAGTCGCTTCTCCATCAATAACAGCAGTGATATAAGCGGATATGACAGAGTTAACTTTTTTCTTAGACAACGAAGACGACACTATTGCGGTTGGGCAAAAATTAGCCCGCCATGTCCAAGCGCCTTTGACTCTGTATCTTACGGGTGATTTAGGAGCCGGTAAAACGACGCTGAGTCGTGGCTTAATTCAGGGATTAGGCCATAAAGGTGCCGTTAAAAGCCCGACTTACACTTTAGTTGAACCTTATGAATTAGAAGGTGTCGAAGTTTATCATTTTGATTTGTATCGTTTAAACGATCCAGAAGAACTCGAGTTTATGGGGATCCGCGATTACTTTACGGATAAGAGTCTGTGCATTGTTGAATGGCCAGATAAGGGAGAGGGTTTACTGCCCGCTGCCGATGTCCATATGCATTTAAGTTATCAAAATAGTGGGCGAGAAATACGCATAGAGGCCTTGTCTGAGCCAGGTGAAAAGTTATTAAAAGCGATAAAATAAAAACTAAAATGATAAAAAATAACCCGTATTTTCAAATTATTATTCTTTCTTTATGTTCTTTTTTCTCTGTGGTGGCCCATGCTGCTAATCAGTTAGAAAGCGTACGTATTTGGGCCGCGCCTGAGTCAACTCGAATCGTGTTTGACTTGAGTGGAGTGCCTGATTACACCTATTTCTCTTTAGATGGCCCTAATCGTTTAGTGGTGGATTTAAAAAAGACCACTGCTAAAGTTGTGCTTAAAAATCTTGAAAACAACAGTAAGTTAGTTAAGGGCGTTCGGATCAGTAAGTCACCGACTAAAGGTGATTTGCGCTTAGTGATCGATCTCGTAAAACCACTGAATGCAAGCTTGTTTTCTTTGCCTGTTACTGCGCCCTATGGCAATCGTCTAGTGGTTGATTTAGAAGATAAAACGTTAACTACGGCAACGGCTATCGTGTCATCTACACCCGTCAAAACTGTCACCCAAGCGGCGCAATCATCCCGCGATATTGTCATTGCTATTGATGCGGGTCATGGTGGCGACGATCCTGGCTCCATTGGTCCTTCTGGTGTTTATGAAAAAAAGGTCGCCCTAGAAATCGCCAGACGTGTTTCCAGCAAAATCAATGACACGCCAGGCATGCGTGCTGTGATGATCCGTACTGGTGATTATTTTGTGAATTTAAATAAACGCTCTGAACTGGCGCGCAACAGTAAGGCAGATCTGCTGATTTCTATCCATGCGGATGCCTTTACCTCGCCCAATCCACGTGGCGCCTCCGTATGGGTGCTATCAATGCGTCGTGCTAATAGTGAAATTGGTCGTTGGTTAGAGCAAAAAGAGAAGCATTCTGAGTTGCTGGGCGGCGCGGGTGAGATTATCCAAAACACGGATAATGAACAGTATTTGGCTATGACGCTGCTCGATATGTCAATGAACAGTTCGATGGCAATTGGCCATTCTGTAGCGGGGGATATTTTAAAAGATTTAGGTGGCGTGACTCAATTGCATAAAAGTCGCCCTGAGTCCGCGAGTTTAGCCGTGCTGAAGTCACCGGATATTCCTTCAATCTTGGTTGAAACGGGCTTTATTTCAAACCCTAAAGAAGAGCGTTTACTGTCGAGTAGTCGCCATCAAGAGAGCATTGCCAATGCTATTTATAAGGGTGTGAGCCGTTACTATCACAACAATCCGCCAGCGGATACTTTGCTTGCCCAAAGAAGGGGAGGAAGCTCTAGCAGTGCTAAGCCGGCCAAAACCACAGCAAAAGCATCAGCAGAAAGAACCTCAACAGAAAGAACCTCAACAGAAAGAACGCCTACAGCCTATGTTGGTGATGCGGTATCGACAAAGGTTAAACATAAGGTCCGTCGCGGAGAATCTTTATCTGCAATCGCGCAACGTTACAGTGTGCCTATGTCCAGCATCAAACAAGCGAATGGAATGAAGTCCGATGTGGTGCAGTTAGGGCAAACGCTAGTCATACCCCAGAGTTAAATAGGAAAGCATGATGGGCATTCAGATCCTGCCTCCGCAATTAGCCAACCAAATTGCGGCGGGGGAAGTGGTTGAGAGACCCGCTTCCGTAGTCAAAGAATTGGTCGAGAATAGCCTCGACGCAGGCGCGAGCCGAGTCGATATTGAAATCGACAAAGGCGGCAGCAAGCTGATTAAAATTCGCGATAACGGCTCTGGCATACCTGAAGATGAACTCGCGCTAGCCTTATCGCGCCATGCGACCTCAAAGCTGCACACTTTAGACGATCTTGAAGCGATCCTTAGTTTTGGTTTCCGTGGTGAAGCGCTAGCCAGTATCAGCTCAGTCTCACGTTTAACTTTAACGTCACGCACGGCTGAGCAAACCGAAGCGTGGCAAGCCCATGCTGAAGGTGCCGACATGGCAGTTAAAGTGATGCCTGCAGCGCATCCAGTAGGTTCGACGATTGAAGTGGTGGATTTATTCTTTAATACACCGGCTCGCAGACGCTTTTTAAAGAGTGACAAAACCGAATTTACCCATATCGATGAATGGTTAAAGCGCATTGCATTAGTGCGTGGGGATATCCATTTCACGCTGACGCATAACGGCAAGACAGTACGTAATTATCGTCCTGCCATGAATGAAGCCCAGTATTTACAGCGTTTGACGCAAGTGTGTGGCCGTCCATTTGCCGAGCAAGCGCTTAAGATTGAATGTCAACACGATGATTTGCGCCTCAGTGGCTATTTGCAGTCACCTTGGTCACCGGTTATCAGCGATACCCATTACTTTTATGTCAATGGACGCCTAATCCGTGATCGCTTGGTCAATCATGCAGTGCGTCAAGCCTTTGCCCAAAAAGCAGAACTTGAGCAACCCGGCTACGTGCTGATGTTGGATATCGATCCCCATCAAGTGGATGTTAACGTGCATCCTGCTAAGCATGAAGTGCGATTCCATCAGAGCCGCTATGTGCATGATTATATTCTGCAAGCATTGCAATCGGCGCTGGAAGAAGCAGGAGAGCTCAACTTTGTTCACTCTAGCTCTTTGGATGAGGTTGAAGATGTGTTTGTGGATGCCCCGATAAGCGCCACTGAAATCTCAGCCCCTTTTATACTTGGCGCTGATTCAGCTCAAGTTAATGCGCAAACTGATACACTTGAGTCTGCTCAAGATACAGTTGCCCCTGCCGTTCAAATAAAGTCTCTAGGCGCAGGACGAGAAGGCGCCAGTTTTGGCACTCAAACGAATGCTTTTGGCAGCATGACAACGCCAAGGGACAGCAGCCGTGGCAGTTATTCTGCAGGTGAATCTCGACAACGTACTGAATTACCGTCAAAGGCGGCAATAGCAAGTTATGGTGCTTTACTGCAAACCCCTTCTTACAGTGTAAAAGATCAAGATTATCAGTCTGTGTTACCTATGCCATCGATATTAGATGGGCAATATTGGGTGATGACGTCGGAAGATAAACTCAGTCTATTATCAATAAAATCAGTAGCATTGGCGACGCGATGCCAAGAGATTGAAGCTAAGCTAGCGACGGGGTTAATTGGTCAGCCTTTATTGATGCCAGTATCTGTCGCGGCTGATGCTGATTGGCAGGCTGTGCTCACTGAACACGACACGCTGATCCGCCAATTAGGTTTAGAACTAACAATTCGTTACCAGCAGTTGATTATTAAAAAAGTGCCCCCATATATCAGAGAGAGCCAGTTAGCCAAAGTGATCCCTGAATGGCTACAATCGCTGCGTTTTGAAACACCTGCGCCGAGCGCATTGGCGTTTTGGTTGGCAAAACACAGTTTAACGGGATTCGTTTCGGCACCAGAAATCTGGGCAGCATTTTCGCAGTTAGCTGAAGAGAAAAAACAGCTTATTGCCAACAAAGCGATATTCTTACCTTGGCAATCGTGGCTAGAAGAGCAAGCAAGTGAATAAAGAATTACAGCCTAAAGTGTTATTTTTGATGGGGCCAACGGCCTCAGGTAAGACAGCTTTAGCATTAGAATTGGCCGAAAAGCATAACTGTGAAATTATTTCGGTCGATTCGGCATTAATTTATCGTGGTATGGACATTGGCAGTGCCAAGCCTTCAGCAGACGAACTGGCTCGCGGGCCGCACAGATTAATTGATATTCGTGATCCCAGTGAAAGCTATTCGGCAGCCGACTTTAGAGCCGATGCAATAGCCCAGATAGAAGAGATTGTCAGCATGGGGAAAACGCCAGTATTAGTTGGCGGAACCATGATGTATTTCAAAGCGTTACTCGAAGGTTTGTCACCTTTGCCGAGTGCGGATGAGGCCATTAGAGCCGAGATCCAAGCGGAGGCGAATGAAAAGGGATGGGAAGCACTGCATGACCAATTAAGGGAGATAGATCCCGTGTCGGCAGAAAGAATTCATCCTAATGATCCACAAAGACTTTCAAGAGCGCTGGAAGTCTATAGAATAAGCGGCAAGAGCATGACTGAGTTGACTCAGACCAAGTCTGCTCCATTGCCTTATGACGTAGTGCAGTTTGCTATTGCACCGCGCGAGCGCAAAGTGTTACATGACTTAATAGCGCAACGTTTTGCGATTATGCTCAAACAGGGCTTTATTGAGGAAGTCACAGAGCTAAAAGCCCGTGGAGACTTGCATTTAGACTTGCCTTCAATGCGTTGTGTCGGTTATCGACAGTGCTGGCAATACCTAGATGGTGAGTTTGACTATGATACTATGGTCGAAAAAGCGGTTGCTGCTACTAGGCAATTGGCTAAGCGTCAATTAACATGGTTGCGGAGTTGGCCAGAGTTGAATTGGCTTGAAAGTGGTGCTGAGGGGAATTTAGTTATACTTATGCGTCAATGCCGCTAGCTTATTAGCCCTTGCTGTATAATACTAAAACTAAACAAAAAACTATCACTGATATCGATTTATTTTATATAAATTAAAAAGGAAATAATAAAATGGCTAAGGGGCAATCTTTACAAGACCCATTTTTGAACGCATTGCGTCGCGAGCGCGTTCCTGTATCAATTTACTTGGTTAACGGCATTAAACTCCAAGGACAGGTAGAGTCGTTTGATCAATTTGTCATTCTGTTGAAAAATACAGTGAGCCAAATGGTTTATAAACACGCTATTTCTACTGTCGTGCCAGCACGCCCATTCAACGTTACTGGTCACCAAAATGCCCAAGGCGGATATGGTGCTCAAGATGATGCGCCTAGTGGCGAATAAGTATTATCTGAGGAGTTTGCTTCTTGTTTGATCGTTATGAGGCGGGAGAAACTGCGGTTCTTGTCCATATCGACTTTTCCGATGAGGAACGCCGAGAAGATTTAGTCGAGCTGCAGCTATTAGTAGAATCAGCTGGGGCAAGATCAGTCGGGGTGATTACTGGAAGTCGACGTTCACCGGATCGCAAATTTTTTGTGGGTTCTGGTAAAGCCGAAGAGTTAGCTGCATTAGTGGCGGCGACTGAAGCCAATGTGGTGATTTTTAATCATGCATTGAGTCCAGCCCAAGAGCGTAATCTTGAGCAAGTGTGTCAGTGTCGAGTGCTCGACCGTACGACACTTATTCTCGATATTTTTGCCCAAAGAGCGCGAACTCACGAAGGTAAGTTACAGGTGGAGCTAGCGCAATTGCGCCATATGTCGACTCGCCTGATCCGTGGTTGGACGCATCTTGAAAGGCAAAAGGGCGGTATTGGTTTACGTGGTCCAGGGGAAACCCAGCTCGAAACCGATAGACGTTTGCTCAGAGGACGGATTAAAAATATCAACAAACGCTTAGAGCGAGTTGATAAGCAACGTGAACAGAGTCGACGTGCACGTAAGCGTAGTGATTTGTCGACAGTTTCATTAGTCGGCTACACAAACGCGGGTAAATCAACGCTGTTTAATGCCCTAACATCATCTGATGTTTATGCTGCAGATCAGCTATTTGCCACACTCGATCCTACGCTAAGAAAGTTAGATTTACCTGATGGTGCCGTGATATTAGCGGATACTGTCGGGTTTATTCGTCATTTGCCCCATGATCTCGTTGCTGCATTTAAGGCAACCTTACAAGAGACAAGGCAAGCTGAGTTATTACTACACATAGTTGATTGTGCAGATGAAAACATGGCGGATAATTTTGATCAGGTTCAATCTGTACTGAAAGACATCCAAGCCGATGAAGTCATGCAACTCGTGGTCTGTAACAAAATCGATTTACTCGAAGATGTGACGCCAAGAATTGAATATAACGACATAGGCAAACCCGTTCGAGTTTGGGTTTCAGCACAGAAGCGTTTAGGATTTGATTTGCTATTGAAAGCCATCACTGAGCTTATTGGTGAGGTGATTAAAGAGCTAACACTTAGAATTCCGGCAACTGCTGGACATTATCTTGGCCAGTTTTATCGACTGGATGCGATACAGCAGAAAGAGTACGACGATCTGGGGAACTGTATTTTGTCTGTTCGTTTATCGGACGCCGATTGGCGCCGATTAACAAAACAGAGTCAGGGTGAGTTAGAAACCTTCATCTTCGAAGATTCGATAGATGAAGCTGTTTGTTAATAATCTAATTTATTTCATCCACTTATGGAGTGCTAAATGGCTTGGAACGAGCCCGGTAACAAGGGTAATGATCCTTGGGGAAATAAAGGTGGTAACGACAAAGGACCACCGGACCTTGACGAGGTTTTTCGTAATCTTTCAAAGCGCTTTGGCGGCAAAGGAAATGGCTCAGGCCAGTCTTTTAGTTCGTTTAGCCTAATCATCATTCTTGCTGTTGCTGTAGTTGTTTGGGGACTTTCGGGTTTTTATACAATTAAAGAAGCTGAGCGTGGTGTGGCACTGCGATTTGGTAAACACGCTGGCGAAATTGGCCCTGGACTTCATTGGAAAGCCACATTTATCGACCAAATTTATCCCGTCGACATTCAATCGGTTCGCTCTATTCCTGCGTCTGGTAGCATGCTGACATCCGATGAAAACGTCGTGAAAGTTGAGCTTGATGTTCAGTACCGTATTTTAGATGCTTACTCATATCTATTTAGTGCCGTCGATGCGAACGCCAGTTTGCGTGAAGCGACTGACAGTGCACTGCGTTATGTCATTGGACATAACAAGATGGATGATATTCTGACTACGGGCCGTGATGCTATTCGTCGCGATACGTGGAAAGAGTTAGAGCGCATTCTTGAACCGTACAAATTGGGTCTTGCTGTTGTTGACGTTAACTTCTTACCGGCACGTCCGCCAGAAGAAGTGAAAGACGCCTTCGATGATGCGATTTCTGCCCAAGAAGATGAACAACGTTTTATTCGTGAAGCTGAAGCTTATGCCCGTGAAATTGAACCAAAAGCTCGTGGTGAAGTTGAACGTATGGCGCAACAAGCGAATGCTTACAAAGAGCGTGAAGTCTTAGAGGCTCGCGGTAAAGTGGCTCGTTTTGAGTTGTTATTACCAGAGTATCAAGCTGCGCCTGAAGTGACTCGTAAGCGTTTGTATCTTGATACAATGCAGCAAGTGATGACAGATACGAATAAAGTGCTGATTGATGCTAAGAACAACGGCAACTTAATGTACCTACCGCTAGATAAGTTAATTCAGCAGAAGCCTGCGACAAATGAGCTGGAAGCTAAGCCACAGCAAAATGTTAATTCTTCATCTGTATCAACGACTCGCGCGAATGAGCCTTTGAGTGGACGTCCATCCCGCGATGATCGTACTCGCCAAGGGAGGGAGTAATCCATGGGTAGATTAAGCGTTATTCTTATCGCCGTGCTCTTAGGTATTGGTTTGTCATCTTTAATGGTGGTGAATGAAGGCGAGCGCGCTATTGTGGCGCGTTTCGGTGAAATTTTAAAAGACGACGTTGACGGTAAGCAAGTCACCCGCGTCTACGGCCCAGGCCTGCACATGAAAGTGCCTGTGATCGATAAAGTAAAATTACTCGATGCCCGTATTCAGACACTCGATGGTGCAGCTGATCGTTTTGTGACTTCAGAGAAGAAAGACCTTATGGTCGATTCCTATGTGAAGTGGCGCATTATGGATTTCGAAAAATATTACCTGTCTACAAACGGTGGTATTAAGTCGAATGCAGAATCGCTATTACAACGTAAGATCAACAACGATTTACGCACAGAGTTTGGTCGTCGCACTATTAGAGAGATTGTTTCTGGTAAGCGTGATGAACTGCAAAATGATGCGTTATCCAATGCCTCAGAAAGTGCAAAAGACTTAGGTATTGAAGTTGTTGATGTGCGTGTAAAGCAAATCAATCTACCGGCTAACGTCAGTAACAGTATTTACCAGCGTATGCGTGCAGAGCGTCAAGCTGTGGCAAAAGAGCATAGAGCGCAAGGTAAAGAACAGTCTGAAATTATTCGTGCAACAATAGATGCTAATGTGACAGTGAAGATTGCCGAAGCTGAACGTAAAGCCTTAACCATTCGAGGTGAAGGGGATGCGTTAGCAGCGAAGATATATTCTGATGCTTACAACAAAGATGCTGAGTTCTTCGGTTTTGTTCGTAGCTTAGAAGCTTATCGAGCCAGCTTCTCAGGCAAGTCCGATATTATGGTGTTAGAGCCTGATAGCGAGTTCTTCAAGTATATGAAGAGCACTGCACCTAAGAAGTAATACATTAAAAGTATTCATTTAATAGGTCCTGTTACTCAGGGCCTATTTTTTTATCTGACGATTGTTAACTTAGTTTGAAAAGTCTGGGCTAATTTATATTAGCGATGCATGCTTTATGCCGATGTCACAGACAAGAAGCTTAAAATATGATCCAAATGAATTAAAATGGGTTAATAGTTGGGGGTTTTTTAGGCTTTTTTTAAAAAACACGCAATCTCCCTAACTTACTTGCGTGTTTTCACTATGATCTGCTTCTAATTTTTAGCTATAATGAGCCCCGCTTCAAACTTCGATTTTTGACCCTAGTGATGACTAAGGGCTGAAAGTCTTTGAAATATAAAAATTCCAACACCCTCTGGGAGATAAGTGGATGAGCAATGCGCCAGTCGATACCGGACGTCGCAGATTCCTGACAGCCGCAACCGCCGTAGTAGGTGGTGCTGGTGCCGTCGCTGTAGCGGTTCCTTTCATCAAGTCATGGAATCCGAGTGCCAAAGCGAAAGCTGCAGGTGCACCGGTCGAAGTAAATATCAGTAAAGTAGAGCCAGGTCAGCTGATCCGTGTTGAGTGGCGTGGAAAACCTGTATGGGTTGTCCGTCGCACAGATGCTGTGATCAATGAACTGCCAACACATGATGATAAGTTAAGAGATCCTGCTTCTGCTGAGATGCAGCAGCCTGATTATGCAACAAATCCTTTGCGCTCAATCAAGCCAGAGTATTTTATTGCTGTCGGTATTTGTACCCACCTCGGATGTTCACCTACTTATTTGCCAGATTCATTTGGTGAGCAAGTTGAAGGTGTCACTTCTGGTTTCTTCTGTCCATGTCATGGCTCTAAGTTCGATATGGCTGGTCGCGTTTTCCAAGGCGTACCTGCTCCATTGAACCTAGTTATCCCTCCACATCAATATGTTGATGATGGCACCGTGATTATCGGTGTAGATAAAGGAGTGGCGTAATGGTTAAGAATTTAATTAATTGGATTGATGCGCGTATCCCAATGACGGCGACTTATAACCGTCACGTGGGCCAGTACGCTACGCCAACTAACTTTAACTTTTGGTATTTTTTCGGTTCGCTAGCGATGTTGGTATTGGTTAACCAATTACTGACAGGTATCTGGTTGACGATGAACTATGTACCAACAGCAGAAGGCGCATTTGCCTCTGTTGAATACATAATGCGTGATGTTGAATACGGTTGGTTGCTGCGTTATATGCACTCAACGGGTGCATCAGCCTTCTTCGTTGTCATCTATCTGCACATGTTCCGTGGTTTAATTTACGGTTCATATCAGAAGCCTAGAGAACTACTGTGGCTGTTCGGTATGTTAATTTTCCTCGTGTTGATGGCCGAAGCCTTTATGGGTTACTTGCTGCCATGGGGTCAAATGTCATATTGGGGCGCGCAGGTAATTATCTCTCTGTTCGGTGCGATTCCAGTTATTGGTGACGACTTAACCCTGTGGATCCGTGGTGACTACGTGATCTCTGGCGCAACGCTGAACCGTTTCTTTGCGCTGCACGTTATTGCTCTGCCGCTAGTATTAGTCGTACTCGTGTTTTTACACTTAATTGCGCTGCATGAAGTGGGTTCTAACAACCCTGACGGTATCGAAATCAAGAAGAACAAAGACGAAAATGGCTGGCCAGTTGACGGTATTCCATTCCACCCATATTACACTGTAAAAGACATCATGGGCGTCGCGGGCTTCCTGATAGTGTTCTGCTATGTGTTGTTCTTTATTCCTGAAGGCGGTGGTTACTTCCTTGAAAAGCCAAACTTTGAAGCGGCTAACTCGATGAAGACACCTGAACACATTGCACCCGTTTGGTACTTCACTCCTTTTTACGCCATTTTACGTGCAGTGCCTGATAAATTGGGTGGCGTGATAATGATGGGTCTGTCGATTGCAGTACTGTTCGTATTGCCTTGGTTAGATCGCTGTAAAGTGAAGTCGGTTCGCTACCGTAGTACGCTACATAAGCTGAACATTGCTCAATTTGCTATATCTTTCATAGTATTGGGTTATTTAGGGGTAGTGCCTGCCACGCCGACGCTGACGATAGTTGCACAGGTGTTTACTTTCACTTACTTTGGTTTCTTTGTGGCGCTGTGGGTATACAGCAAGAATGAAAAAACTAAACCTGTTCCAGCGAGGTTGACACACTAATGAAAAAATTATTGATTGCATTAGTTGCCTTGTTGCCGACGTTGGCTATGGCCGCGAGCGGACATAAAATTCATTTAGAAGATGCCAATGTTGATCTGCATGATAAAGCTTCTTTAGAGCGTGGTGTGGACCTGTTCCAACATTACTGCTCTGGTTGCCACAGCACTCAGTATCAACGTTATGAACGTGTAGCGACCGATATCGGTATCTCTGCGGATGATATGCGTAATAAGTATATGTTCACCGATGCTAAAATTGGTGAGTTGATGCAAAACGCTATTCCACCTAAAGATGCTGCTAAATGGTTTGGTGCTACACCGCCAGACTTAACTTTAGTTGCTCGCGTGCGTGGTGAAGATTGGGTTTATTCCTATCTGAAAGGCTTCTATAAAGATCCAAGTCGCCCATTTGGTGTGAATAACACAGTATTCCCATCTGTTGGTATGCCACATGTACTTGAAGAGTTACAAGGCACACCAGTTAAACAAGAAGATGGCACTATTGTGGTGACTGGCGGTAAATTGAATGCGGAAGAATACGACCAAGCAGTACGTGATATCACTGGCTTCTTAGTTTATTCGGCTGAACCTGTTAAGCTAGAGCGTCAAGCTATGGGCTGGTGGGTACTCGGATTCCTATTTATATTCTTTATTGTGGCCTACCTCTTGAAGAAAGAGTATTGGAAAGATGTACACTAGGCACCAATAACGGGTAAAATGTAATATCCGCATAGTGTAAACGGGGGGCTTTGCCCCTCGTTTACTTTTGTTTTATTTCGATTCTGGAGGGTATCAATGGCTGTTGCTGCCAACAAACGCTCTATCATGACACTGTTTTCAGGTGCTGATGATCTGTATAGCCATCAAGTACGTATCGTGTTAGCTGAGAAAGGGGTTACTGTTGATGTTTTACAGGTCGACCCTAACGAAATGCCTGAGGATTTGCTCGAAGTAAATCCATATAACTCAGTGCCAACTTTGGTAGACCGTGAACTCGTTTTATACGAATCACGCATTATCATGGAATATTTGGATGAGCGTTTTCCTCATCCGCCTTTGATGCCAGTTTATCCAGTGTCTCGCGGCCAAAGCCGTTTGATGATGCATCGCATCGATACTGACTGGTATTCGCTTGTTGACCGTATCCGTAAAGGTGATCGTGTTGAAGCGGCTCGTAAAGAGTTGACTGAAAGCCTGATCGCAATTGCGCCTATCTTCGGTGAAGTGCCTTACTTCATGAGCGAAGAATTTGGTCTAGCGGATTGCTACCTTGGCCCATTGTTGTGGCGCTTACCTGTATTAGGTATTGAGCTAGATAGCCGTGTAGCTAAAGATATCAAAGCGTATATGACACGTATTTTTGAGCGTGAATCGTTTAAAGCTTCTTTAACTGAAGCCGAACGCGAAATGCGCATGGGTATGTAATGAAACCTTTGACTCCAAATCGTCCTTATTTACTAAGGGCTTACTATGATTGGTTGATGGACAACCAATTGACTCCTCACGTTGTGGTTGATGCCTTTGTTGAAGGCACTCAAGTACCGCAGCAATACGTGAAGGATGGCCAGATAGTGTTAAATATCGCTGCTGGCGCAGTGGGCAATTTGCAAATTAGCAATGAGTGTGTGGAGTTCAATGCGCGTTTTGGTGGTGTTCCTCAGCAGGTGATGTTGCCAATGGCGTCGATTGTCGCTATTTATGCCCGTGAAAATGGTGCTGGCACTGTCTTCGATATCGAAGATGCTTACCTGATGGACGATGAAGTCGATTCATCTTTATCTGTTGTTGAAACAACAGATAAAGCGTTTGAACCGACAGATGAGCCTCCTAAGCGTCGCAGTCATTTAACAGTGGTTAAATAACTGTGGTGAAATGCCCAAGTCGTTTAAAAACTAAGCCAGTCTAATAACTGGCTTTTTTGTCGCTGTATTTTAATCCCCACAATTGGTTAAACCTTAAGTACAAGGTGTGATAGCATTTGCGCCCGCATTCATCCGTTAGATATGCGTTACCTTTACCCATTTAGACCAATGGATCTTGTATGTTGCTAATGATCGATAATTACGACTCTTTCACCTTTAACTTAGTGCAGTATTTTCAGCAGCTAGGGCAAGAGATAGTGGTTAAGCGTAATGACGAAATTAGCCTAGCCGACATCGAGGCGCTTGCGCCTAGTCATTTGGTGATTTCGCCCGGCCCTTGCACTCCCAATGAGGCGGGGATTTCCCTTGCGGCGATTGAGCATTTTGCCACGTGCATGCCGATCCTAGGTGTCTGTTTGGGACATCAGGCGATGGCGCAGGTTTTTGGTGCCAATGTCGTGCGTGCCGAACGGGTGATGCACGGCAAGGTCAGTGCAATTACGCACACTGGACAGCGGTTATTTAAGGGATTAAATCAGCCTTTAACCGTGACACGTTATCACTCGTTACTGGTTGATGCTGTGCCTGAAGGTTTTGTACTCGATGCTTGGTTTGACGATGCAATTCACGGCCGAGAAATCATGGCCATGAGCCATCAAGACTTACCGCTTTATGGGGTGCAATTTCATCCCGAATCAATTCTCACCGAGCAAGGTCTCGAACTGTTAGCCAATTTTTTAGCGCAACCGGCTGTGTCCGTATAATTTCCTCGCCTTAAAAACTCTCCACACTATCAATTTCTGTTACAAGATTTATCCTTCTTTTAAGCAAGTTTAGCGATTAACTATGCTATAACTGCCGCAAAACTACGCGAATAGGCGAAACCAGCAGATAAGTAGACTGGGTCATTTAGCCATTGCGATAACAATAAAAGGAAGGATAAATGAGAAGCGTAATGCGAAATTTGGGTTTTAGTGCGTTAGCGGTTGCCGTATTGGCTGGGTGTGCAGCGACATCGACTGAAACTGCAACTCCCGTAATAGCTCCGCCAGCATTCCAAGTTCCCTTAGCCCAACCACCACAAGTTTCACAGGCACTTACGCTTAATCAAATTATGGCAAACCCCGATTGGATGGGGATCTTTGCCAAAGAGGCTTACTGGAGCGACGATAGCCAAAGCGTGCTGTTTGCCCGCCAAGCGAGTGCTTCACCTCTGCGTAGCTATTATCAGCAAGGCATCAATGACAGCCGCGCCGTCGAGCTAGCGCTCGATAAGTTACATGCCGCAGATCAGCAGTTTGGTGTGTTTGATCGCACTAAGTCCCACAAGGCTTACCTATATCAAGGCAACATTTTTGTTAAACAATTAAGCACGGGTAAGATCAGCCAATTGACTCGCCAGCGCACCGCCATCGATGGTGTGCGTTATCTCAATAATGGCGATATTGCCTATTGGCAGGGCGACAATGCTTTCCAAATTCATCAAGATTCAGGCTTAGTCGAGCAACTTGCTGAAATTAAAATGGCGAAAGCACCAGAAGCGGTAAAAGAGCCGACGTCTTATATTGCGAAACAACAGCACAGATTGATTCAGTATGTAGCGCTGCAGCAAGAAAATGCTAAAGCTAAAGCGCAGTACCAAGATGAATTACAAAAAAACGATCCAACGCTCGCCGCCAGCACTTGGTATTTAGGCGATAGCGAAGTGGTGTCAGAGCTGAGTTTATCACCCGATGGCCGCTATATTTTAGTCGCTCTTACAGATAAAAATTATACAGGTAGCAGCGAACACGACATCATGCCTAATTACTTAGGTAGTGAAGGTTATATCGACCCAGTGCCAGTGCGCGCGCGCGTGGCTGAAGATACGCCACCAGGGCAACGTTTTGTTGTGCTTGATTTAAACCAACATAAAAAAGTCGATATCACAATCGAGGGCCTTACTGGTTTTGATGAAGATGTGCTAGCCAAAGTGAAAGCTGAAAATACTAAAGCGAAAGCCGAAACTTATCAAAGCACTAAATCGCCACGTAAAATTCAGTTGATGCAGGATTGGGGCTGGACTCAGAGTGCGATTCAATGGCATGAGTCGGAAAATAAATTAGCCCTGATGCTAGAAGCAACTGATAACAAAGATCGCTGGATCGCTAGTGTCGATTTAGCTAAGGGTAAATTCACCACAGAACATCGTTTGCATGACGACGCTTGGGTGAATTACGACTACAACCAATTCGGTTGGTTACCGGATACGGATACCTTGTATTACTTGTCAGAAGAGTCCGGTTATTCGCAGCTTTATATTAAAGCTCAAGGCGAAAAGCCGCGTGCGTTAACCCAAGGCAAGTTTGTGGTGAGTGATATTACGCTGTCACCGGATGCCAATTACATCTATTACAAAGCGAATCAGAGTCACCCCGGCATTTATAATGTTCACCGCGTGAATCTTGCCACAGGTAAAAATGAGCAATTAACTCAGTGGGATGGCAACTTAGATTACAGCTTAAGCCCCGATGGCACTCAGCTATTACTCAATGCTTCACGCCGTACTCAGCCAAATGAGCTTTATGTTCAACCCATTGGCGGCGAGTTAAAGCAGCTGACGTCTTATACCAGTGATGCCTTCAAAAATTACCCATGGCAAGCGCCAGAAGTGGTAGCAGTACCTTCAAATCATGGTGCTGGCAATGTGTACGCTCGAGTTTATCTGCCGCAAGGCTATGATAAGTCCCGCGCTGAGAAATATCCTGCGGTGATTTTCAATCACGGCGCAGGTTATCTGCAGAATGCCGATTATGGTTTTAGCGGTTATTTTCGCGAGTTTATGTTCCACAACCTGCTGACTCAACAAGGTTATGTTGTGATGGACATGGATTACCGTGGCTCTAAAGGTTACGGCCGAGATTGGCGCACTGCTATTTATCGCAATATGGGTCATCCAGAAGTGGAAGACTTAAAGGATGGCGTAACGTGGATGGCGACTCATACCCATGTCGATACTAAGCGTGTCGGTACTTATGGTGGCTCTTACGGTGGATTCTTAACCTTTATGTCTTTGTTTACCGCGCCGGACTTGTTCCAAGCTGGAGCTGCATTGCGTCCTGTGGCGGACTGGGCACATTATAATGCGCCTTATACCTCTAATATCTTAAATACGCCTGATGTCGATCCTATCGCCTATGAGCGCAGCTCTCCTATTGAGCATGCCCAAGGATTAACTAAACCACTGCTTATCATGAGTGGCGTAATGGATGACAACGTTTTCTTCCAAGACAGTGTGCGTATGGTACAGCGCCTCATTGAACTGGAAAAACCAACCTTTGAAATGGCGATTTATCCTGTTGAGCCCCATGGTTTCCGTCAACCTTCTAGCTGGTTAGATGAATACCGCCGCATCTATAAGTTATTTGAACAAGAACTTAAATAATTCAGTTCGATTTCTGTTAAAGGCCTCCTAGTCGAGGCCTTTTTATTGGGTAACTGACTAGGAAATATCCGATATAACTCTTTGTTTGCGTTCTGCGACTTTGCATTATTGCTAAGATTAAGTGTATGTGCTGAAATTGTAATGATTTTGAGAGTTTGATTGTGTTGACGTCACTCGGGCATTAGCGATATAGGAAAGATTTATAGTGGCGATTTCGGTTGCGGGCGGTGTAAGACCCGGCAAAATTATAGAGATAGAACATAGACTCTATCAACAATTGATCCTCGGAAAGCAAAAAGCGAGCCCGACTCTTTTGGATGAACTCGACCTTGAATTAGAGGCCGATGCAAATAAGTTAGATGTTGAACGCGAAGCGATTTTGGTGCGTTTGATGAAACAAATTAAAGCTAAAGAAGTGTTTGAAGCCGTATCGAGCCAGTTGCATGAAACTGTCATTAACGCCATCGAGCATCAACTCGCGTCCCCTGAATCTGTTCTGGCTAAGTCAGATATCAATGAGTCGCAAATCCTCTTGCTGGAATTATTGCTGGCAAAAAATCTCGATGCAACGCGATTAAGGCCACTGATCAGTAACTTAAGTTGGTTGTGCCGCGACTTAACCAACATGGTCAACAGCCCATCTTTTCGCGCTCGCCGGTCTCAGAGCTCAGATGTGCGGGTCACTGATATCAAATTAGTGATGAATTACATCGGTATCGAAAACCTTCGCACCATTATCCCTTACTTTTGTTTGCGAAATTGGCTTCCTAGTGGCAATGCTAAGTTGTTATGGACTACCCGTAAATTATGGCGCTACAGCATAGTCAGTGGCATAGCGGCAAATGCTTTAGCTCAGCTTCATAATACTGACTCAGCCTTGGTTTATAGTAGTGCCTTACTTAATCAGTTAGGCACATCCGTTGTATTGAGTTTAAGTGCCCGTTTATTCGACCAAACATGGGGATCTTGGATAAGAGAAGCCAGTAGCAGCCGTGATAAGGAAGTGTATGATGCGGTGATTGCCACTGAGTTTCCTGCTAAGGCCGTGTTTGAACAAGTGTTAAACCATGGTCTTAAACTTAATTGGCAATTATTAGAGTTACTTAAGTTTGAAGCGAGTCCCTTAACTCGGTTGTTAAAGGAGTTAGACCAAACCTTAAGCTATCGAGAATTGTCGCCTCAGTCGGCATTAGTCGCGCGGGCAAACTGTTATGCTAAGGTGGTATTACTCGAAGAAATGCGTCAAATCGATCCCCAAGAAAAGCACTTAATGTTTGATTATTATGAGTTAACTGAGCAAGAAGTACTGCGCTTAAAAGCACAAAACTATAGGAAGTTAGATCTGCTGTAATCCACGGTCTGCTACGTAGCGCCATGATTGCGGCGTTTAAGTAGAGGAAGGGATATGCCAAGCTGGCAAGCATCTGTACTAAATACCATTTTATCCTATGTCGCTAGGCCATCCATCAGTCGTGGACAGGCCAAAATGCCCTTAGCGCAAGTGCGTGAAAAGTTGCTTGAGCTTGATAGACGCTGGCTCCCTTGGCCGGATAAGTTAGTCAGCGCTACCATCCCCTTACAACACTCAAACTTGTTACATTATGTGCTTCTCAACGAACCTCCTCGCCTTGGAAATCTATTTTATATCCGTGGCGGAGGCTTCTGTTTTAAAACGCCCCATGCCCATGCAAGACTGGTCGCAGATATCTGCCAGCGTTGTCAATTAGATGCTTATATTCCGGATTATCGTCTCGCACCTGAGTATCCTTTCCCCGCGCCATTTGATGATGTACTTGAAGCCTATAGACGGTTAATTGAGCTGAAAGGCACGGAGAATTTGATCCTCATGGGTGACTCGGCGGGCGGCAATTTAGCACTGAGTTTGTTGCTGGAATTAAAACGTTTAGCCCTGCCTTTACCGACCGCCTGTATCTTGCTATCGCCCGCGTTAGACTTAGCGCTTACGGGGGATACTGAGTTGATACTCGCAGCCGACGATCCCTTCTTCACCATAGAGGCATTGCTGCGCTTACGTGGCGCTTATCTTGCGGGGGCCGATCCTATGTCGGCAAAAGTTTCCCCCTTACAGGGAAACTTGGCAGACCTGCCGCCTATCTTAGTGATTGCGGGTACGCGGGAGTTATTATTACAGGATTCTGAACGTTTAGTCGCCCAAATAAAAGCCTGTGGTGGTGAGATAACAGGCTGCTTTTACCCTAACATGCCCCATGTGTTTCCTCTGTTCAATTTATTGCCCGAAGCCCTTGAAGTGAGGTCGAAAATTGGCCATTTTGTGCTTTCACACTTGATTCGTTAAAATGGTGTAGTTATTCACATTCAGTGAATAGCTAGCAAAATGAGGGGCAAATAACTTTTTTTCTGACTAATTATGCTGCAAGCCATGGGCTTAACCGCTTGTATAGTTCTTAAACTGCAATCTTTATGCACTTTGGGTGGAAGTGCGTGGATTGATGTTTGTGAAAAACTGGTATTTTGATCACATTTTCGCTAATAATGGTTATTAATAGACACAAGCAATCCCAGTATCACTAACTCTAGATAAAGATACCTATGGGACTCTGACGGTGCAAGGCGCCGTTAAACAAACACAAAGGACGAATAAGAATGAGCGTTGATATGAAGTTGGACCGTGCCCAGTTTGACGCAGTGATGGTGCCTAATTATGCGCCTGCTGCCGTGATCCCTGTTCGTGGCGAAGGAAGCCGAGTTTGGGACCAAGAGGGCAACGAGTTTATCGATTTTGCTGGCGGTATTGCGGTAAATTGCTTAGGTCACTGTCATCCAGCCCTTGTGAATGCACTAAAGACACAAGGTGAAAAATTATGGCATCTGTCAAACGTAATGACGAATGAGCCAGCCTTAGCATTAGCGACTAAATTAGTTAATAGCACGTTTGCCGACAAAGTGTATTTTGCCAACTCTGGCGCCGAAGCCAACGAAGCCGCATTAAAACTTGCCCGTCGTTATGCTTTAGAAAAACATGGCGTTGAGAAAGATGAAATCATAGCGTTCGATAAAGCTTTCCACGGCCGTACGTTCTTCACCGTCAGTGTCGGTGGACAAGCTGCCTATTCCGATGGTTTTGGTCCTAAGCCGCAGAGCATTACTCACCTGCCATTTAACGATGTTGCCGCCTTAGAAGCCGCAGTAACCGATAAGACTTGCGCCATCATGCTTGAGCCGCTGCAAGGCGAGGGCGGTATTATCGATGCCGATCCTGCATTCCTAAAAGCCGTGCGTGAATTAGCGAACAAGCACAATGCACTAGTGATTTTTGATGAAGTCCAAACAGGTGTGGGCCGTACTGGTGAACTGTACGCTTACATGGGTACTGAAATCGTGCCTGACATCTTAACCACAGCTAAAGCGCTCGGTGGTGGTTTCCCTATCGCAGCTATGCTGACAACGGCTGAGATTGCTGAACATCTAAAAGTGGGCACTCACGGTTCTACCTACGGTGGTAACCCATTAGCCTGCGCTATCGGTAATGCTGTGTTAGATGTAGTGAACACACCTGAAGTGTTAGATGGCGTAAAACATCGCGAGCAGTTATTGCGTGATGGTTTGAACAAAATTAATGAAAAATATCATGTTTTTTCAGAAGTACGCGGTAAAGGTTTACTCTTAGGGGCCGTTCTTAATGAACAATACCAAGGTCGTTCACGCGACTTTTTGGTGGCCTCTGTCGCTGAAGGCTTAATGAGCCTGATGGCGGGTGCTAACGTGGTGCGTTTTGCTCCTTCTCTGGTGATCCCTGAGGCAGATATTGCTGAAGGTCTAGCTCGTTTTGAACGTGCTGTGGCGAGCATAGCTGCCGCCTAAATGACCAAAGGAGTGCTGAATTTATTCGCACTCCTTTTTTGTCAGGGAATACTTACCTGCATCACTGCCTGTCTTTTTGAAGAGAGGTGCCTTGATGCACGGTAAGCCAAAGTGAGGAGACACTAAGATGTTAATCATACGTCCTATTCAGGCTGGCGATTTTGAGGCCTTATATCAAATTGCCGAAGAGTCTGGTCATGGTTTTACGTCATTACCTGTGAATGCGGATCTGCTCAGACATAAAATTGCTCGAGCAGAAGCCTCATTCGTCAAAGCCGTAGAGACTCCCTTCGATGAAGGTTATCTAATGGTGTTGGAAGATACCGATACCCGTGAAGTGGTGGGAACGTGCGCCATCGAAGCGGCGGTGGGAATGGAAGATGCGTTCTACCATTATCGACTCGGTACCGAAGTCTATCATTCTGAGCAAATTGACGTGCGTAACGAGGTCGAAACACTCACCCTTTGCCATGACTACACTGGCGCTGCTGAGATGTGTACGCTGTTTTTGCGTGAAGCATATCGCAAGGGCAACAATGGCCGCATGTTATCCCGCAGTCGATTTCTGTTTTTAGCTCAACATGCGAAGCGTTTTGGCGAAACTGTGATTGCCGAAATGCGCGGTGTAAGCGACGCCGAGGGGCATTCACCTTTTTATGGTTGGTTGCAAAAACACTTTTTGGGCATAGATTTTATTCAGGCAGATTATCTTTCTGGCTTAGGTAAAAAGGCATTTATGGCCGAAATGATGCCACGAAATCCTGTCTATGTTTGTCTGTTGCCGGAAGAAGCGCAGAAAGTGATTGGCGAAGTGCATACCAATACCCGTCCCGCATTAAGTTTGCTGCAGGCCGAAGGCTTTCGATGCCGCGGTTATGTGGATATTTTTGATGGTGGTCCAACGGTTGAGTGTCGTTTATCGGACATTCGCGGCGTGCGTGAAAGTCGTTTATTGACCGTCGATATTGGTGACATGGTCGAAGCCGACACTCAATTTATTATCTCAAATACCCAATTAGCCAATTACCGAGCGACGTCTGCTGCACTGGCCGTGGACGACAAATCCGAACACATCATTATCAGCCCTGAGCTGGCAGCGGGTTTGTTACTCGCAAAAGGCGATCAAATCCGTATTTTGGCAATGTAGGAATAACCAATGACACATTATATTCAAGGCCAGTGGCATGCTGGCAAAGGTCATGACGTGACCTCAATTAACCCTGCCAATGCACAATCTATTTGGACAGGTAAAACGGCCACTGCAGAACAAGTTAATGCCGCCGTTGATGCCGCGCGCGCCGCACAGTTTGATTGGTTTATGTTAGGTTTTGATGCGCGTTTAGCCATAGTTGAAGCGTATCGCAGCCAACTCGAAGCCAATAAAGCGGAACTGGCAGAAACGATTGCCCAAGAAACCGGTAAACCTCAGTGGGAAACCGCGACTGAAGTCGGCGCTATGATAGGCAAAATTGCTTTATCGGCTGCGGCTTACAATAAACGTACGGGCACTGAAGCCAACGATACGCCAGCAGGACGTGCGGTTATCCGCCATAAGCCCCACGGTGTTGTGGCGGTGTTCGGTCCTTACAACTTTCCTGGTCATTTGCCGAACGGCCACATAGTCCCTGCGCTGCTGGCTGGGAATACCGTGATTTTCAAACCTTCAGAGCTCACGCCTAAAGTCGCCGAGTTGATGGTCAGCCTATGGGATAAAGCGGGTCTGCCAGCTGGCGTACTTAACTTAGTCCAAGGTGAGGTTGATACGGGTAAAGCGCTGGCTTCACACCCGCAGCTCGATGGTCTGTTCTTTACCGGTAGCTCACGCACAGGTCATTTTTTACATCAACAATATGCCGGTCATCCGGGCAAGATTTTAGCACTTGAGATGGGGGGCAATAACCCACTGATCATTAAAGGTGTGCAGGATATTAAGGCCGCAGTGCACGATATTTTGCAGTCTGCTTATATCTCATCGGGTCAACGTTGCACTTGTGCGCGCCGTTTATATGTCGAGCAAGGCGAGCAGGGCGATGCGCTGATTGCCATGTTAGTCGATGCGGTTAAACAGATTAAAGTCGGTCCTTGGAATGCGCAGCCACAACCTTTTATGGGCTCAATGATTTCTGAAACTGCCGCTAAGGGTATGGTTGCGGCGCAGGCGAATTTGCTGAACTTGGGCGGTGTGTCTTTGGTCGAGTTGACCCATCTAGAAGCGGGTACAGGCTTAGTGTCTCCTGGCCTTATCAATGTGACAGCGATCGATGTCTTGCCGGATGAAGAATACTTCGGACCTCTGCTACAGCTGGTGCGTTATAGTGATTTCGATCAAGCGATCAAATTAGCTAACCAAACGCGTTACGGCTTGTCTGCGGGATTACTTGCCGATAGCCGTGAAGATTATGACTATTTCCTCGCGCGTATTCGTGCTGGCATTGTTAACTGGAACAAACAAATTACTGGCGCATCTGGCGCGGCACCTTTTGGTGGCGTAGGGGCTTCGGGTAACCACAGAGCGAGTGCTTTCTATGCCGCCGATTACTGTGCTTATCCGGTCGCTTCGGTCGAGGCTGATGCCGTGAGTTTACCCGCGACATTAAGCCCAGGTTTGAGCTTGTAAGCGGGTAGAGATTTGACTTTTATGCGGTAAAGAATATGTGGGAAAGAGGAGGAAGGACTAATGTTCTTCCTTTTTAATAACAAGCAGTAACGTTACTTGAGTTTCTACTGTGGGTATGTGTAGACGCTACAACAGTAGCATTTAGGTCGTTACATTTAGTGTTTGCGGCAAAATAACAGCAATAACCGCAGCACAATAAAAGGAGTTTTTATGCATACCGACATCAACGCGTTATTTGCCGCTCTGTGGCAAGACTATATTCAAATGACCCCTTCAGCGGCAAAAGTGCACGCGTTGTTGGGTCATGGTAAACCGATCATCAACGACCATATTGCCCTGCGTACTTTCAATATCGCTAAGGTGAATTTGGACGTGCTGGCTAAGCATTTCACTTCGCTAGGTTATGTACCTTGCGGTGATTATAAGTTTGAACAGAAAAAACTGATCGCTAAGCATTTTGAACATCCAGACTCGACTCAGCCTAAAGTGTTTATCTCTGAGCTGTTGGTTGAAGAATTTAGCCCTGCGTTGCAAAAAACTATTCAAGGCTTAATCGCCCAAGTGGATGCAGCAGCGACAACGGCGGACAACTTTATTTACTCAGGCCGTCATTGGTCTTTAGATGCTAAAACCTATCAGGACTTATTAACTGAGAGTGAATATGCAGCTTGGGTAGCGGCTTTTGGTTACCGCGCTAACCATTTCACTGTGTCTATCAATCACCTCGACGGTTTTGAGACTTTAGAGTCAGTGAATGAAGCACTGAAGCAAGCGGGCTTTGTGCTCAATAGTTCAGGTGGTGAGATCAAAGGTTCGCCAGAAGTCTTGTTAGAACAGTCTTCGACTATGGCTGATAAGATTGGTGTTGAATTTACTGACGCGACAGTGGAAATCCCAAGCTGTTTCTATGAGTTTGCGCTACGTTATCCTATGGCTAATGGCGAGCTCTACACAGGCTTTGTGGCGGCGTCTGCCGACAAGATTTTTGAAAGCACCAATGTGAATAAAGCCTAACGTCCTCAAATTGCTTTCTGCATAAAAAACGCCATCAATTCGATGGCGTTTTTTATGGATATTTCAAACAAGGCATTTAATACGATTGGCATACTCTGGGGCTAGCTAAAGGTCAGCTCGATCCTCAATCCACCTAAGCGAGTGCTATGATTAAACTGCAGCTCAATCTCGTATTGCTCGGCAATTTCTTTCACTATTGATAATCCTAAACCGTGACCCATCACAGACTCATCAAGCCTTGTTCCTCTTTGTGTGAGCTTATCTAGCTCATCATCAGCAACCCCTGGACCATCATCATCAATACAAAGGCAGAGACGCTCTTGTTGACGCGATAGCTGAATGCTGACTCGGCTCTGGGCCCATTTAAAGGCGTTGTCTAGCAGGTTACCTAAGAGCTCCATGCCATCTTCCCTGTGAATAGGCAGTCTGAGAATATTGGGATCGAGTTCGAAATCACATTCAATGGACTTGTTGCGGTGAACCTTATTTAGCGTGTTGGCTAGGCTATGTAAATCCCTAGGGATCACCAATTGCGCAGCGGGGAGCATGTCGCCAGTGATCCTCGCCGCAGCCAGTTTACGCTCGACCATCTTGTGAATCGAATCAAGTTGCTGCTGCAGGGCAATGGCAGTTTCAGGATCTTTGAGGCCAAGAGCTTCAACCTGTTGCTGCATCACGGCAAGTGGCGTTTTGAGCCCATGGCTCAAATTACCTAAGTTATTGCGGCTACGTTCAATTTGCTTGGCAGTATACTCAAGTAGTTCATTATAGGTTTTTGCTAATGGTTGTACTTCGGGGGGAATATTATTGAGCTCCAGCGCGTTAATTTCCCCTTGTCTTAGCCGAGAAAGTGCGTGCTGTATGTGCTTAACTGGCTTAAAGGATTGACGTAGGATCAAGAATATCCCCGCGATCATAGCAACTAACATCGCCAGATTGACACCAAGCTTAGTGCCATAAACCTCGCTAAACACACGTCTACCGATACTCAAATCTTGCGCAACGGTTAAGGTGGCGCTGACATTGGCACTGCTGGAATTTAATCCCAGTGATAACAACTGCATATCGTTATTTTTTGGCCCTTTAGCTTGCCAGACGCGGGTTTGATTCGGTGCCAGTGACTCGATATCTAACTGCATATCCCACAGGGAGCGTGAGCGAATCACTTCATTTGGCAGGTTAAGCTGAAAATAACGGCCTGAATAGGCGGGCTTGTAGAAACTGGAAAGCTGGCTTTGATCTATGCTGATCTCCCCATCGTGGATATGGGTTGCCAGCATGATATGTTCGAGATCTTCTTCTAAGCGATTGATAATAGAGTCGTGGAAGGCCTGACGTAGCATGGACTCAAACAGTATCAGTCCAATCACAGTACCTAACACGAGTAAGCCAGTTAACCATAAACTGAGCTTAGTGCGGATCGAGATCATTCAATAATGCCGTGGAAGATGTAACCTTGGCCGCGACGGGTTTCGATTGTGGTTTTACCCAGTTTCTTGCGTAGATGGGTGACATAAACCTCGACCACATTACTCTCTTTTTCATCGTCAAACTGATAGAGCTTATCGGTTAGCTGCGTCTTAGATAACAGCTTCTTAGGTGACATGAGGAAGATTTTTAACAGCCTGAATTCCATTGCTGTGAGTTCATATAGTTGCTCGGCCACTTTTACCGTTTGTTCTGCTTCATCTAAAACCACGCCACCATAACTCAATTGTTTACTTGAGGTGTTTAGACGACCATGTGCACGGTGGATTAAAGCTTGGATTCGGGCCAATAATTCCTGGGCGTGGAAAGGTTTACCTAAGTAATCGTCGGCGCCAGCATTAAAACCTTCTACTTTTTCATGCCATTGGCTGCGGGCAGTCAGCATGATAACTGGAGTGCTGATCCCTTGATTTCGCCAGCCTTCGAGCAGTTCGAGGCCGTTGCCATCGGGCAAACCTATGTCTAAGATTACGCAATCGTATTGGGTTTCTTTGATCAGATAATCGGCTTCAAGCGCTTTGTCTGTAATATCGGTTACATAGCCAGCGAGTTTGAGTTGTTTCTCCAGCTCGGTGACTAGCATTGGGTTATCTTCAACGAGTAACAGTTTCATGTTTTCGACATTCGCTCGGTAGTGCTATTGATTGATCGGCTTGACCATTAGTTGCATCAATACTGAGATTAACTATTTGGCCACGCTGAACTTTGATTTGCAAATCATAGCGCCATTTATGATCTTCTTGATAGAGATGAGCATCAATTAGTTCACCTTGGCAAAATTGGTTCACTACGGCGAGTGTACCGTTTAAGGACAATATTTGCCCAGAGTTAACTAACGCCTTGGCTTGATAATGTTCTAATTCAATAGGTTCGGCATGCAAGATTATTGGATGCACCAGCGTGAATAGGCTGAAAAAACAGATTAAAAACAGCCGTTTCATTTGAGCTCCCCAATAAAAAGTGGCCTAGAATTTATTCTAGGCCACTTTAATAAGGCAGGCTTAAATCAAGCTGAAGACTAACTTAACGGGTACCGTATACCACGATTGTCTTACCATGAGCTTGGATCAAATTCTGTTCTTCTAACATCTTCAAGATACGACCCACAGTTTCCCGTGAACAGCCAACGATTTGGCCTATCTCTTGACGAGTGATCTTAATCTGCATGCCATCAGGGTGTGTCATAGCATCAGGTTGTTTAGCCAGATGTAATAGAGTTTGAGCAATACGGCCTGCAACGTCTAAGAATGCAAGGTTACCCACTTTCTGGCTGGTACTTTGTAGGCGATAGGCCATTTGTGCAGACAGCTTCATCAGAATTTCAGGGTTAACTTGAATTAACTGTCTGAATTTCTTATATGAAATCTCAGCGATTTCACAAGCTTGCTTAGCACGAACCCAAGCGGTACGTTCGGCTTGTTCTTCAAACAAACCTAGTTCACCGATAAAGTCACCTTGATTCAGATAAGAAAGGATCATCTCCTTACCTTCTTCATCTTTAATCAATACCGCTACAGAACCTTTTACTATGTAATAAAGGGTATCTGAGTCTTCACCAGCATGGATAAGAGTGCTCTTTGCAGGGTACTTATGAATGTGACAGTGTGATAAAAACCATTCCAAAGTTGGATCAGGTTTTGGCTTACCAATCAGAGCCATGTTGGTGTTCCTCGATTGATTAAAACGAAAGTAAGAGTATTCTAAATAAGCATTTTACGTCAATTAAACTCACAAAAACTTGATGGAAGTCTTAGTTTAGAATAAGTGAATAAATGCAATTAACCATCTAAAATTAGAGCTTATTTTGCTACTTTAGTGATTTAAGTCAACTAAATCGGTATGAAACTCGCTGGATTCACTTAACTCTGTCGAGTTAATCACATCTTACCAGTCTATTTCAGCAGTTTTATTATAGATTATGAATAAAATATGCCACTAAATTACACAATAACATGTTTCACTTTTTAAATTTGACATTCCATTTGGCTTAGCTTCCCCCATTATCCTGAGGTTTGTGTGTATTTAGGCTCGACTTATGGGGTTAATTCTGGCTAACTTTGAGGGCAGTTGTTTTTAAGAGAGGTAAGCAAGTGAAATACAGATTATGGGTTTTAGGTGCAGGTTTAAGCTTAACAATAGGGCTGAGCTCTGCGGCGCACGCATTTTCTATCCCGCAGCCAGCAGCTGAACTTGCGGCCAGTAAGTTTGTGCATATTCAGGTGACGGCAGAGCAAGGTGATGCCGATGCCCAATTTTTGCTGGGATTAATGTATCTCTCTGGACGTTTTGTGTCGCAAGAAGTGCCGACTGGATTGCACTGGATCTCACTTGCCGCCGAACAACAGCATGAAAAAGCGCAGCAAACCTTAGCGGATCTGTCATTTGAAGGCCAATTGATCAAGCGTGACTTGTCAGTCGCTGAGCATTGGTATAAAGCGTTGAGTGAGCAGGGCAGTCGTTGGGCTCAATTCCGTTTAGGCTTTATTTATGCGTCTGGCGGTGACGGTGTGCAGCGCAACTGCGGTAAAGCGGTCGAGCAATTTTCCCAAGTGGGTGATGATGTTGCTTTGGGTAATGTGGCGTGGATTTTAGCAACTTGCCCCGAAGCAGAATATCGTGATGGCAATAAAGCGGTCGAGTTGTCCTTAAAATTACTCAAAGTGAATGAAAACGATCCTACAAATCTTGATAATTTAGCCGCGGCTTATGCGGAGTTAGGTGATTTTGGTGCTGCTATTTCGACGCAGCAGAAAGCGATCGAAGCGTTGAAAATGAATGCTGAAATGACTAAGACTGATGAGTTTATGCTGCGGTTACAAACCTACGAGCAAAAGCGTGCCTATCGCGAAACCTTACGTTTACTCGAATAGGGCTTTCTTCATCATCGCTCTCTAGTTAACTGCTATTTTTATTTTAGTATTGATTAATGCATTGATTCATAAATTGAAAAATAAAGCCTGAGTGGATACTCGGGCTTTTTGTTTTTGATTTAAGGTTAACCGAGTGTCCAAGAATTTAGGATGTGATATTCGACACCCGTGCTTGTGCTTTTTGAATGGTATAAATGCAAATTATCGGGCATTAACGTCAGCGTATTCATACCTTTGAGTTGCAATAAAGCCGACTCATCTAGTGTCCATTGTTTTGCTTTTCTAAATAAACTGATGTGCGGGCAAAAGCTGTGCTCACTTCGATGTAATTGCAGTCGGTCAGCAATTTCTTGCGTCTGTTTAGCTAATTGCGCTAACGGCGGCTCAATATCATCGCCTTTCAAGTAACATACTTGCGCATTAGGCCATACATTGAGGTGGTTAAGCCGAACGCTAAATCTTGGCTTCACTAAGCGGTCAACCGCATCAAGGAGGGCGATTTTTTGCTCGTTGTTAGCTTGACCCATAAAGCAGAGCGTTAAATGCAGATTGCTGACACTCACCGCTTTCGCCTCAGGATTAAGGTGGCATACCAATTGCTGCTGCAATTCACTTAGATATACCCTTTGACTATCTGTGGGAGCGAAGCCGAGGAATAGCCTTTGTTGCATCGGTTTATCATCCTTTTGGAGGGCTTAATATGGATTATCTCAGCGAACACTTTGACGTTAAGCGCATTTGAGCGTTAATCTAGCTGTTGAATTTATCAGCTAATTTGTGACTCAAGCAGACGTTTAATTTACTGTGAGCCTATACTTAATGCACGTCGATAATACCTTAAATGGATTTTTAGGTAAGGAAGAGACTTTTCATGTCAGTAGGTTTAGCTAATCCACTCCAACAGGCTTTGGTCAGTATTTTTAGTGAATCCCCGCTAGAAACCTTAGAGCAGAATGTTGACAGAGCGCTTGAGACTATTACTTTGCAACTGCATTGTGACGGGGTATTTGTATTAACTGGAAGCCAGTCACTGGATCGTTTACGCACGCGTAATCTGTATTTAAAACCTCAATTTGCCCAAGGCCAACAGACACGAGTCTGGCCCTTGGCACGAATGCCATTTTTTCGCTCTCTTGTCCGTACTCCGCGTCTATTAAATCTGGCTGATGTGAATACCTTGCCTGCCGATGCTCAGGCTGAGCGAGCTTTATTAAGGGATTGGGACGTCAAGAGTCTATTAGTATTGCCGCCAGTCGTGTTTGGTGAAACCCGTATTGCCTTGGGGGCCGTCAATTGCTCAGAATGTTGTGAATGGAGCGAAGAGTTTATAAGTGAGTTTAATCACGCCGCTGTGATGATTGGCTCTGCGATGGAATTGACGCGTATCGCTTTGAGCATGCTTGCCAGTGAACATAAATACTGTGAAGTATTCAACCAGTTGCCCTTAGCTTGCGCCTTGTTAGATAAGCATGATCAATTGACTATGCTGAATAAAGTCGCTCTGCAAACCCTGCCAATTCAACATGGCTATGATTTATTCGACATGGTGCGTGAGGAAGAACACGCCATGCTAACCGATACCTTACATGTGGTACGAGAAGGTGTGCTCGGCCAAGCTTGGTGTGAATTACCTTTAAAATCAATTCATCAATTAACTTGGTTGAAACTGAGTTTTAGCCAGATTAGCGGCGATAAAGATACTTTAGTCATGATTGCCGAAGATGTCAGTGAAAAGTACCGCTTAGCCGATGAGTTATCCTTCCATGCCAATTATGATGCACTTACGGGTTTACCTAATCGGCTACATTTTGAAGCCCTATTAGAAAACCTATTACACGCCCACGATGATATGCCTATTTGCGTGGCATTTCTCGATTTAGACCAATTCCAAGTCATTAACAATATCAGTGGCCACCAGGCGGGCGATAAACTGCTTTGCCAAGTCGCATTACGTTTGAAACAGCTCGTACGTAAAGGCGATATTGTTGCCCGTTTAGGGGGCGATGAGTTTGGTATCCTGATGCATTACTGCAATGTGGACTCTGCGAAACAGATTGCTAAGCGGATTTGTACCCAGTTAGCAAATCATGAGTTTATTTGGGAAAGTCGTAGTCACAATGTCAGTGTCAGTATGGGGATTGCTAGGCTAGATAAAAAATCCGCCGATATTTATACCGTCATGAGTCAAGCTGACGCTGCTTGTCGATTGGCGAAGGATCAAGGCCGAAATGGCTGGCATTTATACAGTGCGAGCGATCCTAAAATGAACCGTCTCTACACCGAGATGATGGCCTCTGTAGATATCGTCGGCGCACTCGCGTTAAACCAATTCGAGCTTTATTTTCAAAGCATAGTGCCGTTAAACCGCGATGAAACTGGCTTACATTTAGAGATCCTACTGCGTATGGTGCAGACTAACGGCACTATAGTGTCTCCTGCTATCTTCTTACCCGCCGCCGAGAGATACAACTTGGCTTCTAAGGTTGATCTTTGGGTGATCGATAATTTGCTCAAGTGGGGTGGTAGTCATTTAGATATTTGGCAGCAATTGGATCTTGTGTCTGTGAATCTGTCGGCAACTTCTTTGGGCGATCATGAGTTTATGAATTGGCTAGAAATGCGTTTGATGGCCGAACCTGAGCTGGTGGATAAGCTTTGCATCGAGATCACTGAAACCGCGGCTGTGAGTCAGCTTGATCAAGCGACAAAGTTACTCGAGATACTTCGTCCGCTCAATTGTAAATTAGCCCTCGATGATTTTGGTGCAGGCTTTTCTAGCTTTGCTTACCTTAAGCGCCTCAATGTGGATTTTGTAAAAGTGGATGGCCAATTTGTCGTCAATATTTGCCAAGACTCTGCGGATCAGGCGATCGTAAAATCTATCTGCCAACTTGGTCAAGATATGGGGTTTGATGTGGTTGCTGAATTTGTCGAATCCCAAGAAATAGGGTGGAAATTGCAAGCCTTAGGCGTCGACTATGCTCAAGGTTACGCCATCAATAAACCGATACGCTTAGCTGAACTACAGTCAGGGCTCAGTCAACCTTGGCTCGAAAAGCGTGAGATTTTTGCTCCCTATCCACAGCTGTAATCTTGGGCATGGCAGCTTTGAGCTGTTACTTATGTCAGCACTGACTTGATAATGTTTGCTGCGAAATGGTACTCAAAGCCGATTGTTAGTACACTGACGCCCTGTGTTGGCCGCTGATGTCTTTTTCTTGAACTCTCTACCTATTCATAGCTTATTAGCACCGCTGCGCGCGGCTTTTTCTCGTCACGCCCAAGTGATCCTCGAGGCACCGACAGGTGCGGGTAAATCAACGGCGTTACCTTTGGCTATGTTGGATTGGCCTGAAATCAGCGGACGCATTTTAATGCTCGAACCGCGGCGTGTCGCGGCGCGTAGTGTGGCGCACTATATTGCCAGCTGTCGCCAGCAAAAGGTGGGGCAAGAAGTCGGCTATCGCGTCCGCGGTGAAGCTAAAATCAGCGCTAATACCCGTTTAGAAATTGTCACCGAAGGCATACTGACGCGAATGATCCAACAAGATCCCGAGTTAACTGGGATTGGAATGATCATCTTCGATGAAATTCATGAACGTCACCTCACCACTGATTTAGGTCTTGCCCTAGCGCTCGAAGTGCAAGCTTCACTGCGGGACGATTTAAAGATATTAGCTATGTCAGCGACTCTATCTGGTCTTGCCTTAGCTGAACTCATGCCAGAAGCGGTGACCTTGCACAGCGAAGGCCGGAGTTTTCCTGTCGACATCGAATATCGCCCTGTGCCAACTCAGCAGCATTGGATCGATCACCTTGGCCGCTGCGTGCTAGAACTGGTCTCGGCCAGCAGCAGTGCCAGTGTTGATAAAACGGCTGCCAATAATGCCGTGCTCGTGTTTTTACCCGGTAAAGGGGAGATCTTACGATTACAGCAGTTTTTGCGCGAGCGTTTAGCGGACGATGCCTTTTTGATTTGCCCTCTTTATGGCGAACTTTCGGGTGCCGAGCAAGATAGCGCGATTGCGGTAACCACGGACGGCAGGCGTAAAATCGTGCTAGCGACTAACGTGGCGGAATCGAGCTTAACCATTGAAGGCATAGGTTTTGTCATCGACAGTGGCTATAAACGACAAGCGAGTTTTAACCCTAAAACCGGCGTCACCCGCTTAGGCTTAAAACGCATTAGCCAAGCTTCGGCAACTCAGCGCAGTGGTCGCGCCGGGCGTTTATCAGCGGGTGTGTGTGTTCGCCTGTGGAGCCAAGAAGAACATGGTCGCATGCTCAGGGCCGATGAACCCGAGATCAGCCAAGCGGATCTGGTGGCTATGGCCCACGATTGTGCTTACTGGGGCGCAAAATCCTTTAGCGACTTGATGTTGTTAACGCCGCCACCAAGTGTGCATGAGGCGCTGGCGTGGAAACTGTTACAAGATTTAGGCATGGTCGATGCTCAAAATAAACTCACTCCCCACGGTAAAGCGGCCTACGAGCTAGGGTGTCACCCAAGGCTTGCTCATATGTTATTGGGCGCAAAAAGTTTGGGCGCAAACAATGGGGGAGTCAATAATGCTAACGAACAAGCAACGCAATTGGGCAGTTTGGCCTGCTTGTTGTCGGGGGTTTTAGAGGCGCGTGGTTTGCCTAAAAAGGGCGCCGATATCATGAATTACCTGCACTTTGCCTGTCATGGACAAGCTGGGCAACAGGCAAAACAGTGGCAGAAAAAGCTAGGATTAGCAGCGGATTTGTCTAAGATAGCGACCCATGCACACCACAGCGATGTGGGGTTATTATTAGCACTTGCTTATCCGGATCGTATCGCTAAAGCCCGCGGTGTTGAGGGCTACCAATTAGCCAATGGTACTGGCGTCGTGCTCGCAGCCGATGATGCATTGGCGCAAACGCCGTGGATGGTGGTGGCGGATTTTCAAGAAACTGAAGGCAGAAATGCTGGGCGGATTTACTTAGCGAGTCAGCTTCAGCCAAGCTTGTTCGACGGCGAGCTAAAAGGTTTGCTGGACATTCATGAGATCTGTGGCTGGGATGAAGCTAAAGGTCGAGTGATTGCGCAGCGCCAATACAAGGTCGGACAAATTTTAGTAAAAACCGAGACGATTGCTAAGCCTGAACGTAAGCAAATTGTCGCGGCCTTACTGGGTTATATTCGCCAGCAAGGATTACAAATCCTCAATTGGAACGCTAACTTAGAGCAATTTCAATACAGGCTCAAACTGGCAACTGATTTTGACGCGGGCAGTGACTGGCCCAAGGTTGATGATGAAGCATTATTAGCGAGCCTAGAAACTTGGCTGGCGCCTTACCTCGAAAATGTGAATAATCTGCCGCAATTAGTTAAGCTCGATTGCTTTGGTTTTGTGGCAAACTGTTTGAGCTGGCAGCAGAAACAGCGACTTGAAGAGTTATTGCCAACCTCTTGGCCGTTAGTGACTGGTACCTCTGCGCCAATAGCATATGACGAGTCTGGGCGTGCGCTACTGCGTGTGCGTCTGCAAGAAACCTTTGGCATGGCGCAGAGTCCTATGTTGGCGCAGGGCAAACTAAAGGTGACGATGGAATTACTCTCTCCGGCCCAGCGTCCATTAGCCTTGACGGCAGATTTAGCCAGCTTTTGGCAGGGACCTTATGTGGAAGTGAAAAAGGAAATGCGCGGTCGATATCCAAAACATCTATGGCCAGACGATCCTGTGAATACACTGCCGACAAAATTTACCAAGAAGAAAACCTTGGGTTTAGCTCAGCCCTAGCACCACGCCGCTGGTTTTATAACATTTTGTTATGAAGCACTTTGATTCGCACCACGTTAGCTTTGTGCCTATGGCTGATGTCTTTAAATGCATGAATGATGAAGTAGATATGACAACTAAGACGACAAAAAAATCACCCGCTTCCCGTCGGGCTAATCATGGCCGCGGTTTATTTCGACGAATTTGGTCTATCAGTTGGAAATTAGGCTTGGCTGGATTAGCTGTAGTGACTTTTTACAGCATTTATCTTGATCAAATTATTGCGCAAAAATTTGAAGGCCAAAAATGGCATTTGCCAGCGCAGGTGTTTAGTCGCTCTATGGCGCTGTACCCCGGTGCGGCAGTCAGCCATCCGCAAATGATGGCTGAGCTTAAGTTGCTCGGCTATCGCAAAGTCGCTAACCCACGCCAAGTGGGAGAATTTTCGGCATCGAGCACTCGTATTGAATTGTGGCGTCGGCCGTTTTTGCATCCTGAAGGCGATCAAGTCGAACAAAGAGTCATGATCAGCTTCGACAGCAATGGCATCAGTTCGGTCACTCGAGTCTCAGACAAGCGTCAACTCGCCGTATTCCACCTTGAGCCTGTATTGCTCGACCGCATTATTACTGGCGACGGTGAAGACAGGCTGTTTGTGCCGACCGAAGAAATGCCAAAGTCGATCGTGCAAGCGTTACTGCTGGTGGAAGATCGTAGTTTTTATGAACACCATGGTGTGAATCCATTCGCGATTGCGCGCGCGGCTTTTGTGAACATCAGCGCCGGTCGCACTGTGCAAGGTGGCTCGACGTTAACTCAGCAGTTAGCGAAAAACTTTTTCCTTTCGAGTGAGCGTTCCTTGCTGCGTAAGGTGCGCGAAGCCTTAATGGCGGTCATTATTGATTTTCGTTACAGCAAAGACGAAATCCTCGAAGCGTATCTTAACGAAGTGTATATGGGGCAGGATAAATCCCGCGCCGTCCATGGTATGGGTTTGGCCTCACGTTTCTATTTTGGTCGTCCTATCAGTGAGTTGACTATTTCCCAGCAGGCATTCTTAGTGGCTGCGATTAAGGGACCGTCTTACTACAATCCATGGAAATATCCGGATCGTATTCAAGAACGCCGTGATCTAGTATTGCGCTTACTCATGGATGCGGGGGATTTAACCACGGCTGAGTACAAGGTGGCGGTAGAGTCACCCTTAGGGATCCGTAATCTCAATAAACCAGCACATCAAAAATTGCCTTCCTTCTTCGCCTTGGTAAAACAGGAAGTGAACGAGCGTTATGGCGATGCGCTATTGAAGCAATCTGGGGTGAAAATCTATACCACGCTTGATCCTATGGCCCAAGAAGCCGCCGAAATTGCGGTGACTCAAACCCTCAAAAGCTTAGATAAGAGCAATAAATCATTGCAGATTGGTATGGTCGTGACCGACAAATACACGGGCGGTATCGCGGCTATGGTCGGCGATAAAACCCCGGGATTTGATGGCTTTAACCGCGCGGTTGAAATTCGTCGTCCTATTGGTTCGTTAATTAAGCCTTTTGTGTATGCTACGGCTCTGGCACCTAATAGCCAATTTACCTTAGCGACACCTCTTAAAGATCAACCTATTACCTTAAAAAGCGAGCAAGGTAAGACATGGTCACCACAAAACTTTGATAAGAAGTTCAGTGGTCAGGTGCCTTTGTTAACGGCATTGAAAAAGTCGATGAACGTACCGACGGTAAACCTTGGGATTGCTGTGGGTGTGGATGCGGTTGCAACAACATTGGCTAAATCGGGTTGGCAGGAGCCGTTAAACGAGTATCCCTCCATGTTACTCGGCGCCGTCAATGGCTCGCCATTAATGGTAGCGCAAGTGTACCAAACCTTAGCTGATAGCGGTGTTTACCGTAAGTTAACCACAGTGACCGCTGTGCTAGATTCTGATAAGAACCCATTGCCAGTGACGCGATTGCCTAAAGAGCAAGCTATAGCACCTGAGACAGATTTCTTAATTCAATTTGCTATGCAGCAAGTGGTGAATACGGGAACGGCGACGCGTTTAGGTAATGCTTTCCCTGGCGTTGGACTTGCGGGTAAGACTGGCACCAGTAACGACAGCCGTGACTCTTGGTTTGCGGGCTTTGATGAGCGTAACGTCGCCGCTATTTGGGTTGGTCGTGACGATAACGGTAAAACCAGTTTGTATGGTAGTAGTGGCGCCATGGCCGTGTATCTTGCCTTCTTAAAGGAACGTCCACCTATTAGTCTGCGCTCAATCCCTGTAAGCGGCGTAGTGAAGGGCTTTTTTGACCGAGATACAGGTGTGGCTAAGGAATCCACTTGCAGCAATGTCGATGCGCTTCCTGCATTAGCTGCGACCTATCGTCCTGTGAATAACTGCGGCGACCCTTTGCAGTGGTGGCAGAAAATTTTCTAGGTTAATAGGGTCGATAATGGGCCAATAACGCACTTATGCGTTGGATATAAAACCTTTTAGTCAGTAGAACCTGTGCCGATGGAAGTGGTGTGATCGAGGGCAAACTCGGGGCGCCAATCTTCCCTTTGCACGGGACGTTAATCCAAAGTGAGAAATGACATGTTTAAAACCGCTGCCGCCGTGCATATTTTAGTGAAACACAAAGAACAGGCTGAGGATATTGTTAAGCAGCTGAATAATGGTGCTAATTTTGCTGTGCTCGCTAAGCGTTTTTCCTCTTGCCCCTCGGCCAAAAAAGGCGGCGATTTAGGCGAATTTAAAAAAGGCCAAATGGTGCCACAGTTCGATAAGGTTGCATTTTCAGGTGAATTACTGGTGCCACATATAGTGAAAACTAAGTTTGGCTGGCATGTGGTTAAAGTGCTGTATCGCACTTAATACCCCAGTAATAAGCGCATCTTCACCGAACGTTATTTTCGACTAATCAAATAGATTGGAAGATTAGGGAGCGATCAGCATGAAATTTAGTTTTAACACCGAAGATGCGAGCCAAGTTTGCGTAGGGGCTTTTGCCCTTGCGGTCCCCGTTGCATTTTCTGAGGAAGCGTGGCATCTCGGTGAGACTTTACCTTTATTGAATATCGGTATGCTTTTTAGTTTATCGCTGCTCTTTCTTGGGGTATTCACCTATCACAGCGTGTTCCAACAGAATATTGCTTCCCGCGTTCCTGTGTTTATTTTTCGTATCGTGGTGGCGTATTTGCTCACTGCCCTCGTGGTTTTCCTCGTGCTACTTTGCCTCGATAAAGTGCCATTTTTTGAGGACCCACTAACCTCTATAAAACGGATCATAGTGATCACTATGCCAGCCTCTATGGGCGCTATTGTTGTGGATAGTTTTGATAAAGAATGACACTGTTTCGCTAAATCTCATGACTTTTGTCACTGGTTGATTGCGGTTGTCTTGCGCATACTTATTTCCATGTTCTGACTTTGACATTGATTAAGCGTCATAAGCAGATCTAAATTTTGAGCTTGATAACGATAACGCCAATAGATAAAGGAAATGACTATGAACACTGGTGCCCTCGCTTTACTTATCCCAATATTTGCAATTGTTGGCGGATATGTGGTCGCTATAATGAAAATTCGCAACAAACAAGGTGTGTCGACGCGTGAGCAAGTGGCCGAAAACCAAGCTTTGCAGACCGAGTTAGCCATCCTTCGTCAGCGTATCGAAGTGCTAGAGCAGTTAGCCACTGACGATGGTTTTCAGTTAAAGCGTGAATTTAAAAAGGTCTAACGATTTATTCCTTGGCTTATCGGTGGCTAGGCAATACTTACGTTTTAGATGTTATTTGTTCTGACAAGGTATTGCTCGCCAAATGAAAAATGATGTTGAGTTATTTTAAATGAGTCACGAGTGATGAAAACGGTCTTATTTAGCTAACATTTCTGCGGCATTATCGGCTGTAATATGTCGCGTCATCTCGCCATAAAGGCTCTATCTTGTATAAAATTCCGCCTAATATCTGCAGAATAAACCTGAAACGTCAACAGATCCTGATACCCCTGTCATTTGTTTGGCTTTACAAATGTGGGCAGGGTGTTACTTTGTACGCCTTACGTGGGTCAAGTCATCGGGTGAGTTAAATACCTAATTTAAGGTAGACTCGTGATAATTTTGTTATCCATCCCTGTATTGAGTTATTACAAATAGAGTTTATATGTTTCTAGCGCCTTATTTTTCTAAGCAAAATCAAGCTATTTCCGTTTCAGCACAACAAGCCAGTGACTTCGCGAAGAAAATTGCGCAGGACTTTAATCCTATCCACGATGTGGGGGCAAAACGCTTTTGCGTACCGGGAGATTTACTGTTTGCCCTAGTATTGACTCAATATGGTTTGAGCCAGAGCATGAAGTTTAGCTTTGCGGGTATGGTGGGTGATAGCGTCGAACTGCAATTCCCTGAACAAGTGAGCGAGAGTTTTTCGATTCGCGATAGTCGTGAAAAAACCTATCTTAATGTCAGCCGTCATGGCGATGTGAGTTGTTGCGATGCGCAGACCGAATCCTTTATTCGTCAATATGTTGCTTTCTCTGGGCATAATTTTATCGATATTCTGATCCCTTTGATGAAACAACATCAAGTGATGATTAACCCAGAACGGCCTTTAGTGATTTACGAAAGTATGTCGTTTGACTTAACTACCCTCGATTTTGTGCAAGTGACCTTATCACTCGTTGGCCAAGATTTAAAAATCGACGGTAAACGTGGCGATGTGACATTGCATTTTGAATTACACAGTGGCGACACTTTAGTTGGCACAGGTATCAAAACCTTAGTGATGAGTGGATTACGTGCTTACGATGAGGTTCTTGTACAGCAAATGCGCGCCACCTATGAAGGTCGTAAAACTGATTATTGATTGACGTAAAAGCAATAGGTTGGCGTTTTGTCTTTTAGATAAAGCGCCATGCAATCCTTGATAGCGCGATTAAATGTTAGCAATTAATTGTTATTGACTGATAGCTGCGACACGATTGCTGAGACGTTTTCCGCGCCGCTACGTATTTCTCCCATCACCAATGTTACCTCCGCTAACTGTTGTTTTCCTTCCAGTGCAATACCTTCAACTTCGTTCATCATGCTAGTTGCACTTGTGGTGAGTTGTGTATTTTTAGTGACGACGGCGGCAATCTCACTGGTTGATTTACTGGTCCTGGAAGCAAGCTGCCTTACTTCATCGGCGACAACGGCAAAACCTCGGCCTTGTTCCCCCGCTCGTGCGGCCTCAATTGCGGCATTTAATGCCAGTAAATTAGTTTGATCGGCAATCGAACTAATGGTTGCGACTATGGCTTGAATACTTTGAGATTGTTCATTGAGTTGAGTTATCGCCAAGGTCGCTTTATGGGTTTGCTCGGCAATAGCATTAGAGGTATTTACGGTCGCATTGAGTAAATGTACGCCTTGTTCTGCTTGCTCGACGGTACGTTGTGACGTGGTCAATGCAATATTGGCGGCTTCACGTACAGCGTGGCTTTGCTCGATCCGTTTGCTGATATCGCTCGCAAATTTAATCACTTTAACCACTTTACCTTGCTCATCCATAATAGGATTGTATGCTGCTTCTAACCAAATCGAATCGCCATAAGCATTTTTACGTTCAAAGAGACCGCTGCTATATCGACCTTGCTTTAGATCGTCCCAAAAGTGTGGATTTTGTCGATAAAACTCATCAAAACAGAAAATACGATGGTGTTTACCAATAATCTGCTCTTTGCTAAAGCCCATTGTCTTTAAGAAGTTAGTATTGGCTTTCAAAATCGTGCCATCGGTAGTGAATTCAATAATGGCTTGCGAGCGATTCAAGGCATTAAAAATGGCCGCTTGGTCGTCAAGTTGGTGCTTATCTTGGGTGATATCAACGGCTGTTTTCATTATTTTAACGACTTTACCTGCCTGTTTGATTGGGAAGTAAGTGGCTCTAAGCCAGATCTCTTGGCCATTTTTATTCACTCGTGCAAAATTACCTTCCTGTGGATGACCTGCTTTTAGATTGCTCCAAAATTGCTGGTAGGTAGCAGAATTACCATAAGCCGCCGAGCAAAATAGCTTGTGATGTTGGCCTACGACTTCATTAAGTGAATAACCTACCGTTTTTAAAAACAACGCATTAGCATCGAGAATTAAACCATCAGGCGTAAATTCTACTGTGGCAATACTGTGCTTAATCGAGTCGATGATCGACTCCGCCTCTTGGCGTTTACTTTCGCTCACTTCTAGGCTTTTACGTAATGAAGAGTTGAACACTGAGATACTCCTGATGAGTCTAACTGACTCAAAAACTGCAGTTCTTTATTGAAAGCTCGATATTTCGAGCTAGATATACTGATAAATATAGCTGTGATTTTAATATGTGGTTTATTTCTATGAAACGCGTGATCGGGATCTATATACCTAAATTGAGTAAAAAAGATCACTATTCCTCGGTTTATTCGCGAATAGGCATAGCTAGAAAGCATTAATGATGCGATTAGACTTAATCAGATTGAATTAACGCTAAAGAAAAAGCTGCCAAAGGGCAGCTTCTTAAGTGTCATCTATGCTCGGCGGTTAGCTTAGTTTTTCAATCTTAGCTGGTAGCCCTTGTCTGGCCGAAGCGCCACTTGCCCAATCCACCAGCGGGTAGCGGCCGTGGCGACTCGGATCAAACAGATTCAAGTCGTTCATATTGATGCCGACTCGGATCAGCGGATTGGCGGCGATTTTAAGATTGTCGATCACTACGTCCCGCGCGCCGAGTTCCTTATGGCCATAACCGTGTTCGATAGCGATGCAGTCAGGGTGCACTCCGGCAACACATTCCACTAAGGCTATCACGCTGCCGTTGGGCGTGCTGATCTTGACCGTGTCACCTGTGCTGATCCCAAGGCGACTGGCGGTCTTCTCGTTCAGCCGCACCGGATTATTAGGGTGCACTTGGCGCAAACGATCCGAGCCAATACTCATAGAGCTCATGGTGTGGGATTTGTAACTACTGATCAGCAAAGGCCATTGTGATTTATTAAATGCCTTATCAAGCGGTGTGCCATTGGCTAAGGCGGGTTGATATAAGCGTGGACAGCCACTCATAAATTCCCCTGTGAGACTGTTACGGCGACTGCCCACTTCGGGATTCCACAGCATCATAGGTTTTGGCCAAACCTTGGTTGGATTCCCCACTTCATCCCGTGCACCGCTCATATTTTCAAAGCGGCCGCCGCGGGCAAATAAGTAGCTAACTTTTTTGACTTCATCTGGCTTGAGTCTGGCGTTAAGCTCACTTTGGATACGACTCACACCGCTAAGATACATGTCCTCAGCGTTGATATCGGCGACGGCTTTACCCAAATAGGCCACGTTAGCGGCGCCGTAAAGTGAGTAATCCGCTGCGCGCGTTAACGGATGTAAGCTGCCATCGGCGGCCTTAACGGCATTTTCGCCAAAGCCGGGTAGTGCGAGTTTTATTGCCACTTGGCTTAAGAAAGACTCCATGCACACCACATCACCACTGGCCATCTTTGTGACCCTTGGTTCGACAATCGGCCAGCGACCTGTCGTTTCCTTCGTCAGAGTCCCATGCCACGAAGGGCTCCAACCCCAAGACTCATACGTTAATGTGTCGGGCACGATATAATCCGATAGCGCCGAGGTTTCGTTAATAAAGCTGTCGATACTGATAAACAGTGGTAGCACTTTGGGATCTTTCAGTTGTTCACCAATGGCTTCACCTAGGCCCGCTTGACCATAAATCGGATTGCCCATGTGGTTAATCCATGCTTTGAGTCGATAGGGATAACCGTGCACCGCCGCCGTTAAATGTTCGCCAAGCAAGGGCGATGAAATCGGAAACCAAGGCTCCTTTGCAGGATAAGGCGATTCGCCCGCTTCGACTTTACGGCGATACTCTGAGGTTTTCTCGTAGGGGAATTTAGATCGCGATAGGAATACGCCCTTAGGCTCGACCATGCCGTCAAACTCCTGCAGATTATACCTTGGGCCTTTACCAAAGGCGGGAAAGGAACCGCCGGAAGCTAATGCGCCACCTTTTAAATTGATGTTACCTATCATGGCGTTGAGCATCATGATTGCCCACGCGCTATAAAAACCATTAGCGCTCATTGTACCGCCGTGGGAGATCACCGCAGCCTTAGTGCCATGGCTGGTAAATTTATCCGCAAGGGCGATAATTTGCGCCTCGCTGATATCGCATTCCTTGGCATAGTGTGCCATCTCGAAGCTCTGCGCCGCTTCGCTTAATAGCTGGAAGCTAGATTTAACCGCAATCACCCCCTTAGGTGTGTCGACGTTTTGGTCAACGTCGAGCTTGGCTTTCAGGCTTTGGCTCGCCAAAACTATCTTGCCACTCGCGGCATCGACAACCAACTGCGAGTCTTGCTCGCCGTAGGCTTTACCCTCGAAAGGTAAGCCAAGATCACTGGCAAAGAGATATTGGCCATATCTTGGATGGGTAGGTTCGCTGACGATCAAGAAGCCTGCGTTACTAAAACCACGGTAACCTGATGCTTTTGCGGCATCGACATTGGGCGCACTCAAAAAATCGGCGGCGTAGCGCTGATTATCAATAATCCAGCGCAACATGCCCATGGCGAGTGCCGAGTCGGTGGCGGGGCGGATCGGCAGCCAAGTATTGTTACCCGCGCAAGGTTGATTCGAGGTATTGGGTAGCATGGGCGACACCACCACATAACTGAAATTGGTGTTATTCACACGCGCGTTAGCCAATTGTCTTGCTTGGCGTTTAAAGGGATTGCCCGATTGCTGCGGCGACGTGCCGATAAAGAGTAAAAATTCGCTATGGTCCCAATCGGGTTTCAAGTGGGCGTATTTTTTCAAATCATCCAATAAAGCGCCTGCACCAGCGCGGTAGGTAAACCCACAGTAAGCGCCGTGGTTGGCAAAGTTGCGTGTGCCAAAGCTGCTGAAGGTGAAGCGTTTGATAATGGCATCGCGGCCTTCATCGGAGGCGTTTGAGACCAGTAACTGGTTGGCCTTAGGGCCGTATTCTGGATTATTGGTATCGAGTGGCGTGGCGATATCTCGAATCGCTCTTAAGCCTTCGACTTGGCCCTCACCAAATAAATCACCGCCTTCGACGACTTCATTTAGCAATTGCTCAAAGCTAATGCTCTGCCATTGGCCGCTGCCGCGCTTACCCACGCGTTTAAGGCATTGGGTGACGCGATGTGGGCTATCCAATTGTTCTAGCATGGCATTACCGCGGGCGCAGGCGGTGGAACGTCCTTGTAGACCCTGTTCTTGAAAGGCGCTAAGCCCAACAAAGGCGGTTTTGATCGGTGTATCGAAATCGATATGTTCCCGCGATGACAACGGATGATAAGGATTGCCGCTGATACGGATGATTTTATCGGTTTTTTGATCGATACGAGCGCGCACGCCGCATTTGGTCCAGCAACCTAAGCACATAGTATTGGCGATGCGTTGATCGTCATTGCTGATTAACTGGCCTGACTGTAAATCGACTTTATATTCAGGTGCTAAGGAATTGCCGTGCAGCGGATCTTGGGTCGGTTTTCCTGAAGTACCATTGACGACACCTTTACCTATTTGCGCTAATGTATGGCTATAACCCGCAGCAAATAATCCCACACCACCCGTTACAGCGGCCCCTTTGATAAAACGACGTTTACTCTTATCCATGATGGACTCCTTAATTCTGTAAACTAATTGGGTACTCAGCGAGCAAGTTTTGCCGCAGGCGTGTGGCGAATAAGTTCGGAGACCAGCGCCATTAATGCTAACCAAAGGCCGAAGGTACCGGCTATGCCTAATAGTCCTTCGGGTCCCCAAGGCAGTTGATAGAGATAAGTCCCCGCGCCGTATTTAGGATCGGTTTGCGCTTGAATTAGCACTATCCAGCGAAATCCCCACGCAAGGTGAATGGCCGTGAGGCTGACGATTAGCATTGCCACATTGGGTAAGTGACGAATGGCGAGCATCAGTGCCAGCACGGCGAGTGTGACCAGTACCCAAATCGCAGCAAGTTGCCAGCTTGGGCTGGTTTCAAGCAATAATGCGGCCTCGGGGGCCGAGCCCTTATCGAATAACGCCCAGCCGATAAGGCATAGGGCGAATAGACCAAAACTTGCTCTTACCCAGAGTAATAGGCTGTCTTGGGTGCGCTGTTGGTAGCCCTTTAATAGTCGATTCAATACCACCAAAGTGCCACAGGCGGCGAGCAGGGCACTCATTGCCATCAAAGGTGGCAGCCAATAGGTATGCCACAGTGGCCGCGCCTTAATGGCCATGGTTTCCATGCCAGTGTAGAGGGCGATACTACAGGCACTCAGGGCCGTGAACAGTGCGATCGGCTTGATGAATTTGTCACTGTTCCAATCACCGAATCTCAGTAATTGGCCTATTTTATTCACCCAATCTGAGTCTTGATTCGTGGTGTGCTTAGGCAGATATTGACGCAGTAGCAGCCAAGCAAACACTGCGCTGGTGCCCGAGAATACGGGCAGTAAAAAGGCGCCATACCACATCCAAGAATCAGGGCGAACTTGCGCATAGAAATGCCAAGCCCGCAGCGGTTGGTGTAAATCGGCGAGTAAGGCGATAGGGGCGACTATGCCTGCGGTTAACATTAGACAGGCGCATAGCTTCAGCAATCTGTCATCGGGTTGGGTTTGGCTAAACAAATGTATCGTCGCGACCCATACGCTGGCGTAGGCGAGCCCCATCATAAAAAAGTATTGCACTGCCCAAGGTAGCCAAGTAATAGCGATATCTGGGGTAAAGATTTCTTTAATGACCATGGTGGATTTCCTCGCCAGTATCGGTAAGTAAGGTTCTAACGGGGGCTTGGCCGCTAATCTTGTCCTCAAAAGCGCTGCTCATGCCGATGTAGAACACCCGTGGCGTAGTATTAGCCGTCGGTTTGAGCACCTTGATGTCGGTTTTGTTGGCGGCGAGCAGTTGGCTTATCTGGCTGTTGGGATTATTTAGATCGCCAATCACACGGGCTTCTCCTACGCAGGTTTCGACACAGGCGGGCAGTAACCCTGCATCTAACCTGTGGGCGCAGAAGGTACATTTGTCGGCGGTATTGGTGTCGTGGTTGATAAAGCGCGCATCATAGGGGCAGGCTTGCACGCAATAGCCACAACCAACACACCATTCATTGTTGACGACCACTATGCCGTCCTTGCGCTGGAAGGTCGCGCCCGTAGGACAAACTGGGATGCAGGGCGGGTTTTCGCAGTGATTACAAAGTCTTGGTAGCATTAAAAACGCAGGCGGAGTGGTATCTTCCTGCTGCGAGACTTCATACTGCTGCACTGTGGTGCGAAATTGCCCGAGGGGCGGTTGATTCTCGATAGTGCAAGCGACGGTACAGGCTTGGCAGCCTACACAGCGGCGTAGATCGATCACCATACCGTAACGTTTACCCACTTGGCCTTCGCTGGCACTGTGCATTTGAGGGCTGCGCTTATCATCCTGTGCATACACTTGCACGACAGGGATGAGTGCGGCGCCAACACTGACGCTGGCCATTTTGCCGAGAAACTGACGTTTACTCTTGTCCATACAGATTTCCTTCACTACTTGCAGATGGCGAATAAACTGGCTCATAGACCTAGAGTTAAGGTTTATGGCGAGGTTTACAGGCATTCTGTAAAAGGGGAGGCGGCATAACTATAGTGGTTTTCCACATATCAGGCGTGGGTTTGATCTAGCGCAACAAATATCCGTTAGAATAGCCTTCAAAATGCTAGGGTTTTATTTTTTGTTACTTGAATTTGACCTTTTCTTAGCTTGAGTTGGACTTGATTTTAGTTTGAGTGACTGGGGATAAAGGATTGCACTTCATGTTATTGAGGATGATGAAAACGGTGTTTCGCTTCGCTGTATCGGTCAAGTGGCCGTTATCGATTCTGAGCACTCCACATTCCGTGGCAATACCGAGAAAAAAGCCAAGGAACGCAGTGTTATTCCTATGTTTGCTGGCTTCAGTTAAGGTGTTTGCTGCGGAGCCACTGAATCAAAGTGCGCATTCGGGATTAACTGACCCTGAGGTTGTGGTTCAAGTTGCTATCGAAGAGCCCAGTTATCAAGTGGTCGATGTTGGCGTGTTAGCCATCCGCGGTTATAAGGCGACCATCAACCGCTGGCAACCTTTGATGGGGTGGCTCGAAACCCAAATTCCCAACAGTTACTTTAGGTTACATCCTCTCACCCTCGATGAGCTAGCTAAGGGCGTTGAAACCCAAGGGCTCGATTTTGTGATCACCAACCCAGGGCAATCCGTGTTGCTGGCGCGGCAATATTCCCTTACTTGGTTGGCGACCCTGCGCAGTCCGTTAAATAATGGCGCGGCGATGCAAGTGGGTTCGGCGCTGGTGGTGCGCGCCGATTCGCCCTATCACACCTTAAGTGATCTTAAGGGACGTCGACTCGGGATCGTATCGAAAAATGCCTTTGGTGGTTACTTGACCTTAGTGTACGAAGCGCAGCTAAAGGGCATAGATTTGCCTCGCTTTGTGGGTGAGATTATTCTGCTGGGGTTCCCGCTAGATAATTTGTTGTATCAGTTAGATGATCAAAAAAGTGGTGATGATGCGGCGAAAGATAATCGACTGGATGCGGCTGTGGTGCCCGTGTGTCAGCTTGAGCAGATGCAAACGGAAGGTCTTATTAATATCGCTCATTATCGAGTGCTCGATAATCAAGCGCCTGCGGGATTTAATTGCCAAGTCTCGACTCACCTTTATCCCAACTGGTCTATGGCAAAGACCAATCGCGCCTCCCAGTCTCTGGCTAAAAGTGTGACTCAAGCTTTGCTAGCGCTGCCTGAAGATCATCTCGCCGCTAAGTCTGCTGATTCTGCGGGCTGGACCACGGCCGTGAGTCAGCTTGCGATCGATCAACTGCTTAAAGATCTCGATATGCATCCTTTGCAGGCACCATGGTGGCAAAGGGCGTGGCAGTGGATCAAGTTACATCAACAATGGGCTTGGCTTGTTTTAGGGATTTTGGTTTTACTCAATGTGTATCATTTTTGGCTTGAATACCGCTTTAGTCGTCGCGGCCGTGAGTTGATTAACACTCAGCGCCAGCTCAATGAAAACCGTGCGTTACTGGAACATGCACAGCGTATTGCGATCGCGGGTGAGCTTGGCGCGAGTCTCTCCCATGAACTCAATCAACCTTTGGCGGCGATTGGCCATTATTGTCATGGCGCCGAAGTGCGATTACAGCGGGGGACTAGCCCTGAGGAGTTGCAATCTGTATTGGCGCTGATCCAGCAGGAAGTCACACGTGCCGACAATATTATCAGTCGCTTACGTAATTTATTGAAGAAGCGACCTGTGTCGAAACAGCCTTTGTATTTGCATGAGTTGGTCAATGATACTGTGCCGCTGCTCGCCTATGAGTTTGAACAACATCAGATAAACCTTGCCGTCAATGTGAATGGTGAACCCTATTTACAGTCCCTCGATGAAGTTGGCATGCAGCAGTTGTTGCTTAACTTGCTGAAAAATGCCTTTGACGCCTGCGTTCAGCGGTTAGAGCTTGAATCCAGTGGCACCGAACAGAGCATCACGCAAAAGCCATACACACCCACGATCGATATCGATCTTCGCTATCAAGAATGTACGCTCTTGCTGACAGTCACAGATAATGGCACAGGGTTAACCGAAGAGACCAGTCTGCTGATGCAAGCATTTTATTCCACTAAATCAGAGGGGTTAGGTTTAGGCTTAGTGATTTGCCGTGATATTGCCGAGAGCCATGGTGGTACGTTTAGCCTAGAAAGCGCTATGGGTGGCGGTTGCCAAGCGCAGGTGGCTATACCGCATAAACCTGAGCCCAATGGAGCACTATAATGAGTCTTGAACTACCAGTGTATTTAATCGATGACGATGACTCAGTGCGTCGTTCTTTGCGTTTTATGCTTGAAAGTTATGGCCTTAAGATCACCGACTTTGATAGCGCCGAAGCCTTTTTTACCGCCGTAGACTTAACACTACCGGGTTGTGCGCTGGTCGATGTGCGAATGCCGGGTTTGAGTGGTCAGCAGTTGCATCTTGAATTAGTGGCAAAAAATAGTCCGCTAGCGGTGATTTATCTCACTGGCCATGGCGATGTGCCAATGGCGGTAGATGCGCTTAAATTAGGTGCGGTGGATTTTTTCCAAAAGCCCGCCGATGGCGCTAAGTTAGCCGAAGCGGTTGTCAAAGCGTTGGAACATACCAAGGCGCATCATCAAGACAATCAGTATCTTGAGACTTATCAAGCGCTCACGCCAAGGGAGCGGGAAATACTCAACCTGATTGCCCAAGGCCTGAAGAACCAAGAGATCGCCGATAGTCTCTGTATTGCCATGCGCACGGTTGAGATCCACCGTGCCAATTTGATGAAAGGCATGCAAGTGGGATCGCTGGCGGAAATGATGCTGATCTACAGTCGGATTGCCGAACGCTTGCGTCTCGAATAAATCCGCTGGAATTTACCTTTTATCGCGCTAATTGCCGCTTTGTTAGCCGCCTATTTTGGCTAAGTTGTCGTATCATTGGCCGTTTGATTTGAGCCTAGCTATAGGGTTATGTTTTTGCTGAGCAATGGGCTGAGATGTGAGCCAAGGCATTAGTGCATCGCCGCTTAATTGCCAATACACTGTGATTGCCTTATTTTAGGGGCACTATTTTTAGGCCACGATTTTTAACATCACTTTTAGTCACTTTTTTAAAGTGTTTATTTACAGTGACGATTTTAACGTCAGTGGCCCTCTTGGATTGTTTTCTCTTATTGTGTAGAAGCTTCTGCAGCTTAGATAAGACTCTCCTGTTTGCATAAGGAATGAAATGGCAAGCTTGATTCGTATTGTGCTGATTGATACGCACCTTCCGGGCGTGGTGGAACTCGCCCTCAATGGTCATACCAACATTTGTGGTACTAACGCCTCGGGTAAAACGACATTACAACGTCTAGTCCCTGTTTTTTATGGTGAATACCCAAGCCGCGTGGTGCCTTCGACCCGCGACAGTTTCGAGCGTTGGTATTTACCACACGATTCAAGCTACATCATTTACGAATATCAAAAGGCCGATGGCTTACTGTACCAAGCTGTGCTGGCCTCAGCGGGTGATGGTAAGGGCGTTAACTATCGTTTTATCGCCAAAGGTTTTGAGCTAAGCGATTATATTAAATCGCAAAATGGCGACACTATTTTGTGCCTTTCGATGAAGGAGTTAGGTATTAAGATGAAGCGCGAGGGAATCGGTGCTTCGAATTTGCTTAATACCCGTGAATATCGCGCCATTATTCAAAACGATCGCACCCTATTAAGCACGGGCAGCAACCGCAGCGAACTGCGCGGTTATGCACGCCAATTTGCCCTGTGTGAGGGCGAGCATTCCCTGCGGCACATCGAAAAACTCGCCAAAGCGGTGCACTCAAAAGAAGGCAAGATGGAGACGGTCAAATCCATGATCGCCGCCATTTTAGAGGAGGATGGGGTTAATCCGCCCAGCTCCCGCTTAAACCCACAGCGCGTTGAGGCGTGGATCCGTGAGAGCCAACTTATCCAAGGCTTTGAAGTCATTCGCCCTGAGTTTGAAAAACTCGAGCAAGAATTTAACCAACTGCTCAGCGCCGAACTGCGTTTATCGAGTCTGTCTCGCGGTTATCGCAACGATGAAACCTTAGAAGCCGATCGCCAAGATATTCAGCAAACCTTATCTAAAGAACTGAATTTAAAGCTAAGATTGCTCGATGATGAATGGAAAGAGCAGCGCGATGAGCTCAATCTCGATTTATCGGCAGCTAAGGGCGATGTGGCAAAGTGCGAGTATGAGCTCGATGCCATTGAAGATCAGCACGCTGCCTTTTTAGATGCCAACATAGAGCAAGCCAAGGCCGATCTTGAGATGCTGCCGAACTGGCGCACCGATGTTGAAAACCTAAGTGAACGCCATAAGCTGCAAACCGAGAAGCACCAAGACATTGAGGCGGCGTACAATGCTCGTCGCAGTAAGATTGGCGAGCAGTTAAACCGCGAGCTTGAAGGTTTGCATGCCGACCAAGACAAGCAGCGTGAAGCCCGCGATAAGCAACGTGAAGTGGCGCGCACCGATATTGACGCCCTAGAGCTGCAATGGCGCAACCAAATGGATGCGGGCAAGGCTAGCTTTAGCGAGCAGGAATACCAATTCAAACTCACTGCCGCCGAGCTTAAATTGCGTGTTGATGGCGTGACTTACACCGAAGAAGAAAAGCTGAGTCTCGCGATTTTCGACGAGCGTATTCACCACGCCGACGAAGAACAAGAAAGCTGCAATGCCAAGGTTGAACGCTTAAGCAGCGATGAACGCAAGCTTAGAGCCAAACGTGACCAAGCCAACGAAGCCTTGCGTATCGCCACCTTAAGGGTGAACGAGCGTCAAACTGCGTTGGATGAACTGCACCATATGCTGTTCCCGCAATCCCACACCCTATTGGAGTTTCTGCGTAAAGAATCCCAAGGCTGGGAGCAAAGTTTAGGGAAAGTGATCGCACCTGAACTACTGCATCGCACTGATTTACATCCAAGCTTAGTGACTGAATCGAGCGAAGCTTTCTTTGGCGTGCATTTAGATCTTAAAGCGATCGATGTGCCTGAATATGCCGCCTCCGAACAAGAGCTGCGTATTCGGTTAAGCAAAGCCGAAGAAGCCCACACTAGTGCCCAAGAAATGCAGGCCGAGGCCGAATCTCAGCTGGTGGCCATTAATGGCGAGTTGGATAATCTCAGTCGTGAGCTGACTTTTGCCCGCACGGCGTACAAAAATAGCCGTGACGATCTGCGTCGCCTATTTGATGAAAAGCGCAGCGAGCAAGAGAAAATCAACAAAGCATTGAGCGAGCGTAAAGCCCATGCGGGACAAAGACTGACTCAACTCGATGGTGAGCTAAAACAGCTTAAACATCAGCACGAACTCTGGCTCGAAGATCAAAAAGAGCAAGCGCTTGAAGCGCGCATGGAAAAGAATGCCTATTGGCAGGAAGTCATCGGCGCGCTCGATAATCAACTCGGCCAAATTAAAGCGACCATTGAAGGGCGCCGTGAAAGTGCCAAAATCGAGCAGAAAGCCTGCGAGACTTGGTACAAAAACGAGCTTAAATCCCGTGGTGTGGATGAGGATAATATCCTCAAACTCAAGCAACAAATTCGTGATTTAGAAACCAAAATCAGCCGCGCCGAACAGCGTCGCAGCGACGTACTGCGCTTCGACGATTGGTATCAACACACTTGGCTTGCGCGCAAACCTAAACTGCAAACTCAGCTTAGCGATGTGAAGCGCGCCGTATCGGAAATCGATCAACAGCTTAAGGCGAAAACTCAGGATGTTAAGGCCCGCCGTCAACAACTCGAAACCGAGCGTAAAGCGTCCGATGCGGCGCAGGTTGAAGCTTCTGAAAACTTAACTAAATTACGTGCCGTGATGCGTAAACTCGCCGAGCTTAAGTTACCGACCAATAACGAAGAAGCCCAAGGCAGCCTAGGCGAGCGTCTGCGCCAAGGTGAGGATTTGCTGCTAAAACGTGATTACCTGATGGGTTCGGTGAAGCAATATGTGGAGCATTTTGACTCAGTGATCGCCAGTAAGTCGGGTTCGGGCCTTGCCGAAACCTGGGAGCGTGCCCGCGAAGAATCGAGCTTTATCAACGATAAAGGTATTCGTCTGCTGGATTACCGTAAGTTAGTGCCACAGCTTGAGCAATTGCTGAACGTGATCGTGCCGCAATCGATTACTGCGCTGCGTGAGCAGGGGCGGATTTTCGGCGTCGACTTAACCGCTTTCTACGATGTGTTAGCCGATATCGACCGCCGCATTGCCTCCCAAAGTGCGCGTATTACCCGCGAAGTGGGCGAAGAGTTATTCCTCGATGGCGTGTCTGAATCGGCTGTGCGTATTCGCTCGCGTATCAGTGAGCTAGAGTTCTGGCCTGAGCTTGAACAGTTCGTCAAAGCCTTTAAACATTGGAAAGCCGATGGTTTTAATGGCTTGCCCGATGAGGATTACACCAACAGCATGCGCCGCGCCTTAGACATTATCGGCCGTGCCGCATTAACGGGGGGAATCTCTAAGTTACTGGAAATCGAGCTGCGCCTCAAAGAAGGTAACAGCGACTTAATTATCCGCACCGACAGACAGCTTAACGAATCCTCAAGTCACGGTATGGCGTATCTGATTTTGTGTAAGTTCTTGTTGGCATTCACGCGCTTGCTGCGTGGACGCGCCGATGTGACCATTCACTGGCCAATTGATGAGTTGGGCACTTTGCACCATACCAACGTGAAGAAGATTTTCGACGCCTGCGAAAACAATAATATTTGTGTGCTGGGCGCCTTCCCGAACCCTGAGTCTGAGGTGCTGAACTTGTTCGCCAACCGTTACATTATCAACAAACAAACTAAGAAGTTACAGGTGGTGAAGCCTAAGGTCAACCCAATTGCAGACATGTTGAATAAGCGTTTGTCGAAGGAGGCCATCTAATGAGTGATGCAACCCAAACCGTATTAGTTGGCACTGGCGCTTTGATTGAGCTGTTACTCAAGGGCGAGTTTATTTGCCGCACCACCAATGAAGAAGGTTGGCGCGCCCTTAAAAATAGCAGCACCCGCGAGCGGGTCGAAGCCTATTTAAACCAGATCAACCGTACCGTGGCGTCTGCCGCCGAAGGTGATGTGTTCTTCTGCGGTTATTTGCAGCTCGGCGATAGCGAACGTAAAGTGATTTCATCGCAGTTTAAAGATATCTGTCAGGCATTGATCCCGCTGGTGGAATGGTTGGTATTAGTGCAGGAGGCCAGTGGCCAAGATGCGCCGCTGAGCGAAGGTGCGCCCGTGCGTTTAACCGAGCTGCAAAGCCGCATCGAAGACACGCCGGCGTTTCGTGAGCAGTTAGCCAAACTCAGCCAATATCGTTTATTTGGCTCGACCAGTACCAACAGCGATGCGCAAATCAAGTTAGTTTTCAAACGCTTAGTCGAACTCGGCTATTTAGTGCGCCCCAATGCGGAGAAGCAAATCTATATCGCCACGGGCAAGCTGGATTATTTGTATGAAGTCATTCGGTTTATCGACGAAACCGAAGGCCTAAGCCTAGAAGCGCAGGCGGAAACGGCGACTCAGCGGGACTTAATCTAATGTTGGCACTGTTAAACCTAGGTAAAAGCTGCGACCAAGGAGGCCATGATGAGCAGTAACTTACATCAGGCGGGTGTGAAACTGCTCAAGCAGTTAGGTCGCCATGCTGACATCATTATGGATACCTATTTGGCGGGCTCTCTTAACGAGGATGCGCACGATCCAAGCGTGGTCGAAAAGCTTAAACAGGCAGGGATTTTATGGCGGCCAGAGCCAGATCAGGAGCTGCGGCTTAAGCGTTCTGTGCGAGCCTTGCTCGAAGAAGGCTTAAGTGACGAGCGCAATCGCCAAATCGACTCTAATGTCGGTTCGGCCTTAGCCACGATTAAAACCTTGGCCGATCATTATAAAGAGGCGCGTCATAGCTCAGACTACAGCGCCGCTGAGGCCTATTTATCCGATTTAAGCGAACATGTTTATAGTTTCGCCGACAGTCTGCGTTATTCGATCCGTGTGCTCTGGGGCCGGATCAATAACGAGTTCGGTTACGTTGGTACGATCAACGCTAAGATCCGCGAAAACGAATTAGCTCAAAGCCAAGTGTCTGAATTGCTTAATGGCTTAGAGATGTTCCAGTTTAGTGAGCTAGGCGAAATCGCTGGCGATATCCGTGAACTGCGCAAACTCTTAGTGACGACTTTGCAGGAAACCATGAGCGACTGCGCCCAGGAACTGAGCGTAGTGCAGGGGCGTTTACTCGAACTCTTAGGTCGCTTCAGACAAATCCGTGGCCGTACCCGTTTGCTCAAGGGCTGGTTGCTCTACACTGATTTGCATCCGGATTATCGGCCTGCGGACCATGTATCCCACAAGGAAATCCCGAGTCTATTCAATCGCGCCGAAATCTTGCTCGCGCCTGCTGCGGTAGATGTGCATAACGCCAGCCAAGAACTGGAGTTGATGGGCATAGTCGCGCACATTAAAGCCATCAGCCGCCATCCTGTGATTGCGGCTGTGCGTGAGCATGATGTGTCCGTTTCTATCACCCAAAGTGAAGACTTCGATGTGCCGGATAATCCACTCAAACAAGCGGTGGATGAGTATTTCGTCGATGTAATTGAGTCTGGCCTGCGTCAATCTGCGCTGGAATATCTGGCTGATAAGGCTTTGCCTTGGGACGCTGAAAGCTGGATTTATCAAGTGATTGGTGGCTACGAAGGTCTGCCCGATGAACACAAAGCTTATTTTGAGCTTGAGCCATTGGGCGAACCGCATCCCATCTATAGCGGCAACTTTATTATTCGCGATGTTGAGTTATGGCTCGCCTAGGCCAGCAACAATTACAACTGTTGGAGAACGCTTTTATTAAGCGTTCTCCCAAGGTTAAGCTCACGGCTAACTGGCGCGCGATTCATCGCGAGTTAGAAGTGGGTGAGTTAGATGAATCCGAAAAGTATCTGTGTTTTGCGCCCAAAGATTTTGAACTGCTAAGGCAAAGCGTGTTGGCGTTAATGGGGCTTGATTTAAGGCAGCTTGATTTTAATGTCGATCGCATCGCGATGTCCGCCAAAAGTCACGATGAAAAGCTCGCTAAGATCCGTCCTGAAGCCGAATACGTTTTGATGAAGTATCTAAGTTTCGAATCTTCACCAACTGGAATTTCAACACGCACATCACTGCGTATTCCTTTGGATGAAGCACAAAAGCATTGCCATGAACTCAATGTCGCAGCCATCCTAGTGGTTGAAAATTTAGATGTATTTGATGTTATCCATCAAGCGCGTTTGCCACAGGATTTAACTCATGTGATGGTTATCTACCGTGGTAGCGGTCATCATTCCCCGATTGGCGTGCGGCATTTTTTGCAAGCGATGGCAGATAAATTGCCGATCATTGCCTTTACCGACTTAGATCCCGCAGGGTTACAAATCGCCCATACCTTAACGGGCGTGACCCACTGCCTTGTGCCACAACTTGTGCTGACAGCACCTGCTGAGTTATTGGCGAGAGCACAAATTAATTCTACTGATGATTTCGACAAGCAAGCGAAACAGGCTAAGTATTTGCAAAATGCCGAGTTAAAGCATTGGCAAAAATTAGCCGTTTGGTTAAATCAACACCGTATTAGTATCAAACAGCAGCACCTGCTGCATCATCGGCTTGAGCTAGTACTACTGGCATACAGTTAACCTTTATCCTTCCCCATCTCTCTGTAAAATTCGATATTAGCAGTTTTAAATGCTAATTAAATTATTTATTCAGTTTTTAAATCTAGTGTTATCCTAATAAAACCCTTGAATCGTGAGTTTTTTGTTTGATTAGTGTTATTATTTTGATTTTAAAATAAAGTGATTAACTGAGTATTTATTATTCAGTTGTTTTTATTTCATTTAAAATCATGTTAATAGAAGTTTTTTGTGATGTGCTTTGCTTAATTTGAAATTAAATAAGTAAATTTATTCATTGAATTTACTGCTAGCATGTTTCACTATCCCCGCCTGAGCCAAAAATGGATTGGCAATTGTGCTCATCATGGAAGATGAATAACAAATAAATGACCTTTCTGGGGAAATCACAAGCATGATGAAATCACTTTCGACGCGGATCTTTATTGGTCTGTTTGCCGGCCTTATTTTCGGCACAATAGTGCAATACTTCTTAAACGATATCGGTTTTTTCTCGGGTAATTTAGTTGAGCTTGCCGGTGGCGTTGGTACTATGTTCGTCAATATGATCATGATGCTGGTTGTGCCACTCGTGTTTGTGAGCATCGTTTGTGGTGTCTGTGAGCTGCAAGATCTCAAAAGTTTTGGCCGCTTGGGCGGTAAGACCTTCGGTTTTTATATCATCAATACTGTCATCGCAATCGCGACAGCATTATTAGTGGCACTGCTACTCGAACCCGGTAAAGGTGTAGATATGAGCAGCACGGATGGCATAGCGATTACAGCAACTGAATTGCCAAGCCTGATGGCGCTGGTGATCGACATAGTCCCACGTAATCCTGTGACGGCTTTTATGTCGGGCAATATGCTACAAGTGATCTTTATGGCCTTGTTGCTTGGCGGTGTGATTAAGTCCCTTGGGGAGCATGTTGCGGGTGCTGTCCAAGGTTTTCAAACCGCCAATAAAATCATGATGAAATTGATTTCTGTGGTGATGAGTCTTGCGCCCTATGGTGTATTTGCCTTGATGTTTAAACTCGGCGCGACCTTAGATGCCGGTGTGTTTATGAGTGTGGTTGAGTATATGGTGCTGATCCTCGTGCTGCTGCTACTGTGGATTTTTGTGGTTTATCCTATGGCAGTGGGGATATTTACTCCTATTTCAGCCAAAACCTTCCGCGAGAAGACCCAAGAGCAAGTGCTGTTTTCACTCTCGACCGCAAGCTCAAATGCGACGATTCCCGTGACCATGCGTACTTTAACGGACAAGTTAGGCGTGAACCGTGCTGTTGCTGGTTTTGGTGTACCGCTGGGTGCAACCATGAACATGGGCGGTGTGGCGATTTATATCACTATTGCGATTTTCTTTGTCGCCAATGCTTTTGGCATGCCTATTACCACTGAGCAATTGCCTTCGCTGTTATTTAGTGTCTTCCTATTATCTGTCGGTGCTGGCGGTGTTCCCGGTGGCGGTATGGTGATGATAGGTGTGTTAATCCATCAAATGGGTTTACCGATAGAAGCCTTTGCCATAGTGGCGGCCTTAGATCGGATTATTGATATGGTGCTGACATCCTGTAACGTGGTTGGTGATACTGCGGTGTTGACCATAGTGGATCAAACCGAGAAAGTGCATCAGCTTGAGTCAGCGAAGAGTTAATGTGCCACTAAGTCGTATTCTATAAAAACAAAAGCCACTGAAAACAGTGGCTTTTGTTTAATATTCTCTATGCTGGTATTGATGCGTTGCTAGGTTCGCATCAACTATGTTAGCCCATTACTTAGTGCGAGTAATTTTATCCAGATAGCCCATGGCAAAGGCTGATAATACAAAGGTGATGTGTATTAACAGATACCACATGATTTTGTCGTTATCGATATTCTTCACATCCATAAAGATTTTCAGTAGGTGAATAGACGAAATCGCCACAATCGACGCCGCCACTTTGTTTTTCAGTGAGCCAGAATCTAATTTACCCAGCCAACTTAGCTTCTCACTGTCTTCGCCCACATCCAGCTGCGAGACAAAATTCTCGTAGCCAGAAAACATCACCATCACAATCAGGCCGCCCACGAGGGTGATATCAATCAAGGACAGGGTCACCAGCACTAAATCCACTTCAGTCATCTCAAAAATGATCGGCAGAATATGGAAGATCTCTTGGAAGAATTTAATGCCTAAGCCCAATAAAACAAAGCTGAGTCCCAAATAAATTGGCGCCATAATCCAGCGCGATGCATACATTAATTTTTCAAATATTTGTTCCATAATCCACTAAACCCTTTATCTAAAATGCGGTAAAAAATCGAGTCACTAATGACTAAAACAGTAACATAATGCACTTTATGCGCGCTATTACCCAATCACAAGGGCGTGAGTTATATGCTGTTATTGTGTTTTTTTTGTAACCTCTGTGGTTATTTAAACCCTATTTGGGTGTTAGTGGCGCCACATCGTTTAATTTGCACTGCCTTTGATATGTCTGATCGTCGCTTTTTTCAACCTAATACCAAGTAAATTCAGCCATGGATGATCATTTTTCTCGGTATTTTAGGGCTTTGATGAAGGAAGTGACATTTGTCATCCTAGATTGCTGACAACTCACACTGCCGTGATGGACATTTTACGCAGATACTTAAGTCATCTAAACAAGGAGGCTTAATCATGCAACATAAATCACTGGACCAACAATTAATCGAATACCGTCAACAACGTGCTTTAGCTATGCCTTTATCCGGCATGATTGTGTGGAGCCTACTGTTTGTATTGAGCTTTGTATTACCTCCTTCGCAGTTGGTGATGGCGGTCTTTATCGGTACTGGTTCTATTATCTACCTTGCCATGGGTATTTCGCGGCTGACGGGCGAGAATATCTCGTTTAAGAAAAGCGCTGAGCGTAATTGGTTTGAGACTGTGTTTCTCGCTGCGATGGGGATGAGTTTTTTAACCTTTAGCATCAGTATTCCCTTTTTTATGGAAAATTATCTGGCTTTGCCTTTCGCCCTTGCGGTGCAAACAGGTTTAATGTGGTTAGTCCACGGTGTTTTAGCTGCGCAAAAGGTGGCCATAGTGCATGCTATAGTGCGCACCTTAGCCTGTGTGGCAGCTTTCATGCTCTGGCCCGAGCTGAGCTTTCAAATTCAGCCTCTAATCGTGGTGTTTTGTTATGGTTTTTCAATTCCTGTGATGCAGCGCCGTTGGAAGATTCAGCAAAATCTGTGTGCTAGCAATTAGTGGGTTATCTTTGGGATATTGTGTAGATTTTGGCTTTGCGGCCTAATGGCCGAGGTGAATCAAAGTCGTGGGGCTTCACACCTGACGCTTAATCAAGAGTCTAACAAGGTGATCTCGCCCTAGATCGATTTGTATGTCTGCCAGCGCACAGAGCTCAAACTGGTGTTATTGCATTATGGTTATTACCCTGCACTTTTTGCAGTGTGAAGGAGCTTATAATGCAAACCATGAAACTTACGTTCGTTACCGCTGGTGTTGTACTCGTTGGTAGTTTGCTGCTTAACGGTTGTGATAGTGGCAATGTGAATACTCAAACAGGTACACCAGACTTAACTGTAACAACCGAGGATGGTACTGGTGATGATATTAAAATTGCCACAGCAGTTAATACTGCGTTGATCGCTGATCAGCAGCTACAAAATTTAGATATTCAGATAGAAACCCGCAAGGGCGATGTCACCATTTCCGGCAATGTAAATAGCCAAGCTCAGAAAGACCAAGCTGAACGGGTTACGGCAGCAACCTCTGGTGTGCACTCGGTAAATAATCGGTTGGAAGTAAAATAGCAATGTCAGTAAAGCCGCCTGTTTGATGTATTCAATTGACAGACGACAAACAGGAGCGGCAGCTCTTATCTGGCTTTAATTCACCGCTTATGCCACAAAATACCAATCCCCGCCAACCATGCTGCGGGGCGTTGGCCTTCTTGATTTATAAAATATGTGAGTCCAGCTATGGCCACTCACGCTGGCCTTGCGGCTGCTGTGGCAGATTTGTGCTTTGGAGTTTGTACCCGTCGTGACTTTCTTTGCGCCACATTTCGCACTTGCTATGTAGCTTTTAGCTTTGTGGCCTTACGGCCTAGAAAGTCCTAGGGCTTCACCCCTGACGTTTAATCAAGAGTCGACCAAGGAGGACTGCTCGTCCTTGTCTTTTTAATTGTTAATTCTACTGATGTAGAACCTTCGATTTTTAGTTCACGTCCATATTGTAGTTGCAGATTTATACGGCCTTACGGCCGAGGTGAATCAAAGTCGTGGGGCTTCACCCCACACCCGACCAAGGAGGACTGCTCGTCCTATCCTCCTTGGATGCTCCATGACGTCTCCAACGGAGTTGAAAACCCCTTGGGCATTTAGCGTCCTTATGCTATCGCGTCAGACGCTCGTCCCTGATTCGACTGACGCTATCTCGGCATCCATGCCTCGATCACGCAACGAACGCAAATGCCCTGCGGCAACTCCGAGGGGAGGTGAACTTCTGTGATCTCGATGTTAGCTGTTAATCCCAAAAGAGTTCTTCCTGAAAGATCATTTCTCACAAATCATTACGTATTGCACTAACAAAGTCTTTATAAGGATTAGTTGGTGATGAGGATTTAATTGCTAAAAAAACAGTACCAAAAGATGATGAAAAATTGTTAACAACTCTCTCTATCTCACTTTTATTTGATAATCTATTTTTTAAGCCGTCACTAAGATTTTTAATTTGGTGAGAGAGTTTCATTATTAAATTTTTCCAATTCGCAACACAGACATCTCTCTTCAAATTATCTTTAAAACCTATTCCATAAGGGGACTTAACATTATTCTCTAAAATTATTTCTATTATTTTACTCATAGCGTGAATAACTAAAAAACCAGAACCACGCTCATTTAGAAAATCATGAATCTCTTTATCAATCGCCTGAGCATTACCTGATTTAATCTTATGTCTTAATTCATCTTTCAGTAAAGATGCTGCTTCAAGCAGAGTATATACAAATGCGATATGTCTAGCTTTTATCGAAGGGTCAAATGCTACTTTATATAAATCATCTTCTTCCCAAATTGCCATTTTTCGATGATAGCTATCAGCAGGATTTCCATGCCAAGCCATTAGGGCTTGAGCTGCTGAATGTGCATCAATTTTAAGTCTGCGATCCGAAGTGGTTCCACCCCTCAAGCCGCCATTATACTCTCCACATTTAACGTTTGAAAATTCCTCACGCAGTCTACTTTGGATTGAATCATTTGCACGAAAATCTGATTGTATTACTTTATTTTGACTATTATTAAATCGAGTTATCGATTCTACCTTTGATTTATCACCACATTTAATAAATCTAACTCCAACATTAATGCTATCCAAATTAACATCACAGCCAATAGAACCTAGAGAACCTGTCGTCTGAGCACCATTTACAATTGAAATACCCTTAATAGATCTTATTAGATTGTGATTATTTTGATCTAATGTAAAATCATGCACCAGTGCAGTTATTCCATTATTAAAAACAAAGAAATCATCAGGTGAACTTCCGGCCGATTCTTGGATGCCAGAATTTATAACTTTGTCATTATCTTTTTTGTTAGCCCCCATGAACCCTCGAACATTTGCACTAAAAAGTTCATTTTTGTCATGTTCTCTGTATAAAGATGCCAACCATTGACCTGAAACGGTAGTAATAAAAGAAGACCAATTACTTTGAGTTAAATTGAACCCTAATCTAGGTTCCGTAAATACAATTTCTTTATCAATTATAATTGCCTGTTTTGAGGAACGATAAAACACGTCGAGAGACTCTAAACCAATTTCACGAACACTTGCTTGAATTTTTAATCCATCTTTTTGATATGGTTCAAGAAGTGCAATTGCTTGAGAGGTCAGAGGTAGCATTTGTGCTTTTATCTGTTCACTTTCCGGGCAGTTATGTAGATACCAAATATGTACCATATTTATATCACCATCTCTCAATGCTGATCTCGCCTCGGATACTTGTGGTAAAATTCCTGCAGGAATATCGCTTTCAGAACAAGTTAATAGGACATTTATTGCATAAGATAAATCTGCACCTTTATTTCCTTTGGCACTTAATTTGAAATTTTGAGCTTCGTAGGCTTGAACCAATACAATAGCCCCTTCTTCTCGGTTAACGAATAACAAATCGGTCTTTGCATCATCACTACCACCAGTCACAGCAGGTGATATGGTATTCAAAATATCTTCAATTCCAAAAAAAAGCTCTAGAGCAAATACTGCACCTTTGTTTTCATTAAAAACCTCTAAGTCAGACCTATTTTTAAGTGCAGACATGAACTGACTATCTTCAAATTTACTATATTTCACAAAGTAACCCTATGCTATTTTTCATAATTATTTTACATATAACACCGTTCCAAAATGGTAGTCAACGACTAGAGTTCAGAATACTAAATTTTTTAAAATCAGTAAGTAACGAAAGATCGGATACGCATAACTTTTATGTATTAAATACTTACCGATAACATCGAATCTGCAAGCTCGGACAGGCACAGGTCTTTCCAGATATACAGCCAAAACAGAAGTGACAGGAGTTCACCTTCCCCTGTGAAGTCGCTGAAGAGCGTTGAAGAAAATTGCGTGAGCGAGGCATGGATTCCGAGTTAGCTTTCGGGGTACAGGATGTACCATCGGAAGCGTTAGCGATTTTCAAATAAGCACGAAGCCACTAATTAATGCATGTAACTTCGCTAGGGGCGTCTTGGAGCATCCAAGGAGGATAGGACGAGCAGTCCTCCTTGGTCGGGTGTGGGGTGAAGCCCCACGATCTTGATTTATCTCGGCCGTAAGGCCGCATAAACTCCAAATGTGAAACCCATCGCTAAGACTTTATAGATCCCTGATTTCGCAATCACAACTCAAAATGTAGCATTCTGCGACAATAAAAAAGCCACTGTGGTCAGTGGCTTTTATCCTAAAAATCAGAATCTAAGCGATTCTACTTAGTCCAGACTTGGTTCTTCGCTGTAATCAATACCATGATAGCTCAGGCAAGTGTCGACTTCGTTGCTGCTGCCTAGGATGACGGCAACACGTTGGTGAATTTGAGTTGGTTGAATATCTAAAATGGTTTCATAACCCGTTGAGGCTTTGCCGCCAGCTTGTTCGACTAAGAAGGCCATTGGGTTGGCTTCGTACATCAAGCGCAGTTTGTACGGTTTTTTAGGATCTTTATTGTCGGTTGGGTAAGTGAAAATACCGCCACGGGATAGCACGCGGTGTACATCGCCGACCATGGCCGCGATCCAGCGCATGTTGAATGATTTCTCGCGTGGGCCAATTTTACCGAGCAGTAAATCGGCAATATAGGTCTGCATTGGCGCTTCCCAAAAACGCTGGTTCGACATATTAATGGCAAATTCGGCGGTGTCTGCGCTAATGCTCATGGCGGCGTTAGTCAGTAAAAACTCATTGGTTTCTGGGTGCAAAGTAAACAGTTGCACGCCTTGGCCTGTGGTTAATGCCAGCATGGTCGATGGACCATAAAGTACATAACCTGCGGCTAATTGTGCGCGGCCAGATTGTAAAAAGCTGGTTTCAGTCAACTCGCCAGCAGAGGCGGGCAGGATAGAGAAAATCGTGCCGACTAACGAGTTGATATCAATATTAGATGAGCCATCAAGTGGATCGAAACACACCAGATATTGACCATTTTGGCTGACTTCAACCACATGATCTTCTTCTTCCGACGCTAAACCGCGCACTGTACCGTCAGCTTTTAATGCATCTTTGAGCATGTCGTTGGTGATGATATCCAGTTTTTTCTGGGTTTCACCTTGGACGTTTTCTTGCTCAGTCGCGCCTAACACGCCTGCAAGCGCACCGTGGCGAACGGCATGGCTAATGGCTTTTGAGGTGTCGGCTAAGGTTAAAATTAGGTGGGAGAGGGAGTCGTTCACTGCCTGTGAGGTCAGGTGCTGGGCCAGAGTCTGCATGTTATGTCCTTTAGAGGTTCAACAATGAGGTCAATTTCGTTATTTGCCGCGAATGATAACTCAGTTAGTCGACAATTTCAGCGATGTTGCTGATGCTTTTAGCGAATATTAGGGCTTTTTGGGATTATTTGGATTGGGCTTGGCGCAAGGGCCTAATTTGTATCGGCATATTGCATGCTCTTTCTATTTATAGGCGGCCTCTGGCACAATGTCGGCTTGTTTTTAATCGCTGACATCTTAGGCGATTATGCTCCCAAGGAATAATAATGATTAAAAATAGGTTAACTTGGTTCCCTGCGTGCTCACTTAAGGTGCGCGCCGTTCCCCTACTGATAGCGAGCCAAATGGCCATGATTTCGACAGCTATGTTTTCAATTACCCCAGCTTTTGCAATGGAAGGCGGCAAACTGCCACTGACGATTGAGCGAATGAATGCCTCGCCCGCATTAGCGGGCACCAGTCCTCGAGGTTTGAAATTGTCACCTGATGGTCAGCGTGTCACTTATCTTGCGGGCCGTAAAGACAATCAAAATTTTTATGATCTCTGGCAGATGGATGTAAAGACGGGCAAATCTAGCCTATTGCTCAATGCCGATAAGTTGGCAAGCAATGAATTATCCGATGAAGAAAAGGCCCGCCGCGAACGCCAACGTATTTATGGTGAAGGCATTATGGAGTACTTCTGGGCCGATGATAGCCAAGCGCTATTAATTCCGGCTGCTGGTAATCTGTATTATTTCTCATTAGTGGATAACAGTGTCAGCCAACTTCCCATTGGCGAAGGGTTTGCCACAGATGCGCGCTTATCGCCCAAGGGACATTTTGTGTCTTTCGTGCGGGATCAAAATCTGTATGTGTTAGATCTGGCGACCAAAAAACTCCAAGCTATGACGAGCGATGGCGGCGGGGCGATTAAAAATGCCATGGCCGAGTTTGTCGCTCAGGAGGAAATGGATCGCATGACAGGTTATTGGTGGGCGCCCGATGAATCGGCCATCGCTTTCACCCGTATTGATGAGTCTGGTGTCGAGCAAGTAACCCGTAACGAAATCTATGCTGACGGTATTAAACTTACTGAGCAGCGCTATCCCTATGCCGGCAAAAACAATGTCGACATCGCCCTCGGTGTGGTCACGTTAAAAGATAAGGTTATCAATTGGGTTAAGCTGCGCGAAGAGAACAGCGAAGACAATAGCAAAGATATTTACCTGCCGCGGGTCGATTGGCTGCCCGATAGCAAACATTTGTCGTTCCAGTGGCAGAGTCGCGATCAACATAAGCTAGATTTGCAACTGGTGGCGTTAGATTCACTGACTAAGCCAAAAACCTTAGTGAAAGAACGCAGTAACGCTTGGGTGAACCTCAATAACGATCTGCACTTTTTAAAACAGCAATCGGCTTTTATTTGGGCATCTGAGCGTGACGGCTTTAATCATCTGTATCTTTTTGACTTAAAAGGCAAACTTAAAACCCAATTGACTCAGGGCGAGTGGGCTGTCGATGTGTTGGAATACATAGATGAAACCGCTGGTTGGGTATATTTCACTGGCCGCAAAGATACGCCAATCGAGAAACAACTTTATCGCGTGCCTTTAGCGGGTGGCAAGGTTGAGCGGGTAAGCAAGCAAGCGGGCATGCACGATCCTGTGTTTGCCGACAATCAAAGTGTGTATCTGGATTATTTCAATAGCTTATCTCAGCCACCGCAGATCAGTTTACACGGTGACAAGGGCCAGCAACTGGCTTGGGTTGAGCAAAATGAAGTCAAGCAAGGCCATCCTTTATATGACTATGCGGGTCTGTGGCAAATCCCTGAATTTGGTGAACTGAAAGCCGAAGATGGCCAAGTGTTACAAACCCGTTTATTCAAACCTGTTCCCTTCGATGCGAGCAAGAAATACCCTGTCGTAGTGCGGGTTTACGGTGGGCCGCACGCACAGTTAGTGACCAACAGTTGGAGCGAGCAGGACTACTTTACCCAGTATCTGGTGCAACAAGGCTATGTGGTGTTCCAGTTGGATAACCGCGGCAGCGCCCACAGGGGCACAAAGTTTGAGCAAGTGATTTACCGTCACTTGGGTGAAGCTGAAGTCAAGGATCAAAAAGTGGGAGTGGACTATTTACGCAGTCTGCCATTTGTCGATGCCGATAATGTGGCAATTTACGGCCACAGTTACGGTGGTTACATGGCCTTGATGAGTCTATTTAAGGCGCCCGATTACTTTAAAGCCGCGATTTCGGGGGCTCCTGTCACCGACTGGCGCTTATATGACACCCATTATACTGAGCGTTATTTAGCTCATCCCGAGGGGAATGAAAAGGGTTATGAAGCCAGCAGTGTGTTCCCTTATGTGAAAAACTATCAAGCGGGTTTGTTGATGTATCACGGCATGGCCGACGATAACGTCTTGTTTGAAAACAGCACTCGGGTTTATAAGGCGTTGCAGGATGAAGGCAAGTTGTTCCAGATGATCGATTATCCAGGATCTAAACATTCGATGCGTGGCGAGAAAGTGCGTAATCACTTATATCGCTCACTGGCAGATTTCCTCGATAGGCAGTTGAAAAACGCCAAATAGCAGGCATAAAAAAACCAGATCCTAGGATCTGGTTTTTTGTGAATTGATTTTTATCAAACCAATCCAGTTTCTAATGCGGGTTGCTTAGCGGGCGATTAGCCTTCTAAGTTACCGCAAAAACGATAGCCTTCACCGTGAATAGTTGCGATGATTTCTGGCGTATCTGGCAAGCTTTCGAAATGCTTACGGATACGACGGATAGTCACGTCTACAGTACGATCGTGCGGCTTAAGTTCACGGCCAGTCATTTTCATCAGTAGATCGGCACGAGTCAAAATTTTGCCTGGGTTTTCAACAAAGTGCAGCATAGCGCGGAACTCGCTACGTGGCAGTTTGTAAGATTCACCCTGTGGGCTCACTAATGAACGGCTGTTGATCTCTAAGCTCCAATCATTGAAGCGGTAGTATTCTACTGAGCTCTTTTCTTCGACTTCAGCGCCAGCGCTGTTGACACGAGTCAGAAGGTTACGAGCACGAATCGTTAATTCACGTGGGTTGAACGGCTTGGTAATATAATCGTCCGCGCCAATTTCAAGTCCAAGAATTTTGTCGACTTCGTTGTCACGACCTGTCAGGAAGATAAGACCGATGTTGTTGATTTCACGTAGTTCACGTGCCAACAATAGACCATTCTTACCTGGCAAGTTAATGTCCATAACGACCAAGTTAATTTTGTTTTCCTGCATAGCCTTATGCATTTCTGCGCCATCATTGGCCTCAGTTACCACATACCCTTCTGCCTCGAAAATACTTCTCAGCGTGTTACGGGTAACGGCTTCATCTTCAACGATCAGAATGTGCGGATTTTGCATATTATTTACCTAAATTTTAATCAGTTTATACTAACCAATAAGAGCAACTTACTTCGGGCTCTTATATTCATAAAAGCGTTGATACTTCCTTGAACTGCTTTGTGCTCAAAAGGAAAATCTTTACGGTGACATCTATATCTGGATGTAGATTAAGTGCACGTTTAAGTGTAATACGAGAAAACGTAATCAGTACCAACTTCGATAAGCAATAGTTAGAATAAGTTCCTTAACTATTGTTTTTTTTAAATGTTTAAAAGACAAATCAAATGTAGAACAGATTTTAAACAGATGCCCGGTCAGTTCACGTTACTTTAAGCGATATATGTAACAAACTGTATTGAACGATAAGCATCTTGCTCAATCTGTTTCAACTCACCAGTACGTACATTGTACTCGTTTTAGTCATTTGTTAACAAATGAAATGTTAACAAATTTTAGGTGAGCAGGGGTTTTTACCATGATATTTACTTTAGCTATTGATTAGTATAACTAATGTATTTCTTATTCCTGTGAGCCAGTTCACGCCTCTTTGGATTTTACAATCACTCTGCTACACTAGCTTGGGTTCATTTTTCGACTAGACTACCAATGGACAATACGACTCAAAATTTGTGGCAATGTTACCAAGCGCCGTTGTTTTTGCTGACTCAAGCATTATCCTGTGATTTTTCCTTTGCTGTTATTACCGCTCATAATCCCGCTTCAAAACTTCTCTCTCCTAGCCAAAACCGTTTACTCGATCGCCAACTTCTCCGTGAAATTGAATTACTCGGTAGCCCTTATCGTGCTTTAGTGGGCGCTGCACCGGATTTATCCCACATGGAAAAAAGTTGGGCCGTGTTTATCGATAGAACGATGGCATTGCAATTGGGTAAGAAATTTAATCAATATGCGATTTATGTTGTCGAACAAGGGGATGTGAGCTTAGTGCCTTGCACCTTGGATGGACATGATGAAGTGTGTTTAGGCAAATTTAGAGATTATGTGCAGCTGGTATACGAGCTACCCGATTTGAACACTTAGTTGTTTTCAAAAGATTTTATTTAAATTGTTCATTTGTTATGAAATTAGCATTGACTTCATTAGGGGTTTATTGCTACTTTTTTCGTCCCTTTCCTAGGAAAGGAACAGAAGAGGAGCGTTAACTAGGTAGTCGGTCAGAGGAGCACAAACTCCAGCGATGACTGATGAGGGAGATTAACGCCGAGGCATAGATATGGTTGCTGCATGTTTATGTCGGTCGCTCAGGCTGAATCCTGACGATTGTCACCTGTAATTGGTGGAGAGCTTCTGGTGACGATTGCTGTTTCCCTTCTTTTGGGGTGCGTTATCATTGAGCACCAGGCTCTTCGAACGAAGTCAGTTCGGAGTGTGATCATGTTAGTTAATCAATATCTTATTCAATCTGCATTTATTTGTTGCCCTACGTGTTTCACGGAGGTGCGCTAATGTCCCTCGTTGTTGCAAAATTTGGTGGCACCTCAGTCGCCGACTATAACGCTATGAATCGCTGTGCCGACATAGTGTTAGCTAATCCTCATTGTCGTTTAGTTGTGGTCAGCGCTTCGAGCGGCGTGACGAATCTGTTAGTGGAATTGACCCAAGAATCGATCAACGACGATGGCCGATTACAGCGATTAAAACAAATTGCCCAAATTCAATATGCGATTTTAGATAAGCTCGGTCGTCCTAACGATGTGGCCGCCGCATTAGATAAATTATTGAGTCGCATGTCGGTATTGAGTGAAGCGCTCGCATCACAACGCAGCAAAACGACTATGGATGAGTTGTTGTCCCTCGGTGAGCAATGTTCTTCGGCGTTGTTTTCGGCTGTGATCCGTGAGAAAGGTGTTAACTCAAGTGCCTTCGATGTGCGCCGAGTATTACGTACTGACAGCCACTTTGGCCGCGCCGAACCTCAGGTCGAGCAGATTGCGACTTTAGCTCGTGATTATCTACAGCCACTGTTAGCGGAACAAGTGATTGTCACGCAAGGCTTTATCGGTGCCGATGAAGCGGGACAAACGACCACGTTAGGTCGCGGCGGTAGTGATTATTCTGCTGCGTTGTTAGCCGAAGCGCTACGCGCCTCAGCGGTCGAAATTTGGACTGATGTTGCGGGGATTTATACAACGGATCCTCGTTTGGCGCCCAATGCCTTTCCGATTGCAGAGATCAGTTTCAATGAGGCTGCCGAGATGGCGACCTTTGGTGCCAAGGTATTGCATCCAGCGACTATTCTTCCTGCCGTTCGTCAGCAAATTCAAGTGTTTGTAGGTTCAAGTAAAGAGCCTGAAAAAGGCGGGACTTGGATCCGTCACCAAGTGGAAGATGCGCCCGTATTTCGCGCTGTGGCTTTGCGCCGCGATCAAACTCTGTTAAATCTGCACAGCTTGCAAATGCTGCATGCGCAGGGCTTTTTAGCGGAAACCTTTGCGACATTAGCGCGACATAAGATCAGTGTGGATTTGATTACCACATCAGAAGTGAATGTGTCTCTAACCCTCGATAAAACCGGTTCAGATTCAAGTGGTCAAGGTCTGTTGAGTGAGGCATTGCTGCAAGAATTATCACAGCATTGTCGTGTGCGAGTTGAAGATGGATTGGCCTTAGTGGCGATTATCGGTAACCGCATCGCGACGACGCCGGGTATTTGTCGTCGTGTGTTTGAAGTGTTAGAGCCACACAATGTGCGGATGATTTGCCAAGGTGCCAGCCCACATAATCTGTGCGTGTTAGTGGCAGAATCGGAAGCGGCGCAAGTGGTTAAATCGCTGCATCAAAATCTGTTCGAAGGCGTTTAGTATGTTGCCGACAACATCGTCTCTGCAAATCGGGGAGCTTGCCGCAGGGCAAGCACTCACTTTGCCTATCTACCATTTCAAACTGAGTGACGAGAAGGCGACTGGCCCCAAAGTGTATATTCAGGCCAATGTCCACGGTGCTGAAGTACAAGGGAATGCGGTGATTTATCAGTTGATGAAGCAGCTTGAACACTGTGACATCCGCGGCGAAATCACCTTAGTGCCATTGGCCAATCCACTCGGGATCAACCAAAAAAGTGGTGAGTTTACCCTTGGCCGATTTGATCCTATTACGGGCGCGAATTGGAATCGTGAGTATTTGAATCATGCTATTGATTTGCCGACTTGGTATGGCGAACATGCCAAGCTGAGTGATAGCGAGCTGCTCCAAGCCTATCGCAGTACTTTGGTAGAAGCCTGTCAGCAAAAATTGCGTCATGAATGGGGTATCACCACGGGTCATAGACTTGCGGTTAACCTGCAGATTATGGCCCATGGCGCGGATATAGTGCTCGATCTGCACACAGGTCCTAAGTCTTGTAAGCACTTGTATTGTCCTGAATATGACTTAGCTGCTGCGCAGTTTTTGTCGATCCCTTATACGCTCATTATCCCCAATGCCTTTGGTGGCGCCATGGATGAGGCTGCGTTTTGTCCTTGGTGGCAATTGAGTGATTTTGCAAAATCTCAAGGGCGCGATTTAGGGGTTGCAGTGTCAGCGTTAACCTTGGAATTGGCGAGCCAAGAGCGCGTCTGTCTTGAGGATGCACTGGTTGATGCACAAGGGATTTTGGCATATTTAAGCCACCGAGGCGTGATCGCTGAAACCGTTGCACCCGCTAAAATGCAGCGCTTTGGTTGTTATCTAAAAGACTATAAAAAATATCACGCGCCAAGTTCTGGTTTAGTGGAATACCTTGCACCTGTGGGTGAGCCATTAGCTGCGGGGCAGCCCTTAGTGAATTTGCTGCGAATGGATTTATACGGTACGGCGGATGAGCTAAAGACGGTCAGTTTACCACAGGACTGCGTGCCGATTTTGCACTTTGCTTCGGCGTCAGTGCACCAAGGAACTGAGCTTTATAAAGTGATGACCAATGTGTTTGAGTTGCCGACATTCCAGCCTAAATCATAAAAATTAGCTCGTAAGCATTAGCCCATAACAATTAGCTTAAGGGACTGAGAGAAAACAACGCCAATCCTAATCGATTGGCTTTGTTGTTTTAAGGTGGCTATAACCACTTAAATCGATAAAAAAGCGCCATTTGCAGGGCGACGAGTGAGATTAATATGCCGCAGAAGGTGGCGAAGGCCCAAGTGTTGTCCGCGCCCGGTATCCCGCCAATATTGACCCCAAGTAAGCCTGTTAAAAAGCCTAGCGGTAAGAAGATTGCTGACACTAAGGATAAGAAGTATAAGCGTTTGTTGAGTTGCTCCGACTGCTGACTGAGTAATTCTTCTTGAGTCACATTGGCCCTATCGCGCAGGGCATCGAGATCTTCAATGGTGCGGATAAGTTTATCGTTTGTTTCCCTTAGCTTGAGTCGCTCAGTATCTTTAAATAGGCTAAATTGCTCAGAAATCATTTTCGAGAATGCTTCGCGCTGTGGGGCTAAATAGCGGCGAATGGCCACAGTTTGACGGCGCAGTTCGGCGATATCGGTACGTAAGTCTTTCACATTGCCTGAGACGACTAGTTCTTCTAAATCAGAGAGCTGTTCTTCCAATTTATCAATAAACTCGACTTTACGATTGGTCAGTCGCTCGCAGATTGCGACGATAAAGTCCCCCGTAGTTGTAGGCCCATTGCCCTCAAGGATTAGCTCGGCGACATCTTTGACCGACTGTAACTCGCGATCGCAGGTGGAAATGATCCGCTGTTTATCGGCATAGATACGCACTGCCACCATGTCTTCGGGAGCAGAATTGGGGTTGAGGTTAACGCCGCGTAATGCGAGTAATATGCCTTCACCTGTAATCACAGCGCGGGGACGAGTGTCTTGGGCGAGTAGGGCATCACTTTCGACCTTAGGCAGACCGCTATTGAGTATCCAGTGGCGTGCCTTTTTATTACGATAGCGAAGGTGTAACCAGAGTAGGCCATCCTGAGGATCCCATTTTTCGATCTGTTCTAGGCTCAAGGTAGAACCCGCTTGGGCGCCGCTGAGCACTAAACTGTAGATAAACCCTTCGTGCATATCGCATTCCATTTAACTTTCAAAATCATCCAAACAAACTAACTGATTTTGTCATGAAAATGAAGTCAGTACTTATGCTTAACGACATGAGGTAAACGTTAATTGACATAAATTTGATGTGCTGAGGGATGCAAGCAACTTAGCCAAGGATAGGTTAAAATTAGCATTAGTAGGCTTAGATCAAAGAGACAATAAAATGGAATACGAATTTCGGCGTAACAGTTTAACTGGCACTTTTTTGGCTAGCTTTAGCATGGATCATGAAGTGCTTGGGCAATGGTTTACGGAAGAATTAGGGACTGAGTTAGCTAAAATTCAGCAAGTGTTGGGTGTGATAAAAGAAATTCAAGCCGATAAACGAGGTTCATGGCGTCTTGTTGGTAATGATTTTACCTTAGAGTTAGAGCGTGAACAGGCGCGAGTCTTTGCCAATACTTTAGGCTTTGAACAAGAATATGAATTGGAAGAGGCTATGTCACTCTATGATGCTGAGTCAGAAGCTTATTGTGGCCTAGAGGATTTTGAGCAGGCGCTATTGAGTTGGCAGCAATTTATTGAGAAAGGTTTGTAATCATTTATTTAATCTCTATTTGATAAAAACATAAAGGCAATCATGGGATTGCCTTTATTGTTTGCGCTATACCAAGCTCATTTTCGTATCTTTAATGATTCAGATAGCGCACCGCCATTTCGGTTCTCGATTTAGCATTGGCTTTACGCAGTAGGTTTTTTACGTGCACTTTAACTGTGCCTTCACTAATGTGTAAATGCTCTGAAATCATGCGATTACTTAAGCCTTCCGCCAGTTGCTGTAGAATTTGCAGCTCCCTTGGGGTTAGGCTCGAAATCCATTCTTGTTCATCGGTCGCATCTTTAAGTTCGTAAAGGTATTCCTCGACTTCATCGCTGATCACCCTGTGGCCAAGCATGGCATTCTTGAGTTTTTCGAGAAGCAAATCTGGCTCAGTATCTTTAAGCAAATAGCCGTCGGCTCCAGCGCGAAGTAAACGGATAACATCCTGTTTTGCATCGGAAACGGTGAGAATTACTATGCGTGAGGTAACACCTTCTTGGCGCATGGCGTTGAGGGTATCTAGGCCTGTCATGCCTTTCATATTCAGATCGAGCAATATGATGTCGGGTTCATCGGTGACCACTGCGGTTAATGCGTCTAAACCACTACCGGCTTCGCCAAATAGGCTGAAGTCAGGATCTGAAGCGATGAGCTGGCAGATGCCTTTGCGCAAGAGGGGATGGTCATCGACCACTAGTACGGAATAAGGTTTACCCATTTGAAGGCTCCTGTTGAGATGGGAAAATAAGCGTCACTCTAGTGCCACTTGACTCCTTGCTGTGCTGCACAAGGTTTAATGGGCTGTTAGGTTTGAGTGCGTCGTCTTGTGCATTGCATCCTTGCTCAGTTGTGGTTGCCATAGCAGGTTTAAATCTCTTTAAATCATTGTCGCTGAACACGACTTTACCTGAAAGCTTACTGGCTCGTTCATGCATTATACCTATGCCAAAATGTTGATCTCGTTCTTTTAAATGTCCAATACCTATGCCGTTATCACAAACATCAATATTGACCATACCCTCGTCATCCTTATAGCAATGGATGTTAATGAGGCTGGCCTCGGCGTGTTTGATGGCGTTTAACGTCGCTTCTCGCGTGATCTGCAGTATGTGGATGTGCTGCTTTGCCTCTAGCCATTGTGGCGCAAGTTTATAGTCTAAGGTTATCTTTATATTCGTCTTTGTCCTGAGTTGCTCAAGCATAGCCTCTAAAGCACTTTTTAGATCGGGCTCTTTAATTGTGAGCCTAAAGGTGGATAGTAACTCCCTGAGTTGCACGTAGGCAGTGCTTACACCTTCGTTGATTTCGGTTAACTGCGCCTCAACGATCGGGCTGCGGCAACTGCAATCTAAGTTTTTGCGTAATAAGCTAATTTGGATTTTTAGGAAAGATAGCACTTGACCCAAAGAGTCGTGCAGCTCTCGGGCAATCACGCCACGTTCCTCCATTAGCGCCAGTTGCTGTCTTTGCTCTGTGGCATTGTGGATCACGATTGAGCGCGTCAACATAATTGCGAAATTGTTAAACAAGGCGATATTGGGTGTTTGGTCGGCAATTAACTCTAAATAGCCTAAATTAGCCTGCTCAAATTGCAGTGGGAAACGGGTGCTCTCTTGAGTCATATCTGGCCAACCGCCATCGGCCTCAATCACTTCTAACTCTTGCTCTGGGTATTGAATGATGAGTCTTAGGTAGTCGAGTGATTCATAGCCTTTTAACTGATTCAGCGCCGCCTTGAGAGCCTTGTAATCGAGTTTATTTGCGTTTAATGTCAGTAGGTTATCATATAAGAATGCCAGCTCGTTGTTGGCCCTTGTCAGCGCTAAGGTTTTTTCTGCTACCTGCGATTCTAAGTTGCCATAAAGCGTCGCGAGTTCCTTCGCCGTTTTTTGTAGGGCATGGGTCAGCGCTGTAAGTTCAATATATTCGGTCTCGGGCATTTCTATTTCAAAATTACCCTTAGAAATCGTGTTGGCCGATTCCATCAGTTTTTGCAGCGGGATCACCACTTTCTTCTTTGTAAAACGCACGGCCACAAAAGCGATAATGAGCATGACGCCTAAGCCTAATATTTGGCTGGCGGCAAGGAGCCTGAGTTTAAAGGCGGCGTAGTGCTCCATCTCAAGCACCAGTAAATCAATGGTATCAACAAAGTCCTTCAGTGAGGCGACATAATCGCGGGAGTTTTCTTGTTCTATGTAGTGTTTCATCACCAGCCATTTATCGATGACAAGCTGATATTGAGCGGCAATTTCTGGCGGACTAAACCAACTTTCCGAGGGCTTTAATGTGTCGGAATAGAGCGTATTTTCGAATTCGGTGATTTTATCCTGCGCAGCATCACTGCCTGAGTTGGCGTAAAACATTAACCGATAGCTTTGCATCCTCAGCGACCCTGAGGCATTAATCGCCTTGGCGTCGCCTAAGCTGTAGGACAAATTGATGATAGCAAAAGTCGATAAACTACTAGAGAGCAGAATAAGTACTAACATTAATCCTAAGATTTTTGAGGTGAGACTACCTCGTTTCATTAATCCGCTGTTCATTTTGATGGCCGCTGTTATGGCACTTTGCAGTGGTTTTTACATTAGAAAATAATGTAATACATTAACAAAAGTATAGAAATGTGAACAACAACACCTTTACATTTTGATCTAGCGCAAACTTCAACCTAGATACCCCCTAAGAGGTATATTTTTAGCAGGGTTAAATCACTAAGTTTGACCATGGAGATGTCGTGATTTACAACAATAATGCAACACGGAGATGAGATGATGAAGAAGATGACAGGTAAGTCCTTTGCACTGAGTGCACTGGTTGCCGCCAGCTTCATGGCAGCGGGCGCAATGGCGAGTGATAAAACAGAGCCTCGCAACGAAGTTTATAAAGATAAATTTAAGAATCAATATAATAGCTGGCATGATACCGCAAAGAGTGAAGAACTTGTCGATGCGATTGGGCAGGATCCTAATATGGTGATCCTGTGGGCTGGCTATGCATTCGCAAAAGATTACAACGCTCCTCGCGGCCATATGTATGCCGTGACCGACGTGCGTAATACCCTACGTACTGGTGCGCCGAAAAATGCGGAAGATGGTCCATTGCCTATGGCATGTTGGAGCTGTAAGAGCCCTGATGTACCTCGCTTGATTGAAGAGCAAGGCGAAGATGGTTACTTCAAAGGTAAGTGGTCAAAGGGTGGCCCTGAAGTGACAAATACCATTGGTTGTGGTGATTGCCATGAAAAAAGCTCTCCAAAGTTACGTATTTCACGCCCTTATGCAGACCGTGCTTTTGAAGCTATAGGTACACCTTTCAGCAAAGCGTCTAAACAAGATAAAGAATCAATGGTATGTGCTCAGTGCCACGTTGAGTATTATTTTGAGAAAACTGACGACAAAAAGAATTTTGTTAAATTCCCTTGGGATATGGGTACAACAGTTGAAAAAATGGAAGTCTACTATGACTCAATCCAATTTTCTGATTGGACACACGCCCTTTCTAAGACACCAATGTTAAAAGCCCAGCATCCAGAGTATGAAACGTGGAAAATGGGTATTCACGGCATGAATAATGTGAGTTGCGTTGACTGTCACATGCCAAAAGTGACCAGTGCTGAAGGTAAGAAGTTTACCGATCATAAAGTGGGCAATCCATTCGACCGTTTTGAAGAAACCTGTGCAACTTGCCATAGCCAGACTAAAGAGTTTTTGGTTGGCGTGACTAATGAGCGTAAAGCCAAAGTCAAAGAAATGAAGTTGAAAGCGGAAGAGCAATTAGTCAAAGCACACTTTGAAGCAGAGGCTGCGTGGAAAGCTGGCGCAACTGAAGAAGAAATGAAACCCATACTAACAGATATCCGCCATTCACAATGGCGTTGGGATTTAGCGATTGCTTCCCATGGTGTTGCAGCTCACGCACCGGATGAAGCATTGCGTATTCTGGGAACTTCGGTAAGTAAAGCTGCTGATGCTCGTGTGAAGTTAGCGCAATTACTCGGTAAAAAAGGCATCACAGATCCTGTTGCGATTCCTGATATCTCTACTAAAGCTAAAGCACAAGCAGCCTTAGGTATGGACATGAAAAAGATGAATGCTGAGAAAGAAGCATTTAAGAAAGACATATTACCTAAGTGGGATGAAGAAGCGAAAAAACGCGAAGCCACTTATAAGTAGGTTTTAATCAATCGCGGTTGAGTTTTCGATATGAGCTAACCCCTCATGCAAACAAAAGCCCTCGCTGACTCAGCGGGGGCTTTTTTATGGAAAAAAATATCGAGTAATGTCAGGCGCTGGTCATGCTGGCAAATACCACGGGCTAAATCGTTATTTGATTAGTTTTAATAACGCCCTAAACCGCTCGCCTTGGGCTTGATGTTGTAATTCAAATAATAGCGATTCCACGTTAGTTAATAGGGCGCCTCTGGCCGTCATCATTTGGATCCCGAGTTGTTTATTCTCAGCACTGCGTGACGATACGCAATCGGCGACTAAATGCACCGAATATTGCTGTTCGATAAGGTCACAACAGGTTTGGTAAACACACACATGGTTTTCAATACCCGCCAGTATGACGTGTTTGCGATTCGTCTTAGTTAATGCCTTTGCAAACGCGTCACAGTGCCAGCCGCTAAAATGCTGCTTGGCAATGGGGGAGCTGGTTTTCGCAAGTAAGGTTTGCAGCTCAGGGCTAGTTGCTCCGAGTTTATCGGGTAGCTGTTCTAACCACAGTATTGGAATTTCAAATAATTGTGCGCCTTGGATTAAGGTCTGTAGTTGTTGATGCAGCTTGTCACTGTTATCCATGATTTGTGCAAGTTTTCCTTGCACATCGACGATAACGAGAACACATTCTTCTGGTTTTAACATCGGGCCTTCCTTCTGCGCTTGATGATTGTCTTAGTGATGATCTTCGCTTTTGTCTAAGAGCTTGTGTTGTGATGCTCAGATTTCATCTCGATTTACGCTTCCCCCAGTAGACCCTAATTTAACCTTGTTACCAATAGGCCTAAGGTCGAATAGCTGTCGCACTTAAACTGCTCACTAAAAGAGTGCATCGCACCAGTTAGTGCTCGATTATGGTGCATTTTTAACCTTGAAAAATAGTGTTAAAAAATTTAAACCAATAATAATCAATAGATTAAATTGTTGGCCTAATGATTGAATTACCTTTGATACAAGTTAATAACAATCGCGTGTTTTTGGAGGTCAGGATGAAACTAGTCAGCGCTATCATCAAGCCGTTTAAGTTGGATGATGTCCGTGAAGCTATCGCCGGAATTGGTATTGAGGGCATGACGGTGACCGAAGTGAAAGGTTTTGGCCGTCAGAAAGGGCATACAGAGTTGTATCGCGGCGCCGAGTATCAGGTGGATTTTTTGCCAAAAGTAAAACTAGAAATTGCCACTAAGGCTGAAAATCTCGACATGTTGATTGAGGCCATTACCACTGCGGCCCATACGGGGAAAATTGGTGACGGTAAGATCTTCGTCGTTGATTTAGAACATGCTATCCGTATCCGTACGGGTGAACTTGATACTGAAGCGCTATAAGGGGCTGACAATGGAAGAATTAACGAAATTAGGCGGCACAGTCACTGAACTACGCTTTGCACTCGATACCTTTTACTTTTTGATTTCTGGCGCTTTAGTCATGTGGATGGCGGCGGGATTCGCCATGTTAGAGGCGGGTTTAGTTCGCTCTAAAAATACCACTGAAATTTTAACTAAGAACGTTGTGCTGTACGCGATTGCCTGTGTGATGTATCTGTTGGTTGGCTATAACATCATGTATGTGGATAACACTGAAGGTGGCTGGTTACCGTCAATTGGCACCTTAATTGGTTCGCAATCAGCAGATGCGAGCCATGCATTAGAATCTGACTTCTTCTTCCAAGTTGTATTTGTGGCAACGGCGATGTCAATTGTCTCTGGTGCTGTGGCGGAACGGATGAAGTTGTGGGCTTTCTTGTTCTTCTCTGTGGTGATGACAGCGGTTATCTATCCAGTAGAAGGTTATTGGACTTGGGGCCAAGGTTTTATCGCTAAACTGGGCTTTGTAGACTTTGCTGGTAGCGGTATTGTGCATATGACGGGGGCGACCGCGGCGATTGCTGGCGTGATATTGCTCGGTGCGCGTAAGGGTAAATACGGGCCTAATGGCCAAGTGAATCCTATTCCAGGCTCTAACTTGCCAATGGCAACCTTAGGTATGTTTATTCTGTGGATGGGCTGGTTTGGCTTTAACGGCGGATCGCAATTAATGGTGTCGGATGCGGCGAATGCAAGCTCAGTGGCGAAAGTGTTTGTGAATACCAATACTGCAGCGGCTTTTGGTGCTATCTCTGCTCTTATCGTGTGTAAGATGATTTGGGGTAAAGCGGATTTGACCATGATCCTTAACGGTATTTTGGCTGGATTAGTGGCGATTACGGCAGATCCTCTTTCGCCTTCATTGTTAATGGCGGGTGTGATTGGTTTAGTGGCGGGCGGCGTGGTGGTGTTCTCGATAGTGGGCTTAGATCGCATTAAGATCGACGATCCCGTCGGTGCGATTTCAGTACACGGTGTGGCTGGTTTCCTTGGCTTAATGTGTGTGCCATTATCCAATGCCAATGCAACTATTACCGGACAGTTGACGGGCGCAGCGATCATTTTCACTTGGGTATTCTGCTCATCATTTGCAGTTTGGTATGTGATTAAGATAACCATGGGGATCCGTGTGACTGAGGAAGAAGAATACAACGGTATGGATGCTTCTGACTGCGGTATTGATGCCTATCCTGAGTTTGTTACGGTCAAAAATGCGGGCTGATTAAACTTGCACATTAACACGTGATTCACCTTGATGCTTAGCTTGGATCGAGGGATAGTGAAGCAGAGCCTAGGCTCTGCTTTTTTATGGGTAATCACTGTGATTGAAGTTTAAGCACAGGGTCATAAGCTTAATTACTGAGCAATTCTGTTTTCTTGTATAAATTAAGGAGTGTTCTATGAGCTTGAATATAAAAACAATAGGTCAATTTTCGCGATTAAGTCTTATCGTCATTTCTGGCTGGATATCGGTTTCTGCCTTTGCAGGAGAAGTGATCGTTAATCGCTCAAGTGAGCCTGTCGATGCCTTTGCCGTGCGTGATCAAGTGCTCAAGGATTTTGAATGGCAGGAGTCGCTTCGTCGCCAGCAGCAAATCCAAATTCTGCAGGCTTTACCCTCAGGTTGCGTTACGGTCATGAAACCCTATCGACATTTTACCTGTGGAGAGCATAACTATCGGCCGTATCATTATCAGCAGCGTGAGTTATACATAGAAGTTGACCGACCTTCACAATAGTTAATTCATTAAATTATTTGCGATTATTTTCAATCGATCGCGATTATCATTTTTTGTAACCATTTTATGTCGTCTTTTTCGCCATTTGTAATAAGCTCAAATAGGAGCTAATGGTGTGGGAGGGCGTATGTCGAAACTATTCCGAGCCGTATACTTGAGTACGATCTTGAGCGTTGTATTCAGTCAATTGTTTGCTTGTAGCTCGACGACCATTGAGCCTAATCCGTCGGATCTTGAGTCGTTACTTGCCGATTCACTGTTTACCCCTGTGGCCGATATTCCTTCTGTTGCTGATATCTTTTATCTGCCACCCGAGGTCGTGACAGACGTAAAACGTCGCTATGGGATATACACTTTGTCACACAATAACAACATGTTAGCTAATGAATGGTTAGCTAGTTATATCAATGCGAGTCAAACCAATAGCGCTAACATTGATTTTCGATATCAAGATAATCTGACCCAAATTGCCCGTGAAACCTATGCCCAAAGGGCGGGTAATTGCATGTCTTTAGTGGTCATGACTTCTGCGTTAGCGGACATATTGAATGTGAGTGCTGAGTATCAAGATATTGCGATAGAACCGGTATGGGATAAGCAAGGTGATTTCTATTTAATCAATGGGCATGTGAATTTACGCTTACTTCCACCTGAAAACGCACATTCAGTTTATGTGTCATCTACCGCAGTTTTAGTGGACTTTATGCCAGAGCGAGCTCTACGGGGATACGGTAAAACCCAAGTGGATCGGCAGACCTTAATCAGCATGTTTTACAACAACATGGCGGCAGAGTCTTTGGTGAACGGTGATTTAGACAGGGCCTATGCCTTGATTAAAGTGGGTTTAAAAGTCGGCCAGTTTGTTCCTTCACTCAACACGCTCGCCATTATTTACCGGCATAAAGGTGATGAAAAGCGGGCCGAACAGGTTTATCGCTATGCACTCAAGTTTGATGCGAAAAATCTGACAACGCTTTATAACTTAGCCTTGATTTTAGGGGAGCAGGGGCGGCTTGATGAATGGGCCGAAATTAATAAAGTGCTTGAATTAGCGCGAATACGTAATCCCTATTATTACTATGACATGGGGCAGCAAGCCTATGATGAGCATCAATACAACGAGGCCTTGGCTTGGTATCAAAGGGCGTTGGCAAAAGCGGATTATCGTCATGAGTTCTTCTTCGGTTTATCTAAAACCTACTGGGCGCTGGGGGACGAAAAGCGTGCCAAACTGAATATGGATAAAGCCTTGGCTTTGAGTCGAGATGAGTCAGAGCGTCAACGCTATCAGAGCAAGTTACAAGTCATGTTACAGCATTAGCATTTGCCCGCTCTTTTCTATAGAGCGCTGGCCATCAATTAAGCTTATTACGGGTAAACATCTTTGCTTGCTTACATAGGGCACCTAAATACACTTGCAGTAAATATGTTTATTCCTTTTTATCCGCCATATTCGATTTTGTTCATCAAGGCTGTGAGTTAGCTGGCATATTTGAATTTTGATTTTTTTTAAATATATTAAAACAATAAGTTATATTTGATTTTTTGAAATGGAGACAACTTGGTTGCATTGGCGCCTGAGACTCGATAAATTGAACTCAGTATTGCAGTTGAGATCCCTTATCGCAGCGATAGAAATAGCCTAAAACACCAGCGTTGGAGCAGTAAAATTATGTATTACCAAAATGATGATGTTCGCATTAAAGAAGTAAAAGAGTTACTTCCACCTATCGCGATTCTTGAACGATTTCCTGCTTCCGAAAAAGCCTCTGCGACTGTGTTTAATGCGCGTAATAGTATCCATAATATTCTGGCTAAGTCTGATGATCGTCTATTAGTGGTGATTGGGCCTTGTTCTATCCACGATCCCAAAGCTGCGTTGGAATATGGACAGCGTTTGGTCTCACTGCGTGAACGTTATAAAGATCAACTCGAAATTGTGATGCGAGTGTATTTTGAAAAACCAAGAACCACAGTGGGTTGGAAAGGGCTGATTAACGATCCTTACATGGATAACAGCTTTAAACTCAATGATGGTTTACGCACCGCCCGTAAATTATTAGTGGATTTGAACGACAGCGGTATGCCAACCGCGGGTGAGTTTCTTGACATGATCACCCCACAATATATGGCTGATTTAATGTGCTGGGGAGCCATTGGTGCCCGTACGACAGAATCTCAAGTACACAGAGAGTTAGCCTCGGGTCTTTCTTGTCCGGTCGGTTTTAAAAATGGTACTGATGGCACGATTAAAGTTGCTATTGATGCGATAGGTGCTGCCAATGCACCACACCATTTTTTATCTGTGACTAAGTTGGGCCATTCGGCGATCGTTTCGACTAAGGGCAATCCTGATTGCCACATTATTTTACGGGGTGGCCGCGAGCCCAATTATAGCGCGCCGCATGTCACTGAGATTAGCCAGCAATTGTTAAAAGCAAAGCTTGCCGACAACATCATGATCGACTTTAGCCATGCTAATAGTAGTAAAGAGTATCAACGTCAGTTAGTGGTTGCTGAAGATGTAGCTGGTCAAGTGGCGGCGGGAAATACTGCTATTTTTGGTGTTATGGTAGAAAGCCATTTAGTGGAAGGTCGTCAAGATCTTATTGAAGGTCAAGAGTTATGCTATGGGCAGAGTATTACCGATGCGTGTATTGGTTGGGATGATACCGAGCGTCTGTTAGCCATTTTGAACCAAAGCATTATCGAACGCCGTCAGGTTTAATTGTCTGCTCGAGCGAACATAAACCGCAACTATACCTGAGTTTGCCGTTAACGATTGCGGGTTAAGTAAAAACAAAGGCGCTATCCCGGCGCCTTTGTTTTATCTATTTATTGCTTATTTCAACAATGTATTCATTTGCTTTGGCTAAGCTACCAAAGGCGGCAATAAGGTTGTTTCTACCTTTATCTTGTATCTCTGGATTGCCTGATTCGATCATCATCCACACCCAAGTTTGGATCAGTGGTAATGGCGGGTATTGAACTTTAGCGGAATCCAACATAAAGCTTCCTTTGATCTTAATTTAATTTGTTTGTCTTAATGTTCTCGCTAGAACTTGGGCGTATGAATCGCAAAATCTAGCGCGTAGAGGTTAACAAATTCTATTGATTTGTATAACCGCCTCCATGGCATTTTGGGCAAAACTGCAAAAATAATCAACAGCAGCAACTCTGTGCCAAGCCTTCTTCCATTGCACTCTTATCCTCTTACATACGGCTCTGAGGTTAAGCAAAACGGTACATGCCTGAACACAAATCAGTATAAATTCATTTATTGTGAATACGCCAGTGTAATGCGTAAGTATGATGTTTTGACTTTAAATACAATCAAAATAGCTGCTGAGTATGTCGTGAATAAGTCTATTTGTCTGTCAGGAAAATCTGATTGATTTTATTCAGACTTTGCTAGTTTCGCTTAGCTTATGTCCGGTGTGAACTGTTACAATTGGCATAACTCATTCAAGGTTATGTCTTATGCGCCCAACGTTATATTTTGAAGGTCCAGTCGATAAATTAAACTGGCACGTCATGAAACTGCTTTGGCCTTACTTATTGGAATACAAAGGCCGTATTGCGCTGGCGATGTCATGTCTCATCATCGCTAAGCTGACCAGCGTTGGTCTGCCTTTTATTCTGAAGCATTTGGTCGACACCTTAGATGCCGATAAAACCGCGCAAGCCCTCAGTGTGCCCGTAGGATTAGTGTTGGCCTATGGTGCGATTCGTTTACTGACGGCGATTACGGGGGAGATCCGCGATACCTTGTTTGGCCGCGTAACAGAGCGGGCGATCCGCCGTTTAGGTTTAGCGGTATTCGACCATTTACACCGACTTGACCTCGATTTTCATCTAGAGCGCAAAACCGGTGGCTTATCCCGCGATATTGAACGCGGCACCAGCGGCGTGAGTTTCCTCATGCGTTTTATGGTGTTCAACATAGTGCCAACCTTGCTCGAAATTGTCATGGTGATTGGCATTTTCTTCTATAACTATGGTATTGCGTTTGCGGCAATCACCTTTATTGCTGTGCTGGCTTATATTATTTTTTCTGTGGTCGCGACCGAATGGCGCACTGAGTATGTACGTGATGCGGCCAAGGCTGACTCGTTATCGAACACCCGTGCCATCGACAGCTTGCTGAACTATGAAACGGTAAAGTATTTTAATAATGAAAAGTATGAGTCGCAGCGCTATGACCAAGCGCTTGAACAGTGGGAAGTCGCTAAACGTAAAAACCGCTTATCTTTGTTTGCGCTCAATGGTGGACAAGCTGTGATTATCGCTTTGGCGATGACGGCTATGATGGCGCTGGCGGCATACAGAGTTACCTATGGCGATATGACCTTAGGTGATTTTGTGTTGATTAATGCGTTTATGATGCAGCTCTTTTTACCCCTTAACTTCTTAGGTTTTGTATATCGCGAAATTCGCGGCGCGTTAGCCAATATTGAGCGCATGTTTAGCCTGCTCGATAAACATCCTATGATAGTCGACTTACCCCAAGCGCTCGATTTTCAACCCACTAAGGGTGAGTTGATATTTGAAAATGTTAATTTTAGCTACGATGAGCGGCAAATTCTGCGGGACGTGAGCTTTAAGGTTGAAGCCGGTAAAAAGGTGGCTGTTGTAGGTGATAGTGGTGCAGGTAAATCGACCCTGATTAAACTGCTATTTCGATTTTACGATGTGGACCAAGGTGCGATTAAAATCGATGGACAAGATATCCGCCATCTCACCCAAGATGCGCTGCGGCGTGCCATTGCTATAGTGCCGCAGGATACTGTGCTGTTTAACGATTCATTAGTCGAAAATATACGTTATGGTCGCCCAAGCGCGACGGATGAAGAGGTGCGTAACGCTATTAAATTAGCGCACTTAGAGCAATTTATTGCATCACTTGCCCTTGGTTGGGACACAAAGGTGGGTGAGCGCGGCTTAAAGCTATCTGGCGGAGAAAAACAGCGGGTCGCGATAGCAAGGGCTATTTTGAAGGGCTCGCCCGTGCTGGTGTTTGATGAGGCGACATCTTCACTCGATAGTCGCTCCGAGCAAGCTATTTTGTCGGCACTGCGGGAAGTCGCTAAGGGGCACACTAGCCTAGTGGTGGCTCATAGGCTATCGACGATAGTTGATGCCGATCAAATAGTCGTATTAAGCCAAGGAGAAATAGTTGAGCAAGGTAATCATCAGACTTTGCTGTTGGCAAATGGTCTCTATGCCAAATTATGGCGGATACAAAATGAGCAACAACATACTCCTCTGAGCAGTTAATAGCGTAATACAGTTCAGTCTTTATTCAGCTTCGGCTCTCTATACTCAATGTCAACACATCAATCGGAAGAGATCTGGCATGGAAAATATTACACTGAGAGCTAATATTGAAGGCAAAGAAGAAAAAGTCGCCACTGATTGGTATGCCATCATGGCGACATTGAAAAAACGTGGTGTTGATTATGATTCATTGCAACGCATTCATGCTGAGTTGAACGCGGGCCTGTTGGTTACAACTCGGCGACTTACCTTGGCTAAAGTCAATCCAGAAATGGTGCTGGCAGGTGTCATCCGCGATATGAACGCGCCGACAAGTGACTTTATGGGTATGCGTTAGGTGTGTTCGCTAGTGCTTTAGTACAGTTTAGGTGAGAACGTCCGAGAATAGAGGTGAGCCTCTATTCTTGATGCTCTAGAGAGACTCCAGAGATAAAATATGGCTGAATTAAGCTACGCCGTTCAACTTCCCCGCTTTCCAACCTTCACATAAAAGATTCAATTTAGGTACTGACTCATCTATCAAAGTGAGTCGAATGATCTGCCCTTCGCGAAAACACACTAGTTCACCTTCGATCTCGGTCAGGCGATTACAGCTCTTACAGCTAGTGCTTACAGTTTTACTGGCGGGCAGTTGGCTTACGAAGCTAGATTTCAAAGTGTTTCCTTAAGTTCAATTGTGGGTAAGACATTTGAATAATGTCTCACGTCACGGATCTTACCTCTTTTGTGATACGCATTCAAATATACCTTATGTAAACCCTATATAGACGAAAGTTGTATTCGCCATTAACCGCGAGGGTTCGCGGCTACTTATCCATATGTGCATAGTATTTATCGAGTGAAATGGATAAACCGCTATCGAGCACAATTCGGACATGTGAAGGTTTGAGTTGTCTTGGTTCTGTGACTCCGCAAGAGTGCGCAATTAAGGCTAAGTCATGGTGTAAATTATGATTATAGTTAGCAACACGAGCCGATTTATCCCTAGGATCGAGTCCTTGTTGTAGTTTGGGATTGTGCGTTGTGATGCCCGTTGGGCAGGTATCTCTATTGCACTGTAAGGCTTGAATACAACCTAGGGCGAACATATTGCCACGGGCCGATGCGATGAAGTCGGCACCTAATGCCAAAGCCCAAGCGACTCTTGATGGCACTATGAGTTTACCCGAAGCGATGACTTTGATACGTTTACGCAAGCCTCGTTGGATCAAGACATTAACTAGGATAGGTAAGCTTTCCTTCAGTGGTAATCCTACATAATCCATTAAAGGTTGTGGTGCTGCGCCTGTGCCGCCATCGGCACTGTCTAAGGTAAAGAAGTCGGGGGCAGAGTCTTCGCCACGACGTTCAATTTCATCACATAAATCTTCGAGCCACTGCACGTCACCGAGTACGGCCTTAATGCCCGTTGGTTTACCTGTAACTTCACGTACTCGTTCAACCATATCCAAAATATCGTTCACGGATTTGAACTCAATATGACCATTAGGGCTAATAGAGTCATAACCCTGAGGAATACCGCGAATATGGGCAATTTCAGCCGTGACTTTGATCCCAGGTAAAATGCCACCTTTACCCGGTTTAGCTCCTTGACTCATTTTAATTTCGAACATTTTGACTTCGGGATGAATGGCTATCGACTTGAGCTTTTCATCGTCTAAATGTCCGTGCTCATTACGTACACCGTATTTGGCCGTTCCAATTTGAAAGACGATATCGCAGCCACCTTTTAGATGATAAGGGCTCAAGCCGCCTTCACCTGTGTTAAGCCAGCAACCCGCCTGCGCTGCACCGTGGGAAAGGGCGGTAATTGCTGGGCGCGATAGAGCCCCAAAGCTCATGGCTGAAATATGACAAATGGCTTGAGTCGTATAGGGTTGGCGGCAATTGGTGCCAATTGTCAGTGGATGAATGGGTGTGATCTCTTCATCTTGGGTTGGGAAGGCGGTATTCATAAACATAATGGTACCGGCGTTATCTAAGGGGCGAGTCGAACCAAAGGCGATAGTTCTATCGACATTTTTAGCCGCGCGGTAAACCCAACTGCGTTCTGCACGGTTGAATGGTAGTTCTTCTCTGTCTTGGGCAAAAAAGTATTGTCTAAAGAACTCGCCTTGTTTCTCGAACAGATACCGAAAGCGACCAATTACAGGATAGTTATGTCTTACCGCTTGTTTGGTCTGCATTTTATCTGCGATATACATGTAAATAACCGCGAGTACTGCGAGTCCTATTACAATTAAAAACAACCCTGAAAATAGATCGAGTCCCCACATAAACCAATTGAGTTCACTCATGTTATTTATCCTTATTCTTGTCCGTAACGGGTGGCGATCAAGCTCGCAGGTTGGTCATCATTAAGAGAGAGTAAAAACAGCTGGCTATAGTCATCTTCACTGATCGCTTGGATCTCTGGTCCGCCAAGGGCTTTAATGATCAGTGGGACAGTGTTTGAATGCCCAACGATGAGTGTATTGCCCTTTACAGCATGCACTTGTTCAACAATGTGTTGGATATGTCCTTCGATAGGTTTGGCTGCTTCTACTATCGTCACAGGTAAATGGCGATCCTCGGCGATGGGCGCGAGTGTTTGTTGGGTTCTTAGGTATTGAGTCGCAATAAGTTGCGAAAGCGGCGTGCGGCTCAAGGCAGTGATCAGTGATGTTGCGCGCATTTCTCCCTTGGGTGATAACTGCGGGTTATTGGCTGGCGTGTCGGCTTTTTCGGCATGTCTGACTAAAATAATTAGTCTGCTCTCCGCATGAGCTTGGCTAATGGGAGTAAAGCCGAGGCAAGTGAATATGACGAGGCTTGTTAGCAGGCTAAAGCGTTTTATATTGATACCCAGATTATGCTTAAAATAGTGCTTAAGGATTAGTGTAAACCCGTGAAAGCGGAAATGACTCAAACTGCGGCCTGCTGCCATGGTGTAACATCCTTTTCTATTGGCTTATGTCTAAGCTCAGCGATAGTAATGATCTGCATTGCGGTGGGTTGGCGCTTTATGCACCTTATTAAAGAATGAACCCACTTAATTTATGTGGGCCTTATCATGGCCTTGTGGTCAGATGGTACTTCAATTCTAAAAATTACTAAAGCTGGTTAAATTTTGGTCGATAATTAAGTCGACCCGAATTGAATGGATAGTCATCATGGAAATCAATAAACCCCCTCAAGTGCAAAGTACCCCTTTGCCACAGAAAAAATATGCTGAAAACGCGGCGTCTAAGGGCACCGAAGTGAGTGATTCGAAGGACGCGAAAGCCACAGAAGTAACCTCGAAGCAAACTGCGCAGCAAACGAGCAAGCAGCTGATGAATCAAGCGATTTTATCGGCACAGCAAGATGTGAATATCAAGTCAGGCGATCAGTCTATGGCCTTGCTTTATCGCGCAGCGATAGAGTCGATTAATAAAGAATTAGCGCCCACTATGGGCGAGAACGCGATTCAGACGGCTTATGATAATGGCGTAGATACTTCTCCAGAAGCGACTGCAGATCGTATCGTGAGTTTTGCGACGCAGTTTTTTAGCATTCACCAACAACAAAATTCGGGTATGAGTCTAAGTGATCAACTCGATAGCTTTATGGGGATTATTGGCGGTGCCATCGACAATGGCTTTAAAGAGGCTAAAGATATTCTGTCCGGCCTTAAAGTATTGCAGGGTGATATTGCCGATGGTGTCGATAAAACCTACAGCTTAGTGCAAGAGGGGCTGCAAGCCTTTAGAGATAGCTTTAACAAGAAGACTGATGAGACAGTATCGAGTCCGAGTTAATACCTCAGTATTTTCAGTTCTATATTCAGCGTTATAGTCATAAGCCCCTTATATAAGGGGTTTTTGTTGTGCAGAAAAAAGTCTATGCTGGAAGCCTATTTAACGTTTCGCTTGAGGGCAAGTTATGTGGATTAGGGGACAAGTGATAGAACGTATTGATTGGAGTGATAAGTTATTCTCATTGCGCATTGCTGCCGAGTTAGCTCCATTTATTCCTGGTCAGTTTATCAAGTTAAGTCAAATGCAAGATGATAAGCGTGTGGCTAGAGCCTACTCCTTAGTAAATTCTCCCGATAAACCCTATGCCGAGGTGCTCGCCGTTGCAGTAGAGGATGGCCTGTTATCGCCTCAATTACACAACCTTGCAATAGGCGATGAAATTGAAATTACCTCAACCGCGACCGGTTTTATGACCTTAGCTGAAATTCCTAAGGGTGAACTCCAAGGGAAGCATTTGTGGTTTTTAGCCACAGGAACAGCAGTAGGGCCATTTTTGTCTATGCTCGACACCGATGAACCTTGGGAGCGTTTTGAAAAAGTCGTGCTTGTGTATGGCGTGCGCGAGGCACAGGATTTGGCATATCTTGATAAGCTGCGTAATTTAGAACGCAAATACCCTGAACAATTTACATTAGTCTTGAGTGTGACCCGTAAACCCTTTGCCGATGCTTTGCAGTGCCGCATTCCCGAGGGAATAGTCTCGGGTGAAATCGAAAAAAAGGCAGGATTAACCTTAAACGCTGCTGACTCTCAAGTTATGATCTGCGGCAATCCGGGTATGATTAACGGTGCGCAAGCCGCTTTACTCGATAAAGGGTTAGTGAAGAATTTACGCCGTGCTCCTGGGCAAATTACCGTTGAAAAATACTGGTAATCTCAATTTTACATAGAAGGCGAGAGTAAACTTGTTGCCGTTCTTGCCCCTAAAAAGCCATAGCGTTTAATGCAAACAAAAGGAAATTTTTGATGAAGTTGTTAAGTTCTCAAGCTTCGCCCTATGCCCGTTGTGTAAGAGCCTTAATCCAGTATCTAGGGATTAACAATATTGAAGAGCAGTTAGTTAATCCCTTTGAAAACAGCGCCGAATTACTCGATGCTAACCCGTTAGGACAGATCCCATGTCTTATTACCAACGATGGTGTAGCACTATTCGATAGTGAAGTGATCATGCGTTACCTAGATGCAGAGCTTGGCGATCGTAAGATGTTTGGGATCTCAAATAATAACTGGGTGCTGGAGTGTCAGTATTCTTTAGTCAAAGGCTTAATCGATAGCGCGGTGAAATTACGCCAAGAGCAAATGCGTGAAGAAGAAGGCGTGAGATCAGTATTTTGGACTGCACGTTTTGAACAAGCACTGCTGCGCGGCCTTATGCAGATTGAGCTTCAAACTGTGATCACCCAAACCACGATTCAAGCACCGCAATTAGCTTTGATTTGCTTACTCGATTATGTGGATTTTAGACATCCAGAGCTAGATTGGCGTAAGGTTGCACCTGCGACAGCACTTTGGTTCAGTGAAATGCGTGATTTACCTGCATTTATTCAAACTCGTCCCCAATAATCCGCAGAGGATGCTCAACCGTCGGTTGCGCGTCTTCCTTTTGGCCTATCACGGCGATTTTGTTCACCAAAAGCGCCGAATAATTCACGAGTAACCCCATATTCTACTCTGCGATCATTGCCTAGTTGGCGCCTGTCTTCATGATGTTGATAGCGGCATTGGCAGTTTGCCATAGTGCATTCTTCCATCGGAATTTCGGGCGCATCTTTTGATAAAAATCGTTTTCCAGAAAGCGCTTCAATCTGCTCACAGCAACTGCCGTTATTCACTATGCTCACACTGTGAAAACTGTGAGTCTTATTAATGCTGGGATCAGCAGCTTGAGAAGAGTGTTTATGTCTTTTGGGACGACTATTGAGTTTGAATAAGCCAAATAGCGCAATTGCGGCTACGCCTAGCAGCAAAACAGTTAACATAACGCCTCCTGAAAGCATTTTTATCAAATTAAGGTTCAGTTTAGTTTGATTTGAGATAATCTCAAATTTTCAGATTAATACCATTAAAAACATAAAGTTAATTAGCTGCTTGCTCTCAAGTTCTGTATCTATTACTCTTGCGAAACTGATAAGCATTATCATTAATGCGTTAGTGTTCAAATTTTACTGAACACGTCATCACTTTGGGGAGAATTCGGTAATGAAATGGGTAACTTGCGCGGCTGTTTTTGGGTTAATGTCGGTTGGGCATTCAGCGAATGCAGATGATAAATTAACCGTTTATTCTTATCGCCAAGCTTTCTTGGTGGAGCCTATCCTGACGCGTTTCACCGAAGAAACTGGCATAGGTGTGAATTTGGTATTTGCTAAAGACGGTATTGCCGAGCGTCTCGTCCGTGAAGGCCGTTTATCCCCAGCAGATCTTGTGCTGACGTCTGATTTTTCACGTTTAGTTGAATTAGTGGATAAAGATCTAACCTCTCCAGTCAAAAATCCCCTGCTAGAGAGCAATATTCCTGCGCAGTATCGCGATCCCGATGGCCAGTGGTATGCCCTGACTATGCGGGTGCGAAATCTCTATACAGCCAAGGCTCGTTTAGGCCTGCAGCAATTGACCTATGAAGAATTAGCCGATCCCAAATATAAAGGAAAGATTTGTACTCGCAGTGGTAAGCATCCATACAACATAGCGTTAGTCGCATCTATGATTGCTCATCACGGTGAAGCTGAGGCAAAAACTTGGTTACAAGGCGTGAAAACTAATTTAGCCCGCAAACCTCAGGGGAACGACAGGGGGCAAATTGCCGCAGTAAAAGAAGGTGTGTGTGAGATCGCCATTGGTAATAGCTACTATTACGGCAATATGTTGCAGGATCCTGAGCAAAAGGCGATTGCCGAAGCTGTGACGCTCAACTTCCCGAACCAAGCTGACCGCGGTGCCCATGTGAATGTGTCTGGTATGGTACTCACTCGCCATGCGCCTAATAAAGCCAATGCGATCAAATTGATGGAGTTCTTATCCGCCGATGTGGCTCAGAAGGCTTATGCCGATGTGAATATGGAATATCCAGTGAAAGCCGATGTGGCACCTTCATCTTTAGTGGCTTCATGGGGTAAGTTTAAGTCAGATCAATTGCCCATTTTTAAGTTGGCAGAATATCACCAAGCGGCGGTTAAGCTATTAGATGAAGTGCAGTTTGATCTCTAGCTCCAGTACTAGCGACAAAATGCAGATTTAGGTTATCAGCGCCAGTGATTGGCGCTGTGACGTTTTAAGGATTGACATGATTTTAGGATTAGCCAGAAGCTGGTCGCTTGCTGGTTATGCCGTGGCCGCCTTGCTGGTATTGCCACTATTTGCGTTGATATTTCAAGCTTTTCAGCCTGACGAAGCCGTGTTTGGGCACTTGATGGCAACGGTTCTGCCGACATATATCATTAATAGTTTATTGCTGATTTTCTGGGTGAGTCTGGGGGCGTTATTACTCGCGTTACCTTGCGCTTGGTTGATGGCTCGTTGTGACTTTGTAGGCAGGCGATATTTGCAATGGGCGCTATTATTGCCCCTCGCTATGCCTGCGTATATTGTTGCCTACGTCTATACCGATTTACTCGATTATGCGGGGCCAGTGCAGCGCGGTCTTCGTTCGATATTTGGCTGGGACTCACCGCAGGATTATTTCTTCCCCGATATTCGTACCTTAGGCGGCGCGGCGTGTATGTTGTCGCTGGTATTGTTTCCCTATATTTATCTCTTGGCGCGTACCGCTTTTATGGAGCAATCCTTAAGTTTGGCGCATGCTTCGCGCATTATGGGCTGTTCACCGTGGCAAAGTTTTTGGCGTTTATCTTTGCCTATGGCAAGGCCTGCGCTCGCCGTTGGGGTGGCTTTAGTGGCGATGGAGACGGCCGCTGATTTTGCAACGGTTAACTATTTTGCCGTGCCCACCTTAACGACAGCCGTGTACGACACTTGGTTGGGTTATGGCAATTTGACCGCCGCCGCTAAGTTATCGGCGATTATCTTGCTGGTGGTATTTAGCCTGATTGGATTTGAGCGTTTTGCCCGTCGTAAACAGCAGTTATTCCAAAAACAATCACGTATACAAGCCACAGACTTGTATCGACTCTCGATGACTCAAACCTTGGTCGCACTCAGCTTTTGCGGCATGCTATTGCTATTAGCCTTTCTGTTACCTTTCGGGATTTTATTATCCTATGCGATTGGTTACTTTGAACAAAGCTGGGATAAGAGTTTTTGGCAATTGAGTCTTAACAGCCTCAGTCTTGCGCTGATCACCAGTTTACTCTGTTGCTTAATCGCCTTACTGCTTATGTTCGTTCGCCGGATAAGCCCAAGACAGAGTGATGCTTTGCCCTCACGGTTAGCTTCGACGGGCTATGCCTTACCAGGCACTGTGCTGGCTATTGGGGTATTAGTGCCTTTAACTATGTTAGATTTTGCGATTAACGATCTGGCGGATCTTGTCGGCATCGCAGGTCCTGGTCTTATCCTAACAGGCAGTGTGATGGCATTGATTTTTGCTTTTTGTGTGCGTTTCGTGGCAATTGCGATTGGCAGTGTTGAAAGCAGTTATAAACGCATCTCGCCATCGCTAGACATGGTGAGCCTGACCATGGGGCAAACTCCTAGGCAACTTTTGCGGCGGGTGCATTTGCCTTTACTTGCCAAGGGATTATTTGCGGGCGCTTTATTGGTGTTTATCGAAAGCATGAAGGAACTGCCCGCTGCGTTATTGCTGCGGCCTATCGGCTTTGAGAATCTTGCAACTTATGTATTCCAGTTTGCGTCCGATGAAAAACTCGAGCACGGCGCATTAGCTGCTATTGTGATTGTACTGGTGGGTTTAGTGCCGCTTATTTATTTAAACCGTTCATTGGAGCACCACAGCTGATGACAAGTACGCTCAAGCTTAAGCAAATTCATAGCGATTATAAGGGCCTGCAAGTACTTAAGGGTTTGAGTTTAACGCTCGCCCAAGGGGAAATCCTGGCGTTGTTAGGCCCAAGCGGTTGTGGCAAGACGACCTTATTGCGTGCAGTTGCTGGATTACAGGCCATAAGCCAAGGTGAAATCCAGATTAATGGTCGTATAGTGAGTGGCGATAGCCAGTTTGTACCTAGCGAGCAGCGCGGCATCGGCATGATTTTTCAAGACTATGCGCTTTTCCCTCATTTGACTGTGGCGGAAAATATCCTTTTTGGGGTGGCTAGATTGTCGGGCGCAGAACGTCAGGCACGTTTGGATGAAATGCTAGCCTTGGTCAAACTTGAAGGGTTGGCACAGCGTTATCCCCATGAATTATCTGGCGGTCAGCAGCAGCGAGTTTCGATTGCGCGGGCACTTGCCTATGAGCCGCAGTTATTGCTGCTCGATGAGCCTTTTTCCAATATTGATGCCCAAGTGCGCTACGAGATGATGGCGGAAATTCGCAGCATCTTAAAACAGCGTAATGTCAGCGCGGTGTTTGTTACTCATAGCAAGGATGAAGCCTTTGTATTTGCAGATACTTTAGCCATCTTTAATCAAGGCATCATAGTGCAGCATGGTAGTGCCGAAGCCTTATATGCCGCCCCAAACAGCCGCTATGTGGCGGACTTTTTAGGTAGCGGTAATTACTTACCTGCAGCAGTGTTTGATGGGCACAGTGTTGTCACTCCCATAGGTCATTTAACCAGCCTCACGCCATTAAATTTGCCGAGCGAGTTCAGCGGAACAGTATTCTTGCGACCACAGCAATTGACGCTCAGCGCAGATGAACAGGGCGTTGGTACTATCACTGAGCGACGTTTCTTAGGCGCCTTTTGTCATTATTGGGTCAAAATTGAGGCCGCTTCCCATGCTTATTATGTGGAGGTGCGTAGCCAAATGATGCAGCTAAGTATCGGTCAAAAGGTTGGGGTAACGACAGAGCCGCATTCGCTTGTGCTGTTTGAATCTTCAGCATATTCAAACTGTGGGGACCCAATCTAAGCGATGAGTATTTATTCAATGCTGATATAGCATAGCCAACTAAAGTACGACATTTTTGCTTACGTTTAACTTGGGTCTATACGGTATTGGTTGGTGATATTTTCGACCATCCTTGCTACTTTTATCCTCCGGTTTTGGAGGAATTATGATAAAAACAATAAATTCAATTTGCACCCTCGTTATTGTAGCAACGGCAATATCGTCTTCAGGAGTGATGGCCATGGATAGGATCACAGGTAAAGCCTTCGCAACGCGATCAGAAGTGTATGCAACCCAAGGGATGGCGGCGACCAGTCAGCCTTTAGCCACGCAAGTCGCTATTGATATACTCAAACAGGGCGGCAGTGCGGTCGATGCAGCGATTGCCGCTAACGCTATGTTAGGATTAGTCGAGCCAACGGGCTCGGGTGTCGGCGGGGACTTATTTGCTATCGTTTGGAGCGCAAAAGATAAACGCCTCTATGGTCTAAATGCATCGGGGCGCAGTCCCAAATCCTTAAGTTTAGAAAAGCTTAAATCCCTCGGATTAGACTATTTACCGCCGCTTGGACCTTTGCCGGTTTCTGTACCGGGCACTGTGGACGGTTGGTATGAGCTGCATAATAAGTTTGGTAAATTAGCTATGGCTGATAACCTCGCGCCTGCCATTCATTACGCCCGTGATGGTTTCCCTGTGTCAGAGTTGATTGCCTATTACCTTGATGGCAGTGGTAAAAAACTGGCTAAATTCCCCGGTTTTAAAGAAACCTATATGCCTAATGGTAAGATGCCTACCGTAGGGGAAATCTTTAAAAATCCCGCGCTTGCTAACACCTATGAGAAAATTGCCAAGGGCGGCCGCGATGCTTTCTATAAAGGTGATATTGCCAAAAGTATTGATAAGTACATGAAATCCCAAGGTGGTTATTTAAGTTATGATGACTTAGCGAGCCATACTAGCGACTGGATAGATCCCGTTTCGGTGAACTACCGTGGTTACGATGTGTGGGAACTGCCACCTAATGGTCAAGGCATTGCGGCGCTACAAATCTTAAAAACCATGGAACCCTTTAATGTGGCTGCCATGGGCTTTAATAGTCCTGAATATGTCCATTTATTTGTCGAAGCAAAGAAACTCGCCTTTGCTGACAGAGCTAAGTTTTATGCCGATATGGCCTTTAATAAAGTGCCCGTTACCGAGCTTATCTCACAGAAATATAACTATGATCGCGCTAAGTTGATTGACCCTACAAAAGCCGCCAAGAGTGTCGATGCGGGTAATCCAGCGTTGCAACATGGCGATACTGTGTACCTGACTACTGCCGACAAAGATGGCAACATGGTGTCACTCATTCAGAGTAATTACCGTGGTATGGGTTCAGGGATGACACCGCCGGATCTCGGCTTTGTGCTGCAAGACCGCGGGCAGATGTTTGATTTAACAGAAGGGCGTTTTAATACCTACGCACCGGGCAAGCGTCCATTCCATACCATTATTCCGGCTTTTGTGACCAAAGACGGTAAACCTTGGCTGAGCTTTGGGGTGATGGGCGGCGCGACTCAGCCACAAATGCACGCGCAGATTGTAATGAATCTGATTGATTTTAAAATGAACTTGCAAGAAGCGGGCGATGCCCCCAGAATTTTGCATATGGGTTCAACCGAGCCCACTGGCGAAGTGATGAAGGATGGCGGCTACGTCAGTCTGGAATCAGGTTTTCCGGTAGAAACCCGTCGTGAGTTGATTAAGAAAGGCCATGTGCTGCGTGATGGACTTGGGGAGTTTGGTGGCTATCAAGCCATTGGATTTAATGCCGAAACCGGCGTATATCGTGCGGCCTCTGAGAGTCGCAAGGATGGTCACGCCGCAGGCTATTAACACTAAGATAAATGCTAAGGTAAGCTCAACACTGAGTGAACCTGACGTCATTGATTCGATTTAACTGATTGGCGAGACTTTAATGGTCTCGTCAATTTTTATGTTTAAGGATCTGGGGTGGGATAATGCTCCGCTATTGGCATTATCATAAACAGATCAGAGCAAACTGTGCGTTAGTTAATGTCATTTTTAGGTAAAGTTGCGGATAATATTGCCGAAAATGAATTTAGAAAAAGGGTGATAACCAAATGGATATTCAAAATATGCCGCGTGAACAGTTGGGTGTGTGTGCAGAGGGGAACTTACACAGTGTCTATTTGATGTTTAATGCCAATGACAATGTCGAGTCGCAATTACGTCCCTGTCTTGCCAACGTTGCGCAGTATATTTATGAGCTGACAGATCAATATTCCGACAGTGCATTCAATGGTTTTGTTGGTATTGGTGCTAATTATTGGGATAGCCTCTATCCTACTGCTCGCCCAGAACTGCTTAAACCTTTCCCTGCGATGCAAGTGGGCAGTCGTGAAGCACCTGCAATTGAATATGATTTATTCGTGCATATTCGCAGTGATCGTTACGATATTCTGCATTTAGTGGCTAATGAAATCAGCCAAATGTTTGAAGATTTAGTGGAGTTAGTTGAAGAAGAGCGTGGCTTTAGATTTATGGATAGCCGTGATTTGACTGGTTTTGTCGATGGCACCGAAAACCCTAAGGGGCGCCACCGCCAAGAAGTGGCACTTGTGGGTGATGAAGATCCTGAGTTTAAGGGTGGCAGCTATATTCATGTGCAAAAATATGCCCATAACTTAAGTAAGTGGCATAGGTTACCAGTTAAAAAACAAGAGGATATAATCGGTCGAACCAAGCAAGATAATATCGAGTATGAATCTGAAGATAAGCCACTGACCAGCCATATCAAGCGCGTTAATCTTAAAGACGCCGATGGTAAATCAATGGAGATCCTGCGTCAGAGTATGCCCTATGGTTCGCTGAAGGAGCAGGGATTAATGTTTATCTCTAACTGCCGCACGCCAGAACATTTTGAAAAGATGCTGCATAGCATGATGTTTGGTGATGGCGAAGGCAATCATGATCACTTGATGCATTTTACTAAGGCGATGACAGGTTCATCTTTCTTTGCCCCCGCACTGGATTTTATGCTGCAGTTCGACGAATAAGCTTTCTATAATCAAGCCGAATTAGCATTAATCGAGACGCACTTAAGCTAACGCCTAAGTGCGTTTTTTTATGCTAATGCGCGGGAACCCATTTTTTGATATCGAGCTGCCATTGCTGGGCGGTGAAATCGATAAAGGCGCGCACTAGATTTTGCTGATAACTGCGGGACAAATATACCGCCCACAGGGTTTGGCCTGGTGTCGTAAATTCGGGTAGGACTTCTTTGAGTTGACCACTGGCAAGGTATTGGTTAGCTAAGTCACAGGGTAAACGCACTATGCCATGTCCACGTAGCGCCGCACTGACCAACACTCCCATATCGTTAGCCCTAAGATTCCCTGTAACTTTGACGTGCTCGGCTTGCAGTTCTTTTAGAAAAGGCCAGTTTTGTTGCGCTGAGTGTATGAGGCAGTTGTGGGCCAGCAGATCTATGGGTTCGAGGAGTGGCGTTGCGCTATCAAGATAGCTCGGCGCCGCGCAAAGTACCGCATCTATGGTCATCAAACGCCGAGCTATGAGATTCTCATCGGGTTGCTCGGTATAGCGTAGCGCCACGTCGACTCTTTCATCTACCAATTGCGCAAAACTGTCCGACATCACCAGTTGAATGTTGACCTTAGGATGAATTTTAATAAAGCGATCGACGACATCAAATAGACTGTGCTGCCCTAGGCCAATAGGCGTAGCGATACGAATACTGCCTACCAGTTCACTGTTATGGCTGTGGGCACGGCTCTCCATGGCAGCAACTTCACTTAAGATCCGCTGGCAAAATTGCAGCGCTTCCTCACCCTGCAAAGTCAAGCTGGCGCTGCGCGTGGTGCGGTGTAATAAGCGTAAACTCAACCACTGCTCCACTTCTTGAATATGACGGGAAACCTGCAGGCGGCTGAGGTCTAAATGTTCGGCAGCTTTGGTAAAGCTGCCACAGTTTGCGACTTCGACGAAACTGCGTATAGCGGCAATTTTATCCACATTAGTATCCTATATTGAAACAATCATGCTCAATTATTGATGTTTATTAGGTGAAAAACTGCAAGTAAACTGGATCCAATGTAAATCATCTGAGTGAGACAATGAAATGAAAATCGCAATTTTAGGTGCAACGGGTTGGATCGGTGGTGCAATTTTAAAAGAAGCACAGAGTCGTGGACATCAAGTGACAGCGTTAGTGCGTGATCCAAGTAAGTTATCCGTGGCTGACGTGGCAGTACGTGCCGTGGATTTAGAGCAGCCATTGGTCGCCGATACCTTTGCTGGCGTAGATGTCGTGATTGCCGCCGTTGGTGGCCGCGCCCAACAAAATCATGGTCTAGTGGCGAGTACGGTTCAGCATTTACTGGATGTGCTGCCTAACGCTAACGTGTCACGTTTATTGTGGGTCGGTGGTGCTGGGAGTTTAGAAGTGGCGCCGGGTGTGACGCTGGTCTCTAGTCCAGATTTCCCAGCAGCATATAAAGATGAGGCGTTAGCTCAGGGTGAAGCTTTGCAGGTATTCCGTGCGGCGCAAACGGCAATCAATTGGACCTTTGTGAGCCCAGCCGCTGAGATTTATCCCGGTGAGAGTGAAGGCCCGTACCGTCTTGGTGGCGACAGCTTCTTTACCGATGCTAATGGTCAAAGCCGTATCTCTGTAACCGATTACGCAAAAGCCATGGTAGATGAAGCCGAAAAGGGCACTCACCCAAATCAGCGTATCAGCGTGGCTTACTGATATCGTTATAGTTGAGTTAGATATTGTGAGTTAGATATTGTGCTGGAATGTGTAACGTAATCGGGACAATGGCCAAATAACCAGCGCTATATTGCACTTCAAAATGTACAGATAAAATAGAACAGGTCAGCTCACTGACCTGTTTTTTTATTCTGCGTAATTGAATAAAGATTTGATGGTTTCTAAGGTATCGGCGATATCTTGGATGCTCGATGGGCAAATAAAGATAGTGTCATCACCGGCAATCGTACCCAAAATGCCTTCTGGTTTACCGATAGAATCCAACAAGCGGGCAATCAGCTGTGCGGCACCTGGGCTAGTTCGCACGACGATCATAGCTTGGTTGTGATCGACGTCGAGTACCAAATTCTTCAGTGGGCTACCCGCGGTGGGTACGCCTAATTCGGCTGGTAAGCAATACACCATCTCTTGCTTAGCGTTGCGAGTCCGCACTGCGCCGAACTTGCTGAGCATGCGTGACACTTTCGATTGGTTAATATTACCAAAGCCTTCAGCTTGCAAGGCGGTGACGATTTCACTCTGAGAGCCAAAGCGCTCTTCTTTTAAAATCGACTTAAAAATTCTAACAAGGTCATCCTGATTCTTGGTCGTTTGCATAATATTATTATTCGTTATTCAAAAAAACAGGCCCATTTTGAATATTTTTAGAAAAATTGTCAACAAATAACCAGATTGGTTGAATAAAAATTCACTAAGCCCCAGTGGTTAAGCGTTTGTAGGGGGCGTAAAAATCCCAATTTGAGTAATTGTTCTACATTGCTTCTACGTTATCCAGGAATTCTTTTGTCCCACGACTAAGGGATAATTGAAATTGTTGTGACATTCCAGTAATGTGACGCCAACGCAAATTAGATCCATGTCACACATATCCGAGAAATAACGGAGATAACTATGAAAGTTGCTGTACTTGGTGCTGCTGGTGGTATCGGCCAGGCTCTTGCCCTACTGTTAAAAACTCAATTGCCTGCGGGTTCACAATTGTCTCTATATGATATCGCACCGGTAACTCCGGGTGTTGCGGTTGACTTGAGCCACATTCCAACTGCTGTTGAAATCAAAGGTTTTGCTGGTGAAGATCCAACGCCTGCCCTAGTGGGTGCTGACGTTGTTCTAATTTCTGCTGGTGTTGCGCGTAAGCCTGGTATGGATCGTTCTGATCTGTTCAATATCAATGCGGGTATCGTTCGCAACCTGATCGAAAAAGTAGCGGCAACTTGCCCTACGGCTTTGGTTGGCATTATCACTAACCCAGTCAACACGACCGTAGCTATCGCTGCAGAAGTGATGAAAAAAGCGGGTGTTTACGATAAGAACCGTCTGTTCGGTATCACGACTCTAGACGTGATCCGCTCTGAAACTTTCATCGCCGAATTAAAAGGCCTGAACGTTGCTGACGTTAAAGTGAATGTGATCGGCGGCCACAGCGGCGTGACTATTCTGCCATTACTGTCTCAAGTTGAAGGCGCGACTTTCACTGACGAAGAAGTGGCAAGTCTGACGACTCGCATCCAAAACGCGGGTACCGAAGTGGTTGAAGCTAAAGCCGGTGGCGGAAGCGCGACTCTGTCTATGGGTCAAGCGGCTTGCCGTTTCGGTTTGTCTCTGGTTCGTGGTCTGCAAGGCGAAGCTAACATCGTTGAATGCGCCTATGTTGACGGCGGCAGCGAGCATGCTGAATTCTTCGCACAACCTGTGCTGTTAGGCAAAAACGGTATTGAAAAAGTACTGCCTTACGGTGAAGTGAGTGCATTCGAAGCTAACGCTCGTGATTCTATGTTAGATACGCTGAAAGGCGATATCAAACTAGGCGTTGATTTCGTTAAATAATCTTTCGGATAATCTTTTTAGATTATGACGAATTAAAAACGGAGCCATTGAGCTCCGTTTTTTTATGCCTGGGTTTTACGCTTTACCAATCGAATTCAGTCGATCAGCGGCGCTTAGTGGGAATTTGGCAATTATCGTCGCAGCGGGCTTTGCCCGTCAGTAAATAAGAGATGCGATATCTGTGTTTTGCGAATCTGAGATAGCACCAATCGGCCACAGTTTTAATCACGGGCAGGCGTAACAGTTGGATCCAAGCACGTGTGCCTGTCAGTGCCCACGCTTTACAGGTGACATCTAACCCGAGTAACACTTCGCCCGTTGCGGTTTCGCCATGGAGAATCGTATTTGCGTAGTCTTTATTGATATGGCTGAAGCGCTCATTAAAGTCCGGCGCATTTAAATCCTCAAGCGCAATCAAGTTCTTCGGATCGCGCGCTTTCAGTTGACGCATTTCGGCGCTACATAATGGACAATTCCCATCGTAAAAAATCCGCAGTTCCATCGGTATTACCTCTGATGACTTGATCACAATACTTGAAGTAAGTACTTAAACTTGGTTTTCTTCTACCCTATACGCAGAAGAAAGGGTTTTAGATCGAAGCGATTGTTGAACGGATCAGCCCCTCATTTGGCTTTTTGTTAGGTTAAATTCAAATGAGTGCAGTAACATCTTGGTTATTCATCAGTTTAACTTGATTGCTGATTTTTAAGTGCACAAGGTAAAGCCTGACAAATAACGACTCAAAAGGATAGGTATGACATCTCCCATCATAATCACAGGCGTAGGTAAACGCATAGGTTACGCCTTAGCCAAACATTTTCTCGCCCAAGGTCAGCGCGTGATTGGTACTTATCGCAGCCATTACGCTAGCATTGATGAGCTTACCACCTTAGGTGCGACCCTGTATCCCTGTGATTTTTATGACGATGCCCAAGTGCGAACCTTAATTGCTGAGTTAGCTAAATTGCCGCAAATTCGCGCCATTATTCACAATGCCTCTGACTGGCTGCCTGATCCTGTGCTTACAAAGAATGAATCTTTAAAGAGTACCACTTTTGCGCCGAGCCAAGTGCTGCAGCGCATGATGCAAGTGCATGTGAGCGTACCCTATCAGTTGAACTTGGCCTTAGAGGCGCAGCTACGTGCGGCTGCTGGCGATGAAATCGGCGGCAGTGATGTGATTCATATTACTGACTATGTGGCAGAGAAGGGCAGTCAGAAGCATATCGCCTATGCCGCCAGTAAAGCCGCGCTGCACAATATGACGCTATCCTTTGCCACCAAATTTGCGCCCGAGGTCAAAGTGAATTCGATTGCGCCTGCGATGATCCTATTTAATGCAGGAGATGATGTTGCCTATCAGCAAAAAACATTAGCCAAAGCGCTGTTGCCGAAAGAGGCGGGGAATGAGGAAATTATCGACTTAGTGGAATATCTGCTGAATAGCCGCTACGTCAGTGGTCGTTGCCATAATGTCGATGGTGGCCGGCATTTAAGGTAGAGAAGGCTCTAGAACGCCACTGCATGGCTCTAGATTCTAGAAGGAGCTAACGACTGCATGATCTATTTTGTTTCATACCAAATATGACATTTTTACCCTCCATAGTGGTCAGATGTAGGAGGTAGAACTCTTTAATAAAAAGAGTGCAGGAGCAGTTATGGAGCGACGCTCTGCTTTTTCTAGCAGCGAAGCGCCCTAGCTTCTAGTTTCTCGATCCTTCTTTTTCAAAACGTCAGTACCCGACTTGGGGTGATGATGAACGGTAAAGGCACATCCCAATGTTCGCAAGGTAAACTCGTCACTTGCTGACAGTCGTGGGCGTAACCCATAGGCAAAGGTTTACCCTTAAGCTGCCAGTTCGCCAGCGTCCTATCGTAATAACCGCCGCCCATGCCCATGCGATTGCCCATTAAATCAAAAGCCACTAATGGTGTGATAACAACATCTAATTCTGTCACTGGGATAATGGCGCGCACATCTAATTTAGGTTCTAAGATGCCGAATTGATTCGCCTGCATGGGGGTGTCTGCGGTGTAATGCAGGAATAACAATTGTCCGGCATTGAAGGGATGCAACCTAGGTAGATAGGTGTTTATGCCCAACTGCCACAGCGCAGCGATCAGCGGCGGCGTGGCGAGTTCGCCATCATGGGTGAGATATAATGCCACATGTTGCGCTTTGTTGGTCTGCAATGCATCGAGCATTCGCTGGCAGGCGTTTAAACTTGCTTGGGTTTGTTCTATTTCGGAGAGAGATTTACGGGCGGTGCGAATGGCTTTGCGTAACAGATTGCGGCTTTCTTTTGTATGGAGTGCGATATTTGCCGCATAGCTTGCGACATCTACGGCATCAGCGACTTCTACGGCAAGCTGCGCCGTGTTGCTTTGGGGATTCAAATGAGAAAGTTTGGAAGATGTAGACATAGAATTAAGATGCTCCCCAGAATGCCGCTACCGGTGTAGCCCTTGAACCGTAGGTTCAAGGCGGGTAAATGATTACCTCCTAAGGCTTCTCGGTACAAGCCGAGCATGCACAATGTCAGTAAAGCATTCACCCTGAGATAAAAATTATCGGCACAGGGACATTACCAGTTGGCATGCATCCCAGGGAGCAAAACGGTATTGAATCGCTAAAGCATTGGTTTATGTTGATAATCCAGTTTAGCCATTCACTGTGCGTCAGTTGGTTTAACTCAATGAGTGTTAAATCACTAAGGTGCACAGTTTAAATCTATTTAGTTGAACGCTCAACTAAGGCACATTCGAGGGTCGACTGCAGCAAGCTGATCCTGTCGTCCATCTGTTGCATGTAGTGCTTATTTTTTTGCTTTTCTTGGAACAACTCGTGTCCAATATTCAGCGCCGCCATGATCGCAATTTCTTCACGGCTTAGGCTATTGGTTCGGGTTTTTAACGCACTGAGTTGTTGTTCAACTCCCAACGCTACCGTACGTAAGGCATCCTCTTGACCTTTCGGGCAAGCGATAGAGTAGGTGCGCCCAAGTAGGGTAATTTCAACAGCACTGTTACTCATGTCGCGGGTGATCCTTTCGTTAGCCTCTTAGGGCGGACTATATAGGGCTGATCTTAAAAGTGCAAGGTAAGCCGCAAATGGATTGGTCTTTGACGGTTTTGTTTGCTGTTTGTGTGAGCAGTTGGATAGTTTTTTATCAGGGCGTGGCCGATTTCGCCATTATTGGGATTCAGTATTGGTTCAAGTCTTTATCTCTGCTAGCATTGCTGCTGGAAAAATCTTATTGGGATCTGATATGGCAACCCCTCCTTCGTTACGTATCGACAGCTTAAAACTCGCCTTAGATGCGGCTGAAATCGGCCAGCATCCGGTAGAAGTTCACGGTGCTTTAGTCGGCTTAATTTGCGGTGGTGTAGAGCAAACTGGCGACACTTGGATCAAGCCTTTATTCGACCTGATGAACGATGGTCAACCTTTGCCGGCGCAGTTGCACCAATTAGTGTGTGATTTGTTTAACGATTCAGTGACGCGTTTAGTGGATTTTGAATTTGGTTTCATGCCGCTGTTGCCCGAAGAAGAAGAGCCGCTCAGCCAACGTGTTGAAGCCTTGTCCCTGTGGACCCAGAGTTTTTTGACTGGCATGGCGATTATTCAGCCTAAATTGAATCAAGCCTCGGCAGAAGTACGTGAAGTGATCAAAGACTTGGCGGAAATTGCCCAAGTGGAATTTGATGTTGCCGACGATGAAGAATCCGAAGCCGCTTACACTGAATTACTCGAGTTTGTTCGTATTGCAGCCATCATGTGTTACTCGGAGTTTGGTCCTGAGCTTCCCCATGGTGAGGCTGACGATACTGCGGTTGTGCATTAATTTACCGCAGTTGTTTAATGTTCAATAAGTTAACACAGTAGTGGCTTCATTAGATGTCAAAGGTGGGCAAACCTGCCTTTGAGTCCATAGCACTGGTGTTTTTGAGTGCATAGCATTGATGTTTACATCTTTTATGTTTACATGCCTTAGTGTTATGCCAAAGCTTGAATGAGATCCCCATGACGGCCACAAATCACATGGATACTTCAGTTCAACACGTCGACATTGCGATTGTAGGCGGTGCGATGGCGGGGGCGACCCTAGCGTTAGCTCTCGCGCGTCTTTCTTTATCCGCAGCTCGGCCACTTTCTATCGCCTTAATCGAAGCGCACCTTCCCGATAAGCAACACCCCGGGTTCGATGCCCGCTCTATTGCTATCGCCCATGGTTCTATTTTCGAATTATCCCGTTTAGGTTTATGGCAAAAGCTCGCCCATTTGGGCACGGCGATTGAAAATATCCATGTGTCGGATCGCGGCCACTTTGGCATGACAGAACTCAATGCGGCGCAGTTTCATTTAGATGCCCTAGGCCAAGTGGTTGAGCTTGAACGGGTTGGCCAAGTGCTGTTTAACGAGTTGAATAAGAGTAGTGTCAAACTCTATTGCCCCGCCAAGCTTGCCCAAGTAGAACCCGACGTTGAAGGTCACACCTTAGTGCTCGATACGGGCGAGCGAATTAAAGCCAAACTTGTGGTTGCCGCAGATGGTTTGCAATCCAAAGTGCGCAGCAGTTTTAATTTGCCTGTGACCCAAGTGGCCTTTGAGCAAACGGCCATTATTGCCAATATTCAAACTGCCGATTTGCCAACCAATAGGCCTCACAAACATTGGGCCTATGAGCGCTTTACCCAAACGGGTCCCTTAGCGTTATTGCCTATGGCTGATAGCCAAGGTCAACCTCGCTTTTCTCTCGTGTGGGCGCTCGATGATGTGCGGGCTAAACAGATGCAAGACGCACCTAAGGCCGAGTTTTTAGCGGCGCTGCAACAGGCCTTTGGTTATCGTGCGGGCACGTTTATCGATGTCAGCGCGCGCCATGCGTATCCGCTTAATTTGTCCTATATGCCAAGGCCAATTCATCACAGATGTGTGTTTATCGGCAATGCGGCGCAGACACTGCATCCGATTGCGGGGCAAGGGTTTAACTTAGGGTTGAGGGATGTGGTGAGTTTGCTCGAGGTGATCCAAACGGCGCTCGCGCAGGGCGAAGATATCGGCTCCGCCGCTTTGACCCATGCGTACCTTAATGCCCGCGAGCACGACAGAAACAGCACTATCCGAAATATCGAATTTTTAGTCCGTGGCTTTTCAAACCAATATTGGCCGATGGCGCTGGGGCGTAACTTAGGATTACGGCTTTTGTCTTGGTTTCCGCCACTGAAAACCCCCGTCGCTCAAAAGGCAATGGGCTGGAAATAACTCCGCAATTTACTGGTATCGCAACGCGAAAAGGATGTACCCATGTTAAGTTCACAAGCCTATGACATCGCCATTGTGGGTGGCGGCATGGTGGGACTCGCCACCGCGATTGGATTGGCGCAGGCCGATCTGAATGTCGTCGTTATCGATGCGGGCCACACTGAGGCCGTGAGCGGCGAGCCGCGTTTACGGGTGAGCGCCATCAATAAGGCGAGCCAGCGCTTGTTAGAAAACTTAGGGGCATGGAGTTATTTAGATACTTCCCGCGCTACGCCTTATCAAAAAATGGCGGTGTGGGATAAAGACGGTTTCGGTAAAATTGCCTTTGATGCCAACAGCATCAGCGAAACCAGTCTCGGCGCGATTATCGAAAACGATGCCATTAGCTTTGCCCTCGCCAAACGCGCCAGTGAGTTTGATAATATCACCCATATTCAAAACCAACGCATAGAGCGCATTGCTTTTGGTGAGCGCGAAGCTTGGTTGACCCTTGCCAATGGCGCCGATTCTGAAATAGAAAGTGTCAGTGCCGCACTTGTGATAGCCGCTGATGGCGCCAACTCTTGGGTGCGCGAGCAATGCAAGATCCCGCTGACCTTTTGGGATTACGGCCACCACGCAATCGTCGCAACTATTTGTACCGAAATGCCACACCTTGCCACCGCCCGCCAAGTGTTTTTGCAGGACGGCCCGCTAGCATTTTTACCTTTGTATGAAGACAATCTTTGCTCTATCGTCTGGTCGGTGCCGCCCGAGCGCGCCACTGAGTTATTGGCAATGGATAAAGTGCAATTTGAGCGCAACTTAACCGCTGCTTTCGACGGTCGTTTAGGGATTTGCAAGCTGGAAAGCGAGCGCCACGCTTTTCCATTACGGATGCGTTACGCCCGCCATTTTGCCCGCCACCGTTTAGTGTTGGCAGGCGATGCTGCCCATACTATTCATCCGCTGGCTGGCCAAGGGGTGAACCTCGGCTTTTTAGATGCGGCCAGCATTATCGAAGTGATCAGCGAATTACAGCAAGCGGGTAAAGATATCGGCGATTATGCGCAGCTGCGTGCACTTGAACGTTGGCGCAAAGCCGATGCAATGGAGATGATCGCAGCGATGGAGGGCTTTAAACGCCTATTCGAAGGTTCAAACCCAGTCAAAAAGGCGATTCGCGATCTGGGATTAAATCTCGTTGATAATGTCGCTGGGCTGAAAACAGTGTTCATACAACAGGCCATGGGCAATAAGTCGGCACTGCCTAAGTTGTGCCGTTAGCCTAGGTTGCGCTAATGTGATCAGAATTGCCGCTAATATCAGCATATTGACTGCAAGCTGCGCAAATCTGGCCTTCGCATGTAAAAAAATTACATGTTGAAGATGAGAAAATCTAATGGCAATGGCTTCGGATTAGAAAAATCTCCTGTATACAAATTTGTGACGCAAGGTATAATTTCGCCGCATTTTAGACCCTAGTATCTACACCCTACACTAGGCAGAGACCTGAAAAAGGCCGCAAAAAGGGATAACAATGGCTAACAAAACTATTCTGTTTAACAAGCACTTAGAATCAAACGCTAAGATGGTCGACTTCCACGGTTGGGATATGCCCCTCAACTATGGTTCACAAATCGAAGAACACAACGCTGTGCGTCAAGACGCGGGTATGTTCGACGTATCCCACATGACTGTGGTTGATGTGATAGGTAGCGACGCTGGTGCATTTCTACGTAAGTTGCTGGCGAACGATGTGGCTAGACTTAAAGTGCCAGGTAAAGCCTTATACAGCGGCATGTTAGATGACAATGCCGGTATCATCGACGACCTCATCACTTATTACCTCACTGACACTAACTACCGTGTGGTAGTGAACTCAGCGACCCGCGAAAAAGATCTCGCTTGGATCGCCAAGCAATCCCAAGGTTTTGATGTCACTGTGACTGAGCGTCCTGAGCTGGCGATGATTGCCGTTCAAGGTCCTAACGCAAAAGCGAAAGCCGCTGCCGTGTTCAGTGCCGAGCAAAACGCCGCCATCGAAGGCATGAAACCTTTCTTCGGTAAGCAAGCTGGCTCACTGTTTATTGCGACTACGGGTTACACAGGCGAAGCGGGCTACGAAATTATCGTCCCAGAAGATGAAGCCCAAGCCTTGTGGCAAGCATTGTTAGATCAAGGGGTTAAACCTTGTGGTCTCGGTGCCCGTGACACGCTGCGTCTCGAAGCCGGTATGAACCTTTACGGCTTAGACATGGACGAAACCATCAACCCATTGGCCGCCAACATGGGCTGGACTATTGCATGGGAACCAAACGACCGTGACTTCATCGGCCGTAAAGCCCTCGAAACACTTCGCGATGCCGGAACCAGCAAACTTGTTGGTCTAGTGATGGAAGAAAAGGGCGTGTTACGCCATGATATGCCAGTATTTTTCACCGACTCAGCCGGTGTAGAGCAACAAGGCGTGATCACCAGCGGGACTTTCTCGCCAACATTGGGCTATTCTATTGCGATGGCACGTGTTCCTAGTTCGATTGGGGATACTGCGGAAGTCGAAATGCGTAAAAAACGTGTGGCTGTTAGAGTAGTTGCGCCAAACTTTGTGCGCAACGGTAAACAAGCATTTTAAAAAAAACGGAACAAGGAACAAGAACAATGAGCAATATTCCGACAGAACTGAAATACGCCTCTTCACACGAATGGATCCGCAAGGAAGAAGACGGTAGCTACACAGTAGGTATCACTGAGCACGCCCAAGAGCTGTTAGGTGACATGGTTTTCGTTGAACTCCCAGAAGTTGGCGACACTGTGACTGCGGGTGAAGACTGTGCTGTAGCTGAATCAGTAAAAGCGGCGTCTGACATTTATGCCCCCATTTCTGGTGAAGTGATTGCCGTGAACGAAGCGCTGGAAGATTCGCCAGAACTCGTTAACAGCAGTGCTTACGGCGAAGGCTGGTTCTTCCGCGTAATGCCTTCTGACGAATCAGAAGTCGACGCTCTGCTGGATGCTGAAGGCTACCAAGCTGTCATCGACGAAGAATAATCGTCGACGCTAACGAAGCCCTAAGGGGCTTCGTTTGTTTTAGCGCAAGATTGACATAACAACAGTCCGTTAATCAGTACCCTACAGTTCTGAATTTCGGCAAATCTGGAACAAGGTTTATCATGACCAAGCAAACCCTCACTCAGTTAGAACAGCACGATTTATTCCTACGTCGTCATATCGGCCCAGATAGCAGCCAACAGCAAGCCATGCTGAACTATGTTGGTGCTGAGTCTCTGGACGATCTGACCGCGCAAATTGTGCCTGAGTCGATCCGTTTAAGCCAAGATCTGAGCATTGGTGATTCCTGCGGCGAAGCCGAAGGCATTGCTTACATTCGTGGTTTAGCGAAACAAAACCAAGTATTTAAGAGCTATATCGGTATGGGTTACTACGGCACTCAAGTGCCAAACGTGATCCTGCGTAACGTATTTGAAAACCCAGGTTGGTACACGGCTTATACGCCATATCAGCCAGAAATCGCCCAAGGCCGTTTAGAAGCCATTCTAAATTTCCAACAAGTGTCGATGGACTTAACGGGTTTAGATTTGGCTTCTGCTTCTTTGTTAGATGAAGCAACTGCTGCTGCCGAAGCGATGGCGCTGGCAAAGCGCGTTTCTAAAGCGAAAAAAGCCAATATCTTCTTCGTTGCCGATGATGTGTTCCCGCAAACCTTAGACGTAGTGAAAACCCGCGCTGAGTGTTTTGGTTTTGAAGTGGTGGTTGGCCCTGCATCTGAGGCCGTTAACCATGAGCTGTTTGGTGCTTTGTTCCAATATACTAACCGTTTTGGTCAAATCACTGACTTCAGCGAATTATTCGCAACTCTGCGTGCGAAGAATGTGGTTGTGACTGTCGCCGCCGACATTATGTCCTTGGTATTACTGAAATCACCGGGCGCTATGGGCGCCGATGTGGTATTCGGTAGTGCGCAGCGTTTTGGCGTGCCAATGGGCTTTGGTGGTCCACACGCGGCCTTCTTCGTTGCCCGTGACGAGCACAAACGTTCTATGCCTGGCCGTATCATTGGAGTGTCAAAAGACGCCCGTGGTAACCGCGCACTGCGTATGGCAATGCAAACTCGTGAGCAACATATCCGCCGCGAAAAAGCCAACTCAAACATTTGTACTGCACAAATTCTGTTAGCGAATATGGCGTCTTTCTACGCCGTATTCCACGGCCCAGATGGCCTGAAAACTATCGCATCACGCATTCACCGTTTCGCCGACATTTTAGCGGCAGGCTTAAAAGCGAAGGGCGTGAACTTAGTGAATAGCACTTGGTTTGATACTGTTAGCATCAAAGGCTTAGATGTTGCTGCCGTCAATGCACGCGCACTGGCTGCTGAAATGAATCTACGTTTCGATGCCGATGGTATTGTGGGCGTGAGCTTAGACGAAACCACATTACGCACAGATATCGAAGCCTTGTTCGATGTGATCTTAGGTGCCGGCCATGGTTTAGATGTTGCCGCGTTAGACGCGCAAATCGTGAGCCAAGGTAGCCAATCGATTTCGGCGGCACTCGTGCGCCAAGATGCGATTTTAAGCCACCCAACCTTCAATCGCTATCAAAGCGAAACCGAGATGATGCGTTATATCAAACGTCTCGAAAGCAAAGACTTAGCACTTAACTACTCGATGATTTCACTGGGCTCTTGCACCATGAAGTTAAACGCAGCGGTTGAAATGCTCCCTGTGAGCTGGCCAGAATTTGCCAACATGCACCCATTCAGCCCACTGGATCAAGCTAAAGGCTTTACTCAGTTGATTGAAGAGTTGTCGACTTGGTTAGTGAACATCACAGGCTACGACGCTGTGTGTATCCAACCTAACTCTGGCGCTCAAGGTGAATACGCTGGCTTATTAGCCATCAAGAAATACCATGAGTCACGCGGCGATGCGCACAGAAACATCTGTTTGATCCCGCAATCTGCCCACGGTACTAACCCAGCATCGGCACAATTAGCCGGTATGCAAGTGGTGGTGACGGCGTGTGATAAGCAAGGTAACGTCGATTTAGAAGATCTGAAGACGAAAGCTGCCGAAGTGGCTGAAAACTTGTCTTGCATCATGATCACTTACCCATCGACCCACGGTGTGTATGAAGAATCTATCCGTGAAATCTGCAACATAGTGCATCAGCACGGCGGTCAAGTGTACTTAGATGGCGCCAACATGAACGCTCAGGTTGGCTTAACGTCTCCTGGCTTTATCGGTGCCGACGTATCACACCTTAACCTGCACAAAACCTTCGCGATTCCACACGGCGGCGGTGGTCCAGGTATGGGCCCAATCGGCGTGAAATCACACTTAGCCCCATTCGTTGCGGGTCACGTTGTGGTTAAACCGGGCCGTGAAAGTGACAACAACGGCGCCGTATCGGCTGCCCCTTACGGTAGCGCAGGCATTCTGCCGATCAGCTGGATGTACATTAAGCTGCTTGGTTCAAAGGGTCTGAAAAAGTCGACCCAAACTGCGCTGTTAAACGCTAACTACGTGATGAAGAAGCTGTCTGAACACTACCCAGTATTGTTCCGTGGCCGTAACGATCGCGTCGCGCACGAATGTATTATCGACCTACGTCCACTGAAAGAAGCTTCAGGCGTGACCGAAATGGATATCGCTAAGCGTTTGAATGACTACGGTTTCCACGCGCCAACCATGAGCTTCCCTGTTGCGGGAACCCTGATGATTGAGCCGACGGAATCTGAGTCTAAGGTGGAACTCGATCGTTTCATCGACGCTATGGTGTCAATCCGCGCTGAAATCGCCAAAGTGGAATCGGGTGAATGGCCAGCGGACAACAACCCGCTGCACAACGCACCGCACACTATGGCCGATATCATGGACCCAGAGTTTGATACGCGTCCATACAGCCGCGAAGTGGCCGTGTTTCCTAGTGCCGCAGTGCGCACTAACAAGTTCTGGCCAACCGTGAATCGTATCGATGACGTTTACGGCGACCGTAACTTGATGTGTTCGTGTGCACCATTATCAGACTACGAGTAATCATTGCTGCTTAGGCTAGCTACTGCGGCGTTGAATGAGGCTTTCGCATAGCTCGAAATAGAGAGTTTGACAGGAGTCAACTCCGCGCGAAAGCTTTCAATCCGCCTTGCATTAGCTTCGCCAGCAACGCAATTATGGACATACAAAAGCGAACCCTTAGCGGTTCGCTTTTTTATTGGTTAGTTATTCATTCTGCCGAGATTGAGCCGCTAATTAGCTTTATAAGTCGCTGATAATGCGGTGTTGCTAATTGCCTGCCGCAGGCTCTCGCACTGTTACACCAGTGACACGCCGTGGATACATCCCTGTAGGCTCTACTAAAACATCCGTGTTTTAGAAGGTCACTGGTGCAACAATGCTTAATCGGGGGGTAACATGTTACATGTCGAGTTACTTTTGAAAATTTTTTAGTCGTTCGCTTTATTTTTTTAATTCTTAAACTCGACTTATTGTCTGTGTGGAGTTAATCTGCTAATAATTTCAATTTGTTAAAAAATTAACATCAAAGGATAGTTATGAAATTTATGGATGAAGTCAAACAAATAAAATTAACAAATGAAAATAATATTTTTGAAGCAAGGAGTAAAAGAGAACTTGAAGAAGTCGCTGACTTTAAATCAAGGATTCAAGGTTATATTGATAATATTGAAAAAATAAAAAATGATATTTTAGATGCGGTGCGGAAAGGTAGTGAGAAACATACCATTATTTCTCATATTTTCGATGTTGCAGCTCCAATTTTTAATTCTACGGAGACTAAAATATTTGCACATATAACTTCAGATGAGCCTTGCGCTAAAGAGCGAAGACTTAAAATGATGGTGAGTCTTTTACAAGGAGTTAATGATAATTCTAAGGCGGATGAAATAACTTCTGTTATATCTAAAGAATCTTACCGCTATGAATGCGTTCGACCATCTCTTTTAACTAGCGAGTATCATTCTCAAGGTTTTAATCAGAAATGGTATTTTATCGATACGAAAGCTGGAAAATCCGTAATATTAGATAAAAAACTTATCGAACTATGGGAGTTATTGGAATCTTTAGGGCTTAGGCCATTTTTTTCAGGTGATATACATAAAGTAGATTTATGTGTTCATTGTTAAACCCTGTGTAACTGAGTTGACTTTAGATGGTAGTCTACGGTCGATCTTTAGTCTGAATGTGAAAAATCGACCTTTATGCCACTTTATGTTTTATGTGAATGATATCTGACGGGTTGAGTGCTATTAATGGGATTTATCGTGGCTTATTGCCACGATATTTTCTAATTGCCTGCCGCAGGCTTTCGCATTCTCTTATACAGGCTACATCAGTGACACGCCGGCCATGATATAAACATTAGTCATCCCTGTATGCTCTGCTAAAACATATATGTTTTATAAGGTCATTCGTGCAAATACTAAGCATTGAGTTGTGCTTGTCTAACTTGTATTAAAAGACTTTTTACAGTGAAATTTTTATTGCAGTAGATTAATTTTAGTTATTTATATTTAAAATAAGGTAAATAGCCCAAATAAAAATGGCGATAAAAATCGAATATATCATTTTACAAATTGTATTTTTTGCTGACTTTGATTTTTTCTTTATTTCTTTTATTGAGTTTTTAAAAATACACTCGCTTACTATTTTTTCAACCTCACTAACTTGTTCATTTTTAACATGGTCTAAGACTTTTTCTGCACTTATAACACAATCATCTATTGACTCGATTTTGTGGGTTAGATTTAAATACACCCAGTATGCGGCCAGGAGCATTGATGAGATAATTAATGCGGCAGATGATAAGTTCCAACTTCTAACTAAACTTGTGCCTAATATGATTGCAGGTATACTCATCGATTTTGTTTGATTATCATTTATGATATTGTTTATTTTTTCAAAGTAATCAATTTTTGCCTTTTCAACCTCTCTAATTATTTTGTCTATAGAATACTTGTTTATATAGAATTCATAACCTTTTTCATATCTCTCAATAAATTCATCTGCATTACATAATATATCTCTTGTAAGCGAAAAGTTATCAGCTTTTGATTTGATTGTACTTAGAGTGGCAATTTTTAAAACCAAATGTTTTTCTATATTATAAATGCAGTTCTCACTGATATCTAAGGAAGCTGGGAATTTATTAATTTTCATTAAATTAAGTTGAGTTTCTTCACTATCAATAATGATTTCATGCTTCCTTACTTTTTTATCGGAGTCAACGTCTTCAAAAATATGAAATGTGATTGAATTATGATCATGAGAATAGAAATAGTTTTTTGTTACTTTCTTAAATAAATTTATCCATTTTTGTAGGTTTAAAAATGCATTAACCTTATCTTGGTAATTTTCATTTTCATGGACGTAACAAAATTTATGAATTTCACTTAGTTCACTTTTTAATGCGAGTTTTAGATACTCATTAAAAAATTCTTGATAGTTTGAAAACCAATTATTTATTTTTTCTTTTACAAATGTAATTTGAAGTAATTCACCATCTTTTTTATATAGTTCATAAAAGAAATCTTTGTTACTATCAATGATCTTTTCTGTTATTTTTTTAGCCTCTAACTCTTTTTCAGGTTTTAAGTTAAATATAAATACAAAAGAATCAAATTGAGTGCTATCACTAATAGCAACTAAGCTTTTAAGATTTAATATTAAAGTTGAATTATCCATTAATAATGCTCAATATTTTATTAATTTCTTCCTGGTTTGATATGGTTGCTGTAAAAGTAAGTTCATTACTTGCTGGATTGAACTTTGCCTTTTTGTTCTCACCAACTTTACCCAGTGCAGACTGGCTGAGTATTAGTTTTGCGAATCCCAATTCAAGATCGATGAATACTAATGTTTTTATAATATTTTCTTTAATTTCAAACTCGTCGTTAATCTCATAATTTTTGTCATTGATGAATTTAATAAATGACTTTCTTGCGTTCTCATTTGAAATCGGTATGCATCTATCTATCTCATCTTCGATTTGCTCAATGGTTGTAACTTGATTTTTATTTTCTTTAGAAAAATTATATAGTGTTAGCTTTATGTCTTCTTTGGTATTTCTTTCCAATTTATATTCTGAAAAAAACTCTTCAATAGCGACACTCAAGTTTTCAGAACTTTTTTTATTTGTAACCATATCTTCTGCATTCATTGATTTTTTGAAATAATCTCGAATGTCTCCAATTCCCTTTACAAAAGAAATGTAATTATCATGTTCTTTTTCAAAATCTATTTTTGGGTAGCTATTCATAAACCTAGGAATATCAATCTGAGCCCCCTGGATTAGTTGCTTCATGTCTATTACATCAACATTGCTAATTTGTAGATCATCGGTAAATTTTAATGCTCCAGTATTTCTAACCATTAATACTAAAAACTTACTAGCTAAATGCACTGTAGGGTGGTCTGGGTGTTCTACATCTTCTCCGTTTTCATTAATGGTAAATATAGGGTCTGAATAATGGTCGAAATTTACAAAAACAATAACAATTCCTTCATTTAGTCTAGAGGCCTTTAACTCCTTTTTAAGCCCGTAATCAGTGAAGGTTGATGCTAGTGTTTCAAAACTTTCTTTGCTATTTGAATTGTTACACAAATAATTTTTTAATAGGTTTGGAAATGCTCTTGGTTCATCAGTTGGTTTGAATTCAGTATGTTCTTTTCCGCTTTTTCCTATTCTATCATAAACTTTTTTTACAAATGAGTTTACATCTTTAGACTCTGTATCCCATAGTGTACCCGGCGTAAAATTCCATGAAGTCTCATCATCTTTTTCGGAACTCAAACCACTATATGCTATAGCATGATTTACTTTTATCATTTTGACCTCAGAATATTAATTGTTGACTATTAATTTTTATAATTTAATTAATTTATACATGTTGGGTATTGAGCCTTTATAAACCTTGGAGTAGTTCTTTAAGTTTTTATTCCCATCATTTCCCTACCTCGCTTTTACTTAGGCATCTTTGGGCGACTTGGTAGATGATGGTGTCGACTTGTTGCTGGGTAAGGTCTTGGTTTTTTATTTTTGGTATAGTGCCGACTAATTGTTTGTGGTTAACGATCGGGAACGGTGGTCTGGTCTGACAGGTGACATACCAGCCGGGGAATACGAGTACAGGGGTTGATGATACTGGTGTTCCTGTGGCTTTGGTTAACCATTGGCTTACCCACTTGGCTTGGCGTTCGGCTTGTTCTATGGGTTTGGTTTCAGTCCATGAGGGGAAGTTTAAGCGTCCGTCTTTGTAAAATACTTGATAGCCTTTTTTACCAGAGCCTGGGCCAGTTCCATTGGTTTGGAGTAGGTCTTTGTTCCGTTTATGGCGGCCTTTGGTTTCAATGGCGAATACACCATTTTTGCCGATGACAAGATGGTCGATGTTAAAGCCGTCGGCTTGGATATCGTGAAATACTTGATAACCCAATGCTTGTAAGCCTATGAGCTCATTGGCTGTGGCGATTTCTGCGGTATGGCCGAGGCGTAATTTGATGAGTTTGGAAAAGAGTTTCCAGATTTTAATGCCGAAGTAAATTACTCCTATTAAACCTGTTAAGGCGAACAACCAAGGGAATTTTCCGACTGTGATATGCGCTTGGATGCTGCTGGCGGCAAATGGAAGGCAAACAATCAATAGTCCCATCATCATGCAGCCGATTAAATCTAATTGCAGATCATGGATTTGCTCTTGTAAGCCATAGGCGGGGATACGGGTCAGTTGCTCACGATCAACGGGCAACTTGACGGTTGCATCGCGATGTTTGAGCAACACATACATCACACCCACTGTGACAAGAAGGCCAGAGAGAAGTATCCCGTAGGATAAAAGAATGCTGCTGAAATCGGTCATTTACGTCCCTGAAGTAATGCGAGTCAATAGTTAACCCGATGACATAACCCGCTAATAAAATGTACTTATTATTTTGGAAAGTGGTGGCAGACTTGTCTGCTTAGAGTTTGGGCGCACATTGCTGATTTGCTTCTTCTTCCCTAAATGGCGTGCTCGATGATTGAGTTCGAGTTTGCCCTGCATTTTCCTTAAGTGGTCACACTTTTTACTTTGTGGTCACACTTTAACCCGCTCTATACGGTTTAATCAATGCGCTTTATCACAAAAACGTATTTTAAATAACAACTTGTATACAAGTTACTCTGGGGAAAAGATCTGATAGGCATCATTTGTCGCGTCGCGTTTTTAGATTCTGATATTTTTCCTTACTAAACTTGCAGATCTACACAAGTGTTAAACAAGATTAAGCACTTCATGTAAATAACTGCCCCTAGTAAGGATATTTTATATTGCCTCATCGGACCAGTTTCAAGTGTCAACATACTAATTATAATATTTTTTTTAGTTTTTTATCATTATTCTCCCATACTTAATATTTATTCTGATATTGGCTGTGACAAAACTTATTAGTCTGTTGAATGACTAGGTTTCTCAATTTTAATTTTATGGCCAATTTATGTGTGTTGATTTTATTTTTGTTAAGGAAATGTATGAATAAGGCTTTATTATTTTTTTCATTAACCCTACCTTTTTCAGCTGCTTGGGCTGCTAATGAAACGTTTAGGGATGATATGGAGAGCCAAGCTAGCATATTGGAAACGCTTAGATCTGCGGATATCGATGAGATAGATGATATAGATGATATAGATGAGACAGATGGTCCAGATAACCATTTGGAAGCTGGTCACAGTCATACTTATATTCGTTGTTGGTATAGATTAGATCAAACGCATAATAATCCTGCAACTGAACATAGGTGGGCAAAGCAAAAGGACAGTGATGAATATTATTCTATTCAAGGTGCTTGGAGACATAAGCTTTCGGGTAAAAATATGTTTTATACAGAGACGTCACAAGATGAAATCATGCAACGGTGTGTCGATACATTAGGGGTTTCAAACAACGAAGTCGCAGACATTACCTTCTTTGCTGCTAATGAAAAATTGTCATTTAATCAGACTATCTGGACGCAAGATAAGGCGGATCAAGGGAATAAAATTAACAAAATTATCGCATTTGGTGATAGTTTGTCTGATACGGGAAATCTATTTAATGGTTCTGAGTGGCGATTTCCAAATCCTAACTCTTGGTTTTTAGGGCATTTTTCTAATGGATTTGTATGGCCGGAATATTTAGCTAAATCGCAGGATATTCCTCTGTATAATTGGTCTGTTGGCGGGGCCGCAGGTATTGATGAATATAAGATTATTCCCGGTTTAGGTCATCAAATACAATCCTATTTTCATTATTTAAAAAAGGCTGAAAATTACCAGCCTGCAAATACGTTATTTACACTTGAAATTGGCCTTAATGATTTTATGAATTATGATCGTGAGGTTAAAGATGTGAGTCAGAATTTAAGTGATGGGTTAAAACGTTTAGTTGATGAAGGCGGGGCTCAGCATATTATTTTATTCACATTGCCAGATGCTACGCGCGCACCACAGTTCAAGTATTCTACTCAAGAGAATATTGTGAAAATAAAATCAAAAATTGAAGAGTTCAATGGCTTTATTAAACAGCAGGCTCTGTTGTATCAAGCAAAAGGTATAGATCTTGTGTTGTTTGATGCTCATTCTATCTTTGATGAAATTATTCAAAATCCTAAAGAGTATGGTTTTGTTAATGTCACAGATGCTTGCTTAGATATCAATAGAGATAGTAGTAAGGATTATTTGTTGTCACACAGCTTAACAAAAGATTGCGCCTACTATGGCTCTGATAAGTATCTGTTTTGGGGGATCACTCATCCAACGACTGCCGTGCATAAAGTTTTTGCGGATAAGATTATTGAAACAGGTTTTTTTAATCGTCATTAACAGGCGAATAGTCGGCGAGTAAGATATTGTGGTTAAATATATCTCTAAATAATCAATAATATGGAGGTAAGCCAGTCAAAGCTGCTTTACCTCCATGAGTCAATTGTAATTTAAGCCAGTAAAGCCACATCTTTTTGCATTTTTTAGCACCGCTTTTAAATTGCCCGAATAATGCTGATACTTTGAACTGTGGTGAAATCATGTTACTTGACGTGTTGCTCGCCGAGTAGAATGAGCTGCTAAGTAGTATTAGCTAGCTTATGCTTTGTTTTATTGAAGAAATTGCTCGCAAGGCCAATCGTGAAGACAAGTATTAAAGGTGCGTTTGGGGAAGGCCGCTTTAAATCTCAAGCGCTGTTAGACGAGTAAGCGCTGCCCGCTTACATGATGTACATGAATTCAAAAAGCAGCATAAGGGTAAAAAATCGAGTCAAGCTTAACATCCTCAAACTCAGGATATGTAGTGTTCATGGATTTAGTTTATGTTTAGTCCGCGGTCAGTATGATTGGCGACTCTTCAGCAGCGTGAGTTTTTGCTGGTAAGGCTGCATGTATAGTGCTGCGAATAAGCGCTAGCTGATAGCTGCGTTTGGCATCGAAGCGGATTAATGGCAGTTTGGCGCTTTCGCAGGCTTGCTCGATGAGGAGGTCGTGTTGCTGAGTACGTGTTTGCTTATGGCTTTTATCGTCGAGTTCGATGGCGGCGATAACTTCAAGTGTATTTTTGTCGCAGAGTAAGTAATCGAAGTGCTTGGCTGAAATTCTATTAAAGGCAATTTGCCAGTGTTTGCGGTTCATGCCTTTTTCTGGGGTGATAACGTCGGCGATACGCACTTTGCCCAGAACTCGGAATTGTTCGCCTACAGCTTGATCTAATATCCCGAGAAAGGAGCGTTCAGCACTGGAAAATAGGGCATCTTGTTTACGGTAGCGATAGTTATTATCTGAAGATGGGATAAGCAGATTAGTGAAAATGCGTAAGAGTAGCGGCACGAAAATGATAATCGCCAAACCCAGCCCGATAAGTATTAATTGATTAGAATTCATCATTACATCCTTGTTTAGTATTGTCATTGTAACTTGCTAAGTACATATCCGTTAGCTGCTAGTACTTTTATGCCAAAAATAATGAGTCTTTGAGTGTAGTGATTACATCTTGTTAGCCACTACATCAACAGTCGTACCGATATTATCAGTACGCATACATCTTAACGATAAAACGCTTCAACTGTGCCTTTTACTGCGAGTAAAAGAGGTTGGCCGCGACGGTCTAAGGATTCATTATGGATGGCCATTTATTTTAATGTTTTATGCACTTTAGTTTTCGATTTTTTGAGTTATGCTAAATGCAACATATAAATTTGCGGGTATCTCTATGTATTTTAAAAGTATCCTTGTTTCGTTGCCTTCTGTTTACGCAATTTTGTGTGTACTTGGTTGTGGTTTTTTCGCGGGCATCATTGTCGCCGCTGAGCTGCAATCGGCTACTTTTTCTAACGTGTTGCGTGCCGATTTTCGGCATCGTCCTCCTGAGATGGTGCTTGATGAGCGAACTAATACTATGACGAGTCCGTTAAAGGATATTCTTGAGGAAGCGGCGGCTAAGGTCGGTTATCGCGTCGAATGGAGCGCGCGTCCTTTTGCTCGCAGCATTCATGAGTTGCGGGTAGGCACGGTCGACATTGTGCCGCGCACGATACGAGACGAAGAGCGAGAGGCATTTGTACGGTTTCTTGGTCCTATCGGCACTCAGACTCGCGATATTTTGTTTCTCGTAAAAGCCGGCGAGGAAGGACGGATTAAGTCCTATGAGGATTTGTATCAGCTTACTGTAGGGGTTAAACGGGGCACAGTTTATTTTGAGCGTTTTAATACGGATCCCGCGCTACGTAAAATTGAGTCTACCGATGATGAAAACATGGCTCGCATGTTTATCATGGGGCGTTTTGACACTATGGTGGTGCTCGATCGTGCCGCCATTGAGAATGCCTTCAAGCAGCTCGGTTACGATCGTTTCAGCTATGCCGATTACCGTCAGTCGAATCGGATCGAACATTATTTTGGTATGTCCCGTAACTCTACCCATGCTGCTATTTTCGATGAACTTAATCGGGCGCTGCTTGATATGGCTGCATCGGGCCGTGTAAAACAGATTTACCAGGCCTATGGTTTAGCCGCAGAAGTAGAATAGGCAAACAAAAACGGCCAATATTAATTGGCCGTTTTTATGATCTAGCTCTTTGCAAGCTTAACGATAAAAGGCTTCAACTGTGCCTTTTACTGTGAGTAGCAGTGGTTGGCCGTGGCGGTCCATGATTTATTGCGGATGACCATTTATTTTGTCTTTATTTTGTCTGCCATTTATTTTTTTATAAACAAAATGCTTGCTGCGATAGGGATGATTTGTTATTACTGGCGCATGAAAAAAATATACGTAAGCGCAATTAACACCACCACTACCACCACGAGAATTCTCGGGGGGTAGTTTTTTGCGTCTTTAAAAAAACCCTCTGAGCGAAATCGCCAGAGGGTTTTTTTATACCTTGGTTTTGTATTTCGCTCAGATTTTACTCAGGAGAGAATGATGAAAACACATCGCGAAATTGCAGAACAACTTGACCTATTTCACTCTGAACCACAGGCGCCGGGTATGATTTTTTGGCACCCGAATGGCTGGGCGTTATTCCGAGATATTCAAGAGCACATGAGGCGCGTGTATCGCCGAAATGGTTTTGAGGAAGTGAACACGCCTGTTTTTATGAAGAAGGAGTTATGGCAAACGTCTGGGCATATGGACATGTTTGCAGAGAACATGTTTTTCGGTGGCGGAAAGGAAAACATGGATGAATATGTTTTAAAACCTATGTCTTGTCCTGCCCATATTTTGCTGTTTAAGCGCGGGGTACATAGCCATAGAGATTTGCCACTGCGACTATTTGAGTTTGGCTTGGTGCACCGTAATGAATCCTCAGGCTCGTTAAATGGTTGCCTGCGCGCACGCCAGTTCACTCAGGATGATGCCCATGTTTTTTGCTGTTGGTCTCAGGCAGAGGAGGAGATACGTGGTTTTCTCCAGCGTGCAAAGCAGGTTTATGGTGATTACGGCTACCATAATTTAGACGTAAAAATATCGACTAAACCTGAGAAGGCATTAGGCAGCGATGAGCAATGGTGCCGAGCACAAAAGCTATTGGATTCAGCCTGCCAGATTGAGGGCTTTGATGCCGAGTATCAAGCTGGCGAAGGGGCTTTTTATGGTCCCAAAATTGAATTGTCACTGACAGATTCTATGGGAAGACGCTGGCAGTGTGGCACTATCCAGTTTGATTTCAATTTGCCTGAAAGATTCGATGTTCAGTACACAAATGAGCAAGGTGAATTCGAACGGCCAGTGATTATGCACCAAGCTATGTATGGCTCTATCGAGCGTTGGTTGGGGATTCTCTTGGAAGTCTCACAGGGTAACCTTCCTGTTTGGTTACATCCTGTACCTGTTGCTATTGCCTCTGTAAATGAATCAAACAGCCAATTTGTCCGTCAGTTAGCCGCACTATGTTTAGCACGAGACATGCGAGTGTTGGTTGATATCAGTCAAAACTCAGTTGCCCGCAAAATGAAACGCTTTCACAAGCAAAAAGTGCCTTATATCTTAACGGTTGGGGATAAAGAAGAGGCCGAGAAGTGTGTGTCAGTTAAGTGCCGCAAAGACGGTGTGATGACTCATATCCCTCTTGCTGAATTAGCTGACTATCTTGCGGATAAACTATTGCGCAAACAATAACCTAAGGAAGGCGGTGTTTGTTATCTAAGGCTAGCTAGGGTTCCCATCGCTAGCCTTTACTCATTTTATGATCCGGCTCTTTGCGCTAAAGCTTAACGATAAAAGGCTTCAACTGTGCCTTTTACTGCGAGTAGCAGTGGTTGGCCGTGGCGGTCCATGATTTATTGCGGATGACCATTTATTTTTTGTTTAAATTTTTTCAAAGGTAACATTTTTAGGAGGGAAACTATTAGGTAATGATCCTGATCTTATTTTTCTTAACAATAAACCAGTCAATAGAGAGGTTATATTTTCATCAAAATATTCTACATCTGGCGATCTAGATGCGATTATTGCAGTGCCCCATGTCTCACTGTCTTTCAGATCGGAAACAACCCAAAATATGCAATCACCATTATCCGTTACGCCTATTGGTAAAAGGCCATTAATTTCTGGATAGAGATTATATTTAAAATACTCTGGGTCTTCATTATTAAGGTAATTGAAATCCTCAATGATTGATTTCTTCTGCTCAAAAAAATCAAGGTCATAATTTGTAGTAAATGGATTGAATATCGCTATAAAATCGGCAATTCTTCCTGTGCCATAACGATTAATAAACGCAATGTAATCCCTGGGAAAACTAAGACCTTCATCTATAGAAGGCCAAACGTTACTAATCCCAGATTCATTAGGGAAGTTAGGGGGAGTTAAAATGCTATTTAATACAGATAGGGTCATGATCTACATTCCCGAGGATTAAGAAGAGCAATGCTTTCAAAGAAACCACCACTACCTTGAGCGTTTACTGTTATACCTGCCGATATTCTGGAAGGACCTTTATATATTGGAGTTACCGAGACATCAACTATTTCTCCTCTCTCTAATGCTTTCTCTAGCGAATCCCCAAATAAACTTGATGATATTCAAATAAGTAGGCATGCATAATGCTATTTTATTTAATCCATTTCGCCAAAAACCGACTAGATAGCTGTTCCGAATAGTCGTTCACTGCACTGGTGCAGTTTCAGCAAGTAGTATTGAATTAGTATCATTTGCTGCTGGGCAAACAAAAACGACCAATTAGATTGGCCGTTGTCATGATCCTGCTCTTTGCGCTAAAGCTTAACGATAAAAGGCTTCAACTGTGCCTTTTACTGTGAGCAAAAGAGGTTGGCCGCGACGGTCTAAGGATTTGCTTGGCACTTTTACCCAACCTTCACTGATGCAATATTCTTCGACATCAAAACGCTCTTTGCCGTTGAGCTTAATACCGATATCGTGCTCGAAAATTTCTGCCACATGGTGTGGGCTGCGTGGGTTAACGGAAAGGCGATCCGGTAAAGCAGGTAATGATGTTGTGTCGGTCATGGTCGTGATCTGTCGTTGTCTATAGTGAAAAAGCGTGCGCTATTGTAGGCAATCCCAGCGCAACGCTCAAGACTTTAACTGTGACTGATTGCGCGCCTTGCGTTAGCCAAGGTTAAGTTGTCCTGTTAGGACACTGCTGTTAGGACACTGCTGTTAGGACACTGCTGTTAGGACACTGTGCCGCAGCTGGAAAAGGCTTTCAGCACTCGGCCGTTTTCTCTGCCCATGACTGAGCGCAAATAAACCTTGGCTAATGTGTCGGCATTGATTGCACTAAAACCGGGGAAATAGTCCTGATAGCTCGCTAATGACTCGCTTAATACCGTTGGGCTGACAATGTTTATCCGCTGCTGCGCAGGTAATTCACCCGCGACGGCGGTAACAAAATGCTCAAGTGCGCCATTGATTGTGGCTGCACTGATGCCATCTTTTACTGGGACATCGGCAATAATGCCACTGGTTAGCGTAAAACTGCCCCCAGCGTTGAGGTATTGGCTACCTATTTGCACTAACTGTATCTGCCCCAATAACTTACTTTGGAGCCCTGTATACCAGTCTGCTTGGGTCATAGCGTTGAAGGGTTTAAACACGACATCACCCATGGCCGAAATCATTGCATCGACTTTACCGATTTTTTCTAGCCCTTGATGGAGTGAATGTTCATCCCGAATGTCTATCAGGACATCCCCCGTTGTTCGCCCTACCTGAATAACTTCATGCTGAGTTGAATGAAATAAGCGGACTATGGCTTGTCCGATTGTGCCTGATGCACCCACTACGACTATTTTCATGACATGCTCCTAAATTGAATACGAATTAAGGATAGTCTGGTTAATTAAATAGAAAAAGCGCATATAATCACCACATTGTTTCGTTAATAGGTTTAATTGATGAATCTCACCCATCTGCAGTCATTTATGCTGGTTGCCAAAATGCACAGTTTTAGCGCTGCGTCTGAACAACTCGGTGCTTCTAAAGGCTTAGTGTCGCGCCATGTTAAATCCCTTGAAGATGAAATGGGTTGTCAATTACTCCACCGAACCACTCGGCGAGTATCAATGACCGAAGCAGGGCAAGCGTTATATGGTAAAGCCTGCGAAATCGAGAGGCTGGCCAATGAAGCAGGGCGTTTAGTGCAGGATTTAACGCAGGACTCCTGTGGCGCTTTAAAATTTACCGCCCCAACGGAACTGGGCAAAAAATTGCTGAGTCCTATGCTGCTTCAGTTTATTGCTGCGTATCCTCAAGTGAAACTCGAACTGTGTTTTGAGCAGAATATTCAAGATGTTGAGTTCGGCAAGTTTGATCTCGCCTTAAGAACAAGCATTGCGCACAGCGATAATCTGATCGCCAGATATCTTGGCAGAATTCGCCATGTCTTAGTGGTTGCGCCCGCACATCCCGCAGCCGCAGAGGTTCGTCACCCTGATGATTTACGCCATTATCGTCTATTGTCTTCGGGCGAAACTCAGTGGGTGTTTGAACCGCTCGCGGGGGACAGTCTCACACTCACTTTTGAGCCTGCACTGTGTAGTTCAAACTATGCCACTACACATCTGCTTACTTTGAGTGGTACAGGTATCGCTAGCCTGCCTTATTATTTGGTAGAGGAGGATATCATTCAGCACAAACTCACTTTGCTCGTTCCCCAATGGCAATGCTATCCACATGAGTTGTATATGGTTTATGCCAAGCAGAGCCATTACCCAAAGAAGCTGCGCGATTTACAAAATAAGCTACAAACGTGGTGCGAAACTCACTCAAAATATGTGGGTTAATGAGTAAAAGCATAATCGCATCAAATCTTATCCGGCAGGGGGCGGAGCTTTTAGAATAAAGTGAGGCAGAGTACACTGCCGCGCATTGAATTTTTGTATTTGAATGTAAAGTCGAACAGGCTTTTCCCATGCAGGCATAAAAGAGCGGCGATGAACCAAGCGTTATGAACGACGACATTAGTATCTCGCTGCCCTCGCTTATTCATCGAATTGGGCGGGAGGCGGTTAAACAAGCTCAAGCGATTGCAACCCAATATGATTGCGAGCTTAAGCGTGTGCGGCGTTCGAGAAATTGGTGCATTGTTGGCGGGGCGCTCAAGATCCAATCCTGCACCGCTCGTTTACAAGCCGAGCAGCTACTGATGACCGATGGAGCATTTCGTTATCTTATTCAAAAGCTTGAGTCAGCCTTGCTGCAACATGCGGACAAACTTGAACCATTAGACGCTAAGCTGATTCGGCTTATCACAGACAACCCTGCGATTACCTTAGGTGAGTTGATGCAATTGACTCAATGCACAGTCACAGAGGCCAGATTGGCACGTTTTCAAGCTGACTCTTGGTAGTTTGTCTGCTGAGTGTTTTTGCGTTGAAGGTTTATTTATGGCTTGTTGTTTCTAACACTTTTATTTGATTTTCGATTTGCTCGGCTTCAGCGGTCAGCATTGAGTAGGATCTAATATCGCCTTTTCTCTGGGCATGCATAGCTTGTTCAAGCTTGGCGTTATATTGCTGAGTTAATTTTTTTAAGGGATTTTTCTTAAATATTGAGAACATGGCCATTTCTATTGGATTGGGTATTTGGACTTATATACGTAGGCAATGGGATTTAAGTTTTACTTTTTGAAATTAAAAAATCCCACGATCCCACAATCCTTCAATTCCACTGCCATCGGCCTCAGCAAGGCTGAGACCTTATCTTACATTTGCAGCAAACTAATGGGTTGCTATGTCTTATTTAGCTTACAACCCATTGAAAATATTTTAAATCTTAAACTGACCGACGAGCTTACCTAAGTTAATTCCTTCCTGCGACACGGTTTGGCTGACTCTGGCAGCATCTTCGCTGGAATGGAGTAACTCATTCACAATCTCTTGGATGGCGAACACATTACGGTTGATTTCTTCGGTCACAGAGCTTTGTTCCGTGGCCGCCGTCGCAATTTGGGTGCTCATGTCGTTAATGGCCGTGACCGCCGATGTCACTGAGCCTAGGCTTTCTGAGATCGCGCGAGATGAGTCTACCGAGCGTACGCAGCTTTGCTGACTTTCTTCCATCGTTTTTACTGCCAATGCGACAAGCTTGTGCAGTTCTGACAGCATCTCATTGATTTCTAAAGTACTTGATTGCGTTCGGCTCGCTAAGTTACGCACTTCATCGGCCACCACGGCAAAGCCTCGGCCCTGTTCTCCGGCGCGGGCCGCTTCGATGGCTGCATTTAATGCCAATAGGTTAGTTTGCTCAGCAATACCGCCAATCACTGACAGCACGTTGTTGATTTTTTTAGACTGTTCGCTCAAGGATTGAATACTGCCCGCCGCATTGTTGATTTGCGCCATGAGTGCCGAAATTTCTTCTAAAGAAGCATCGACGCAGCGCTGAGCATTGGCTACATCGCCAGTGGCAGCGTGAGTCGCTTCAGCCACTTGCGTGGTATTTTGCGCTACTTCGCTGGCGGTGGCTGACATTTCAGTAATAGCGGTAACCACTTGATCAGTTTCATTGTTATGGCTGATGAGTTGGCTCGACATGACTTTGGTTTGATCGTGAATCGCGTTGGCGGCGGTTTTAACTTTAGCCGTCGCGTTTGCCACATCGCTTATGATGGTTTGGAGTTTATCGACAAACAGGTTAAAGGATTGACCTAGTTGTGCAATTTCATCTTCACCTTTAACAATAAGACGTTTGGTTAAATCGCCTTCGCCTTTAGCTATATCGTTTAAGTTATTCGCCATATTTTTAATTGGCGCGACCATACGTTGGGCGGTGATCAGAATAACAACGGTAGTAATCGCGGCGAGTAACAGCGCAATTAACAGAATGGCATAGGATTTTTCGATCATCTGCTCAGTGACCGTCGCACGATAATCCTCAACGACAGTGTCGATATCATCGATATAGACTCCCGTGCCTAGCATCCAGTCAGTGCCAGGGATCATCATGGAGTAACCGATTTTTTCAATTTGCTCATTGGTATTGGGTTTTTGAAAGTAGAACGAGAAGTTACCGTCCCCTTTTTTAGCGGCATCGAGTAAACCGACAATGATTTTAGTGCCGCGGGGATCTGTCATATCAATTTTATTTTGCCCTTCGAGGTTGGGCATGACGGCATGGAACAGGTTTTTACCCTGGGAGTCGTAAATAAAGAAGTAACCAGAACTGCCAAAACGGATATCACGGAGCGCTTGGTTTACATTGCCATTTTCTTTTAAAGACAACTGATACTGCACTATTCCTGCGGCAATTTCGGTGGCTTCTTTTATTTGTGTTTTACGTTCACCGATGAGCTTAGTTCTAAAGGTCGTCACTTCATCTGCAAGGGCGTCTTTTTCGACATAATAAGAAACTGTCATGAGTACGAACAAAGTAAAAATTAAAGGGAATAACGACAACAGCAGTAATTTATTACGTAGGCTGAAATTAGGCATGCTTGACGACTCCATGATGAACATCTCTTTTATTGCAGGGCAGTATAACTAATTTCCTGCATTCTTAAGTGTTTAAGTTAACAAAAATGTAATGGAAATCGATAAAATGCGCGCTGTTGATTGATTCCAAAATCGTTAACTATGCTGTGAATCTAGGCCTTTCTTTTGATCTTTATCAACACTATATGGGCCCAATGAGTTCACTATATTAGCTAAAATTGATGCAAAATTAGCTAGAGCTGGTGCAGGCTGGTGTAGATAGTGGCGAACAGTAAGGGCTAGGTTGTGACAAATGAAAAGCTGATCCTAACGCTGAAAATCTGCATTACTGTAGGCATTTGTCTTATTGCGCTGGGCATCTACTTGCATAACTTTAATGACACCGTTGAGGCGATGGGCGTGCAAGGGATTATTATCAGCGCCATGTGTGTCGCCTTTGGCATGGCCTTGTCATTACCGACTAAGATGTATTTAACCTTTCTGTTGGTTAAGCGAGAAACTGAAAAACATCCATAATGTGTTTTTGCGCAGAGTGTTACTCTGCGACTCATTGGTTTCCTCGCCTTCTTGAAACTCAATCTAAGTACTCGCTTAACCCTGCTATTCAAACCGTCAAGCTCAGCCGTAAATGGCCTGATTATGGTTTTTAACATAATTAACCCAAGACTAATGGGCCAAAAACACCGATAATTCACCCTTAATGACTCATTACCAATGACGCGACTTGGTCGATGGGCTGCTACAGACTCGCATATTTAGTGGAAATCATATTCAATGGAAATCAAAGTTAATTTTCTCGACAATCTTAGACTTGAAGCCAAGTTTGATGATTTTACCGTGACCGCCGATCAGCCAATCCGCTACAAAGGTGATGGTTCTGCCCCTAGTCCGTTTGACTATTTCTTAGCGTCGTCAGCCCTGTGTGCGGCCTATTTCGTGAAGGTATATTGCAAAGCCCGTGATATTCCAACGGATAACATTAGACTGTCGCAGAACAATATTGTCGATCCAGAAGATCGCTACAACCAGATTTTCCAAATTCAAGTTGAGTTACCCGATGATATTTCGGAGAAAGATCGCGAAGGTATTTTGCGCTCGATTGACCGTTGTACGGTTAAAAAAGTGGTGCAAACGGGCCCAGAATTTAAAATTGAAACCGTTGAGAACCTAGATTCAGACGCCAATGCCATGTTGATGGGTCAGCCTAATGGCGCATCGAGCACCTTTATTCTGGGTAAAGATCTGCCGCTGGAGCAAACCATTGCCAATATGACGGGCATGCTCGCCGATCTTGGAATGAAGATAGAGATCTCATCATGGCGCAATATAGTGCCGAACGTGTGGTCACTGCACATTCGTGACGCCGCTTCGCCAATGTGTTTCACCAATGGTAAAGGCGCGACCAAAGAAAGCGCGCTGTGCTCGGCACTCGGCGAGTTTATTGAGCGGTTAAATAATAACTTTTTCTATAATGATCAATTCTTTGGGACTGAAATCGCCAATAGCGAATTTGTGCATTATCCCAATGAAAAGTGGTTTGCGTTAGAGGAAGACGATGCGCTGCCAGCGGGTATTCTCGATGACTATTGCTTAGAGATTTATAACCCAGATGACGAGCTGTGCGGCTCGCACTTGATTGATACTAACTCGGGTAATGTTAAGCGCGGCATTTGTGCGATTCCTTACACCCGTAAATCTGACGGTGAAACGGTTTACTTCCCGTCGAACCTGATTGAAAACTTATTCTTAAGCAATGGCATGAGTGCGGGTAATAACCTGCAAGAAGCCCATGTGCAGTGCTTATCAGAGATTTTTGAGCGCGCTGTAAAACGCCAAATCATTGAGCAAGAAATTGTCCTGCCCGATGTGCCCATGTCTGTACTAGAAAAGTACCCAAGCATCCTCGCGGGCATTAACGGTTTAGAAGAGCAAGGTTTCCCTGTTGTGGTTAAAGATGCCTCATTCGGCGGCCAGTTCCCAGTGATGTGCGTCACCCTGATGAACCCGAAAACTGGCGGTGTATTCGCCTCTTTTGGCGCGCACCCAAGTTTTGAAGTGGCGTTAGAGCGCAGCTTAACTGAATTGCTGCAAGGCCGCAGCTTCGAAGGCTTAAACGATGTGCCAAAACCGACCTTTAACAGCATGGCGGTTAGCGAGCCAGAAAACTTTGTTGAGCACTTTATTGATTCAACAGGAGTGATTTCATGGCGCTTCTTTAGCAGTAAATTTGATTATGAATTCTGCGAATGGGATTTTTCTGGCACTAGCGAAGAAGAAGCTGACGGCCTGTTTGGGATCTTAGAAGCGTTAGGTAAAGAGGTGTATATCGCCGAGTTTACCGATTTAGGCGCATCGGCGTGCCGTATTTTAGTTCCTGATTATTCTGAGATTTATCCAGTTGATGACTTGATTTGGGATAACACCAACAAGGCGCTGGCGTACCGTGAAGATATCTTAAATCTACATTCGTTAAGCACTAAGCAATTGGCTAATTTGGTCAACCGTTTAGAAGAAAGCCAACTCGATAACTACACGGATATTCGCACCTTAATCGGCATTGTATTTGATGAAAATACCGTGTGGGGAAAACTGACGATTATTGAGCTTAAGATCCTGATTTATTTGGCACTCGGTGCACACGAAGACGCGATTGAGCTGGTCGGTGAGTTCCTACAGTTTAACGACAATACCGTTAAACGTGGCCTGTTCTACCAAGCCATGAATGCTGTGCTGGAAGTGACTTTAGATGAAGAGTTAGAACTTGATGATTTTATCCATAACTTCAACCGTATGTTCGGTAAAGATGTGATGGACAATGTTGTCGGTTCAGTCACAGGTAAAGTGCGTTTTTATGGCTTAACTAAGACCAGCATGCAGCTCGAAGGTATTGAGCCGCATTTAAGATTGATTGAAAGCTATAAGAAGCTGCATCAAGCCCGTAAAGCTGCGAAAAATCTGAATTAATTCTGTTAGTTGGCATTAGCTTAATGTGTTTAAAAGCGAACCCTTTGGTTCGCTTTTTTGTTTGTTGCTCTTTTGATTCGCGCTTCTTATGAGCACTTGTGGCTATCACTTATTAATGGCACTTGTTATTGCTATGTGTGGTTTGAAATGTTCAGCCCGCTTAGGCTGTATTTGATATAACTCGATTTTTACCGTTACGTTTAGCTTGATACAAGGCCGCATCGGCCCGCTTAAGCGTTTCTTCATAGGACTTATCCAATGGTTCGATAGAAGCGACTCCAATGCTTACGGTGGCAAACAAGCCATTGACCGCATATTTTTGCAGTTCAGTGTAAAAGCAATCGCAGAGGTATTCTGCAAATTCAACCGCTTGCGAATGCTCAACCCCAGGTAGGGCAATCACAAATTCATCGCCACCAAAACGATACGCGCTATCGGTTTTTCTAAATTGAGTTCGGCAGGTTTCGGCAACCGCGATGATGATTTGATCGCCAGCATAATGACCCAACTGATCATTGATGGACTTTAAATGGTCTAAATCGAGGATCAAGATTGAGGTAGGAATACGGTGGCGCTGAAATATATCGAATTGAAAGGTTAAATCACGTTCTAAGCGGCGACGGTTATACAGCCCTGTCAGCTGATCGGTATCGCTTAGTTGACGTAGTTGCAGTTCAAGTTCATGCCGCTTGGAAATATTACTGGCGACCCAAAGCACCACAGGCTCATCATCAACCAGAAAGTCTAGTGCTTGAATGCGTCCCTCAAACCAAATGGGTTGTTCTGGGCCTATATCGGGTAAGCCTTTGACATCTTTATTGCTCAATTCATATTCTTCGATCAGTAATTTTCGGCTGATTAATGCACTGTCGATAACCTGTAAAAAGTAATTGAGTTTATCAGCCTTTAACACATCGCTAAGATACAAGCCGATTAGGCCGCTACCATCGTGGTAATAACGGTCATCTTTACCACCGAAGACGGCAATGTATTTACCACTTTTTGACAGAACAAAAGTAGGATCAGGAAGTGCATCAAGGACTAAAGCCATTTCTTCTATTTTGATCATCGATTAAAATCCCTGTGGAAAATCACCCAACCTTAAGTCCGCGTGTCCAAGTTATCATAGATAAACTACTCTTTGGCGCTTTAGCCGCGAATGCATCCTGCGAACTCATTACAATTTAGCCGCTTTTGTGGGTAACAACAAACCATAACAATATGCCGTACAATTTATTTGTCGTCGCGATTTTACCAAGGCATCAGAGCGTTCGATGGCGCAGAGTTGTATCCCTGTTGAGGCTTAAAACCTAAGCCCTGCGATCGTATCGAGTCAGTCGTGATGTCTTGAACTTTAGCGTTTGTGCTTATGTTCAAAAAGCTTCATTGCGGTGTTTAGTGGACAAATGATTTTCGAGTAGAATCTAGGGCCTTAATTGTGGTTTTAATTTTACACAGGGATTTATAATGCATACTGCAGATGATTTTATTGAACATTTAGCGCTAGAGCAGCATGTTGAAGGCGGTTATTACCGCTCATCCTATCGTTCAGAAACGGCATTTGATCAGACTCGGGCATTATGGAGCAGTATCTATTTTTTGCTGCGTACGGGAGAGGTTTCCCATTTCCATCGTCTGACAGCTGATGAAATGTGGTATTTCCATGCGGGGCAATCGCTGACGATTTACATGATTGATCCTGATGGGGTGCTAACGACGGCGCAATTAGGGCTTAATATAGCTGCGGGCGAGCGGCCACAGTTTTTAGTCCCTAAGGGCTGTATCTTTGGTTCAGCCATGAATCAAGATGGTTTTTCATTAGTGGGTTGCATGGTATCGCCCGGTTTTACCTTTGATGATTTTGAGCTGTTTAGCCAACAAACTTTGTTAGCCCAATATCCACAGCATAGTGACATCATCCAACGTCTGAGCCGTTAGGGAAGTGCTAAAGTCAGTTAAATTTAGCCAGTTGATTCGTTAAATGGTAACTTGGTTGACATTGCCTCATTCGGCAAAACCAAGGTCGCTCAGAGTCATTAAATTTGACTCAATAGTAAGATATCCCCGCGACAAGGCTTGTCTATTGGCGTTTAACCACGTAAAACATGCTTTTTGGCGTACCTCTATGTACCAAGTGTTATGGAGTAATTGAATTTGGAACACTTAGTGTGGGAGCTCGATCCTGTATTAATCTCGTTTATGGGACTAAAAATACATTGGTATGGAGTCCTGTTTGCTGTTGCTATTACTGCTGGTTTTCAGGTGATGAAGCGGATTTATATCAAGGAAAATCTCGATCTTGAGTCCCTTGATAATTTACTGATTTATTGTGTGGTTGGCATTATTGTGGGCGCGCGTTTGGCCCATTGTATGTTCTACGATCCGACTTATTACTTTGCTCATCCGCTTAAGATCTTGGCGATTTGGGAAGGCGGACTCGCCAGCCACGGTGGTGGTTTAGGCGCGATTCTGGCCTTGTATTATTACCAACGTAAAGTGAAGCTACCCTTCCTGTTTTTGTTGGACAGACTCGCTATCGCCACTGCCATTTTTGGCTTTTTTGTGCGTATGGCAAACTTCGCCAACTCAGAGATTTTAGGCGATCCTACGACTCAACCTTGGGGCATTATATTTGCCCGTGTCGACATGTTGCCAAGACATCCAGCACAGCTCTATGAGGCTTTCGCTTATTTAGCTATCTTTATTGGTCTGTATGCTTTGTATCAATACACGCAGATTAAACAAAGACATGGGGCTATTTTCGGCCTGTTTCTGGTGTCGGTGTTTAGTGCGCGAATTGCGATTGAGTCGATTAAAGTTAGCCAAGCGGCTTACTCTGAAACTTTCTTAAGTGCGGGACAACTTCTGAGCTTACCGTTTTTAGCCGTAGGTATAGTCTTGTTGTTCTTGGCGTATCGAAAGAAAACCGTTTAAATCTAAATATCAAACGGTTAAAAAAGGCTTTCTATCTAGATAGAAAGCCTTTTTTATGAATGAATTAATCATCAAGTATGACGTTAGGCTGTCTTCACTATATTAGTCACCTGCACCATGGCATCCCGAGCGGAACGGCTCACGCCCGAGAGTTGGAAGAAGCCATGGATGACGCCAAGATAACGACGGCAGTGGGCATTTACGCCAGCCTCTAATAGATTCCTAAATAGCTGTTCACCTTCATCGACGAGTGGATCGAATTCGGCGGTGATGATATGGGTTTCGGGTAAGCCTGCTAAGTCATCACGGCGTAGTGGACTAGCTTCTGCATCGGTTCTGGGGTGCCAATCTAAATACAGATCGAAACCTGTTAGCAAGGTATCGCGGGTGATGATGTATTTCTCGCCATTGTCGCTATAGCTTTGGCTCTTCGCGGTGGCATCGAGCATAGGATAGATAAGCACTTGTTTGTGTGGCAACCATTGCCCTTTGGCTTTTAAACGCAGGCAAGTGACTAGGGCTAAATGGCCGCCAGCGCTGTCGCCCATTAGGGTGATCTTGGTGTTATCACCGCCCCATTGGTGGCAATGTTGATAGATGACTTCTGCTGCATGGCAGGCATCGTCGTGGGCAGCGGGATAAACATGTTCTGGGGCGAGGCGATAGCGAACGGCGATCACCAGTGCGCCAGAATCATTGGCGAGTTTTCGCAGTTGTTGATTGTGGGTTTCAACGCCGCCACTGACAAAACAGCCACCATGGTAATAAATGACGATAGGTAAATTGTTTGCCGCCGAGGGTTTGAACAGAGTTAATTCTGCGCCATCGATGGAAATAGATCTAACCTCGAACACCTCTTCAGGCTCACCCGCGAGTACAGTGCTGGCGATATAACCTTGCCTACGTTGCTCAATGGTTTGCTCTCGCACCGATGGGCAACCCGCCGCGATAAACTCGCTAACCAATTGTTTAATTCCCTCTTCTAAATAGAGTTGGCTCATTTAATACTCCCTCAATTTTTAGTGCGCTCGGCTGTTCTGCAATGGGCTGAGTTTATCGGCAGCTTAATTGAATTGGTAGCCTAGATTCACACTCAGCCATGAGCTCTATCATGATTGCGGAAATTAACTTTGGTATTAACTTAGTAATGAATACGGTTGCAGTCGGCATCTTTTTGACTATTACAGATTGAGTTGTAGGGTGTCTTGTAAGAAAATTACCAACTTAATTGACTGTCAGGCTTAATGCGCTTAAATGTCCGCCTGATTGTGCGTTCGATAGCACTTTGATGTCTATTTGTGAAAGTGGGTTTCAGTCTATTGGCTAAAATATAGGTTGCCAAGATGCTGTTTGAGCGACACATTGAGCCAGCGATCACACTCGTTATTCGTTCTCTATTTGCAGGAATCTTTCGTGGCAAAAGCACCCAAAACATTGCAACAGCGCATGGGCATAGTTGCCCTGACGTGGCCGATTTTTATCGAGACCTTGTTGCAATCTCTGCTTGGGATCAGCGATATCTTTATGCTGAGCCATTATTCCGATAATGCGGTTGCCGCGGTGGGACTCACGACTCAGTTGATGTTCTTCATGATGGTCATGTCCATGATGGTGAGTACGGGCGCAAGTATTTTGATTAGCCAAAGCAATGGGGCAGGCCAACCGCAGCAGGCTGTCGATATCGGGGTGGCGAGTGTCGTATTGAGCTTGGTATTAGCCTTGGTCATGGGCGCATCTATGTTCTTTGGTGCTAAGAGCATTATCGGCTTATTTGCGCTTGAGCACGATGTGGCTGGTTTTGGATATGACTATTTAGTGATTTGCGGCAGCTTGAGCATAGGGCTAGTGATGAACATTGCCTTCGCTGCTATTTTGCGTAGTTACGGTTTTACCCGCTCGGCCATGTTAGTCACCTCGAGCACAGGCTTAATGAACGTGATCGGTAATTATATTGCCCTGTATTCACCCTTTGGTTTACCTGTTTATGGAGTAACTGGGGTGGCGATATCGACAGTGACCAGCCAGATCATCGGTGCGTGTATCATGTTGATGGTGATCCGGCATAAGCAAATTCCGCTGCCACTGCGCCGACTTAAGCTTTTACCGCGCAGCACTTATTGGAGTGTGATGCGTATTGGCCTGCTCAATGCTGGCGAGATGCTGTCTTACAATGTGGCTCAGATGACCATCATCTACTTTATCAGCCAGATGGGTACTTTATCGCTCACGGCCTACACCTATGGCTTGAACATTAGCCGTTTTATCTATTGTTTTGCAGTCGCACTCGGGCAGGCGACGCAAATCCAGACTGGATATTATGTGGGTAAACAATGGTTCGATGAAATCACCACTCGGGTGCAGCGTTACTGTTTGGTGGGCTTTATCGCTTCACTGACCATAGTATTAGTCTTCTACTGGCAGCGATTCGTTATTGTCGGCTGGTTGAGTGAAAACGAAGAAGTCATCCAATTAACAGCGTTATTGCTTGCGGGTTCCATCGCCCTTGAAACTGGGCGAGTGTTTAATCTGGTGATTATCTCGGCGCTCAAGGGCGCCGGTGATGTGGCGTTCCCTGTGCGTATAGGTCTTTTTAGCATGTGGGGTATTGGGGTATTTTTTGCTTGGTTCTTTGGCTTGCATTTAGGTTATGGCGTGTTGGCTGCTTGGCTGGCCGTTGCGGCAGATGAGTGGGTGCGTGGATTGATTATGGTGCAGCGTTGGCGCTCGGGTCGCTGGCAGCGTTTTACGCGTATTCCGCCAGTAACCCTAGCTTAAACCGCGCTGATAACAAAAGGTCAGCACTTATTGGTTGCCCCATTTGCCCGATTTCAGTAGTTCATTTTTAAATTGTAGATACCTTGGATGCCCTTCATAGGTTTCGATTTCCATAGTGCTGTAGGGGGCAAAAATAGCCCCTGGAATTTGGCATCCTCTAGTAAGAACGTCTTCTAATGAGGGCATAAAACATTCTTTAATCGGGTCAAAATGGATTTTATAACTGGCATAGCCGCGCTCAACAAATCTATCGGTTATGGTTTTGAATAGCTGTCCAAAAGGTGTATCGAGCGTCTCTGGCGTGGAGTAATAAAAGCCTTGTCCGTACCAGTAGAGTAATAAGGCGGTACCTGCGTCGCAGAGTGGATGTTCGATAATCGCCCTGACCATGTCGGGATCATCGTTATCCCAATTCAAGTTGGCCGCGACAAAATGCAATTCCTCCATACTTTGTAAGTCACTGATACAGGTGATTTGCGTCGCCGCTTTGCCAAAGTAGGTACTGTCTTGATGTAAAAAGTCGTAATCGGGATCGGCGAGTAATTTGGCGAGTTGTTGTTGATTGGCAAAACAGCCAAATTCTGCGCATTCATAGGCGCGAATAAATTGTTCTTGTGAGAGTAATTTAGCCAAGGGAATCCTTTCTTTTTATAGAAAATACAGTTTATAAAAAATACAACGCCAGCCTTTACGTAGTAAAAGGCTGACATAGAAGAAAAGGAGCGTAAAACGTTACGCTTGCTGTTGCAGTAGGGTACGGCACAGCTTAATAAAGTCCGATGAAGTGACGATACCGAGCACTTTTTTATCGGCATCGACGACGGGCAGGCAACCAAGTTTGTTCTCGATAAAATATTCCACCACCACAGTTAAGGGCTCGTCGGCGGTGAGATGCTGATACTCTTTATCCATCACTGTCGTGATTGGCGTGTATCGCTCTTTACGTTCGAGCGCGCCTTGGCCGTACTTGTTCAACATAGTCATCACGCTGGCGATCATCTTTTTATGGGTGAGTACGCCAACGAGGGTGCCATCAATTTCAGAAATCACGGGTAAGTGGCGTACGCCACGGGTTTGCATCAGATGGTGGGCATCTTTCAAGCTGGCGCCATCGCTGATGCAGATGACTTGATCACTCATAATATCGCTGACTTTCATTGTTAAATTCCTTTTCTTGCCATTCTTAGGCGTGCATTTAACACGCTGCGTTAGCCTGCACCGATGTTAGCAGCTTCTCTGTAAGCTACGCCAGTCCTGCACAAATAAAGTACGCTATCCAGTATAAGTGTTTGAATTGATAGATATCATAAAAGGCTGACAAAGATGTCACAAATATGTAACAGTGATATCTCACAATCGTGGTCTTATTAGACCTCATACCAGTGAAGCCTTATCTAACAAGGAATAATAATGAATCGTACCGTAACTCGTCGTGATTTTTTGGCTATGTCGGCCAAAGGTGTTGGTGTTGCTGTGATCTCTTACGGCTTGATGGGCTGTAGTGATAGTAATGATGATAATTCTGTACCCGCTCAATTTTTACATGGAATTGCCAGTGGCGATCCGGCCGTCGATGCCGTGATCCTCTGGACCCGTGTCACGCCTGAATCTGAGGGCGATGTAAAAGTGAGTTGGCAAGTGGCAAGTGATGCGGCCTTTAGTCAATTAGTGACCACAGGTGAGACTGTCACTAATGCGAGCCGTGACTACACGGTTAAGATTGATGCCCGTGGTTTACGTGCCGGGCAAACCTACTTTTATCGCTTTATGACGGGTGATAAAACCTCTGTTGTGGGTAAAACCCGCACTCTGCCTGAGGGTGACGTAAGCTCAGTCAAATTAGCCGTGATGTCCTGTGCTAACTTTCCTGCCGGTTATTTTAACGTCTATGAGTTAGCGGCGGCGCAGGATGATTTAGATGCTGTGGTGCATTTAGGCGATTACATCTATGAATATGCCCGCGGTGGTTATGCCAGTGAGCATGCTGCCGAATTGGGCCGTGAAGTGTTACCGGCCAATGAGTTGCTGACGTTGAGCGATTACCGCACTCGCCATGGTCAGTACCATACCGATGCGAGTCTGCAAAAGTTACACGCGAAAGTGCCTTTTATTACAGTGTGGGATGATCATGAAGTGGCCAATGATACTTGGCGTGATAGTGCCGAGAATCACAACGAAGGCGAAGGGGATTTTGCCGTTCGTAAAGAAGCGGCACTACAAGCTTATTTCGAGTGGTTGCCGATTCGCCCATGGCGTGAAGGGAATCATGAAGAGATTTACCGCAGCTTCAGTTACGGCAATCTCGTCGATCTGCATATGCTGGATACTCGCGTATTAGCCCGTGATAAACAGCTCGATTATGCCGATTATATGGATCCTACCACGGGCTCGTTTGCGGGAGAGCGTTTCCTTGCTGATGTCACTTCTACCACTCGCACTATGCTGGGGCTGACGCAATTATTATGGCTGCAGGGCACATTGCTACAATCGACAGGCAAGTGGCAAGTACTGGGACAGCAGGTATTAATGGGTAAGATGTCATTGCCTGCTGCGATTGCCACTCAGCAGATGAGCATTCCCCAATTTGCCATGTTAGGGGCTTTAGCTAAGTTAGCGGCCCGTGCGGCGGCAAATGATCCCACGCTGACCGCCCAAGAGCTGCAATATCTTCAAGCCAATCAAGCCTTACTCACGCCAGAAGTTATCGGACTGCTGCAATTACCTGCAATCCCGTACAACTTAGATGCTTGGGATGGTTATGCCTATGAGCGTGAAGTGATTTTAGGTACGGCTAAATCGAAAAATCTTAACCTAGTTGTGATCGCGGGTGACACCCATAATGCATGGGCAAACGAGCTTAAAGACGTGCAAGGCGATACTGTGGGTGTTGAGTTTGCGACTAGCTCAGTATCATCGCCAGGCCTTGAATATTACTTGAATCTGCCAGCGGAACAGATCCCCGCGACCGAGGCGGCAATCGTCGAGTTAGTGCCAGATCTTAAGTACGCTAACTTAAAAGACCGAGGCTTTATGACGCTCACCTTTACCGCTGATGAGGTGCGCAGCGACTGGCATTATGTGGATACCATTTTGTCGAAGGATTTCCAAGTCGCAACGGCCCGTGGTTATAGCACTAAGACAAAAGTAGGTGAGCATGTGATTACGCCTATCGTTTAATGCGGTATTGTTCGCTTGTTTATCGGCCACCTTAGGGTGGCCTTTTTGTTGCTTTTGGCTTTAAAAGGCAAAATAAATGTCTGTTGTCACGCAAGTTCTTACTATTACTGCAGCACATCGCATTTTTTTGGTATAAAATTCGCTCCCAAAATTCGGCGGCTGCCTACACTTGCTAAGGCAAAGCTGTTCTAGTGTTTTGGGAACCTTTACCCGCCGAACAGACCTTACAGGGGTCATAAGCTTTAACGACCTAAGAATAAAATCAATGTGATGGGGACTGTGTCATGTCAGAAAAGTATTTTGTTACCGCGCAGCAATTGCTGGAAGATTCATTTTTATTAGCTTCGCAAGTGTATGAGAGTGGCTTTCGTCCGCAATTTATCGTGGGTATTTGGCGTGGCGGTGCTCCAATCGGGATCGCGGTACAGGAGTTTTTCGATTTTAAACAAGTTGAAACTGATCACATTGCCGTGCGTACCTCTTCTTATTATGGGATTGGCACCGACAAACAAAGCAAAGAAATCAAAGTTCATGGCCTGCATTACATCGTTGAAAATGCGAACGCGAGTGACGGTTTGTTGATTGTGGATGACGTGTTTGACTCTGGCCGTAGTATTCATGCATTAAAAGAAAAACTCAGCCAACTGATGCGCCTAAATATGCCAACCGATATCCGTATCGCTTGCCCTTATTACAAGCCAAAAAATACCGCAGTGCCTTTAAAACCCGACTATTACATTCATGCCTCTGAAGACTGGTTAGTTTTCCCGCACGAAGTTACAGGTTTAACGCCTGAAGAAATTGCCGAAGGTAAGGGCGATTTAAAGAATATCCAGCACCTGTTTAAATAGCTCGCTCGCGGCGAGATAAAGACTATTTTCGCAATAAAAAAACGCGTTAACGATGAATCGGTAACGCATTTTTTCTATTTTAAAACTTATAAATCCATACAGTTAGCATAGTAAGTCACTGTGGCTGGCCAGTCGGAGAACACTCCAATCACGCCAACATCTTTCGCCAGTACATCAAGTAATTCAAAGGTATCGCCTTCGTTATCTATCGCTTCGGTAATGCTTTGAAAGTAAAAGCCGCCGCCATTTTTTAATAAACCAGAACGTTCTAGCGACCAAGTGATGATCTTAAGCCCAGCGCCTTTAGCGGCCTTAGCGTATTCCGAAGGAATGATTTTCTTATCCGCATCTAAGGCGACTAATACCCAGAGTGGCGGCGCAATAATTTCGACGCCTTGGGTCTTTAAATCCGCCATTGATGGTGACCAAGTGGCAGAGTTCTGCGGATCAAAGGCGCTGTTATAATCGTATCGGTCATCGAGAAACACGGCTTGCTTCGCAAATTCAGGTGCGTTGGCGACCCAATATTTGATGTCATCCAAAATAAATGACTGGGGGAATACCTGCGAAACATCGACGCCCGCCGCCGTGTATTCATCCAACATTTTTTGCGCGTAATCCTGCTGAGTAAAACCATCGAAGGGCATAGATACGCTCGCCGCTTTTAGCTCAGGCGTCATCTTCACACCGGCTTTTTTAAACATTTCAATACTTTCAGCGTGGGTCATCAAGGTGCCATTGCCAGCATAAAGATCGGTGCGCCAACTTGGGGTGCCATTGATGAATTCGGCCGCAGTGGTCGCTTTCGGATTGTTGCCTTCCATCTTACCCTTGAGAGTTTTAAATTCGGCAAGGGTGATATCGCTAGTGCAACAGGTCGCCGATGCGCTGACGCCATTGGCGGGATCGGCAGGAATGAATGGGCTCGAACATTTATTGGCAAGTTCGAGTATGGCTAAAATGTTGGTCGTGCTGGCAAGATCGCACTGTGAGTGGCGGCAAACTAAAGCTTTATCGGCGGTGAAGGTGACATCACACTCGACTATGCCTGCGCCCGAATCGATAGCCGCTTGGTAGGATTCCTTTGTATGCTCAGGGAATTTCATTGGCGCGCCACGGTGACCTATGGAAAATTCGCTGCGATAAAAACTGTCAGTGGTGCATTGTTCTAAGCGGGTTTTAAGTGTGCTGTCTTGCATCTGACGTACGAGGAATAAGGGTCTTTCTCCCACTTGAGCAGGAACGGGTTTGCTGGTGGGTGGCGTGACTGCGGCGTTATCATCGTCATTATTGCAACCGGCTAATAAAGCGCTCGTGGCAATTAACAGGCCGAGTGAGAGCGACGAAATAGGGCGTAGTTTCATCAGATTTACCTATGAGTAATGATGTAAATTATTAATATTAATCAGAAACTCTAAAGTGTTAATGTGACTGAAAAAGCCTATTTGTATGACATAAACAAGAATATATACCGTTTGCACGACTATTATCTAAGGCACGCTAGCTTGCGATAAACTGCCTTAGACAGAGGACGGTCGGGATATATGCACAGTGTTGCTTTAGATGTGAGCATTGACTCCACTGAGCGAGTCGATGAAACTGGCATGAATATTTTCATCTGGGCGATCTTTCTGGGCCGAAATCAAGTACACTGCGCTCCTTTTGTTTTATGATGAGCGTTTGGTTCGCTTGATAAGACAAACGTGACAAGCATCATTTAGGAAATAGAGCAGAATGAGCAAGGGCAAAAAATACGATTTTCGCGTGACACAGGGCGACAACGGTTGGAAAACTGAAATCACTCGTCGCATGACATCAACTAAAACAGTTGTGTCTAAGAGCCACGATGGCTTTGCGACCGAAGCCGAAGCGCAAGCGTGGGGCTTAACTGAATTACAAGTGTTTTTAGGCACGTTAACTGAGCGCAATAAACGTCGCTCAGAGAAACAAGCTAAAGCAAAATTAGCCGCAGCATTAGCGGCTGAAGCGGCTACTGATGCCGAAGATCTTGATGAAGATGATTTCGACGAAGAGTAATACTCATTCGTTTAACCTTGTCTTATCAAGCCAGTGTGACTGTTAGGGCGCGCATAACGGGTTCTGAAACGTCACTCTGGCGATGAACAGCAAAAGGCAGATCTTAAGATCTGCCTTTTGTGTTTTTGTCGCTCGCGAAACTGCGCATATCAATTCATTTCATCCTATTTCCTCGTTTATCTTCATACACTCTGTTCGGCTGGACTGATCTGTTGATGCTGTCATTAGCTTGTTTTTATAGCATTTAGCCGGGATTACGTACCCTATACCATTAATAATTAACGATAACTATTATCATTTGATTTACTTAGATGCTGCTCTGTGCTCATATGTAAGGAATTCGAACGCACGTTTAACTTTATCAAGGTAAGGGAACTCCTATGAAACTACTTCAATCCAGTTTATTGCTGTGTTTGTCAGCTTCGGCAACCCTGAGTTATGGCCAAGCCTTAGATGGAGATGCGTTACGCTTACTACAAGCGTCGCTAAAGGATTCGACGTTGGATACACAAGCGCAGTTAACCAATACTAAACGGGCATTGGCGTTAGATTTAAGCCATCAATATGCGCAGCTCGCGCCTATCTTACAGACTGAAATAAACCAGTATCAGTTGGCAGTAAATGCCGATGACATTCTGTCTCAGCATAGGCTCAATGATAATGTGATCACCAAAGCCGATGCATCAATTCGCCGAGTGAAGGGCTTAAGTGCCAAAGCGGATTCTCTGGTGCAAGTGCGTCTAGCGGATGAAGCCATGTTAACCACATGGCAGCAAGGTGAGTCTCCTTTATTTGCCTATGAGCCCGATGGTGACGAGAGTCAGTGGGATTATATTGAAGCCTTTGATATTCATGGGAAAGTTCATCAATTAGACGTGTATAACCTGCCGCAGCAGCCAGTGTTTGTGGTCGGTATCGATAGCAAAAAAGCCTTTGTGGCTGGCTTAGAGGTGATGCGGGCGACATTTGCCGAGGCGCAGTCAGCGAAAAAAGAGGGCGCGCTACTGAGCCGTGCGCAAACACAGGCGGTGGCAGACAAGCCGATTTCAACCACAGTGATCAAACAAATATCCTTGAAGGATGACCATGAGCCGTGGATTTCTGGTCGTGCCGAAATTTACGGCATAGTGACTGGGGTTGATCCAAGCCGTGAAGAGCCAGTGCTCGATATCGTCGAAATGCCCTATTTAGATTATGCGGATACGACCTATTATCCGAATCAAATCATCATACATTGGGAGCGTTATCGTTGGGCGGCTGCGGACATGATCTTAATGGAGCATGACGATGGTACTAACTATAAAGTGTTGGCCACTAAGCTGTTGGAAGCGGCGGAGCAGATCTTAAAGTCGATCCCCGATCCTGAAGCTCAGGGTTATGCGCTGATCCCGCAAATTACCAATGGTATTTTAAGTGTGATGCCGGATGCTTGGTTCACCAATGACGATGACTTTGTCGACGTGTATTACACTTTACAGGAAGGGGTTGAATATCCTAACTTGAACGGCGCTAACGGTAATGCGATGACGAGCTTTGCGCCATTAGTCATCCAACCAAGACCATGATGAATTAGTGCGGCTAAATGCAATGGCTGAAATGTAAAAGCGGATCCTAAGATCCGCTTTTTTGTTTTTATCACTTAACGTTAGGCTAAGCCATTCACCTTAAGCTTTTAACTTGAAATTGCCTTGCATAATCGCCCAGTGACCTGGGAAGCTGCAGAAGAATTGGTAGGCTTCGGTGGCGCTCATACCGGCAGTGCTAAAGGTGATAGACGTTGATTCGCCACCGCCCACTAAATCTGTGTGTGCGATAACGCGCGTATCACCGGCTTTGACATAGGCTGCATCAGGACCGGCGCTCATACCTTCGGTCGCTACGGCTGACATATCGGCTGCCTTAGTTAATACCCAGTTATGGCCCATCGCTGCTTTTGGCAAGGTGCCTGAGTGGGTTAAGGTTAAGGTCACTTCTTTACAGCTTGCAGGTACTGACAGCTCTTTAGTGTCAAATTGCATTGCATCAGTGGCGGCAATTTTCAGTTCACATTCGTTGGCACTCGCTTGGCTAGCGAATAATAATCCTAGGCCGATTAGGCTAGTGCTGGTCACGTTACGTAAAGCTGTGCTTTTTGCTTTCATCTGGTACTTCCTTATTTGAACAAGGGTAGCCGAGCCGTTTTGACTCGGACATGCACCTGCCAGCATAAGCAATCTTCATTAAATGGGAATGAAATCAGCGTGTAAATTATGTATATGCAACTTTCGGTTGAAAGCTTACATTGTTATTGGCGGCAAAATTGTTAGCGGTAAACATAGGTGAGTACTTAGTTGGAGTGAACTAAGTACTCAGGAACTATTATTTATATATTTGATTTATAAATGATAATTTATAGGTTCTAACGCAGAGCGTCTACTTCAGAACGTCTTACGTTTTTAGTACGAAAGCTCCTGTCGATAGGGAATCGCACGTTGTGCACCAGGGCGAGTGACAGTAATGGCACTGGCTGCATTGGCAAATCCCACGGCTGCAGCAATCGACATGCCCTCGCTTAAGCCCACAACTAAGGCGCCATTGAAGGTATCCCCTGCGGCGACTGTGTCTATGGCCTGCACTTCAAACGCAGGTATTAGCCCATTAAAACCTGGGCTGCTGATATATGCGCCACGGCTACCTAAGGTTATGACCACAATCTTTACTCCCTGCTGGTGGAGAAGTTGCGCTGCCATGTGTGCATCATCAAGATGGTTGATCTCAACTCCCGTTAAGGCTTCTGCTTCGGTTTCATTGGGGGTAATAATATCTACCCACTTGAGTACATCTTGGCCAAGTGCCGTCGCTGGAGCAGGATTTAGCACAGTCGTCACGCCAAGATTCTTGGCTATTTGCAGCGCCTTTGCCACTGTGGCAGCGGGCGTTTCCAATTGTGCTAACAAGTACTCCGCATTAGCAAACAGAGCGTAATGAGCTTCTAAGTCATCGGGTGAAAGGCTGGCGTTGGCACCTGCGGCAACGCCAATCGTATTCTCACCGTTATCACCGATAAAAATCATGGCAGTGCCTGTGCTCAGTCCGGCTATTTGGCGGATCCCTTCCGCACTGATGCCATCTTTCATCCAGCTTTGACGCATATTATCGCCGATACTGTCTTGGCCGAGATGGCAGATAAAATCAGTGCGTGAACCTGATTTGGCTAAGCGTGCGCAGGCGACGGCTTGGTTGGCCCCCTTACCGCCCAGTTCGAGGCGATAATCTCGGCTCATTAAGGTTTGCCCTGCAGCGGGCAGGTACTCAAATTTCATCACATGGTCGGCATTTGCACTGCCGATAACGAGTATCTGGCTCATAGAAGACTCACTGTCATTTTTATCTGCGATTGAGATAAGTTGCATCATAGACGCGTAAACTGTCTACCAGTAAATCGACAAAGCCTTGCCTATCGATCCCAAACAGCACAGTCGCATTGGCGGCTTTACCTGTGAGCTGATAGCGATCGACCACTGTCATGCCTAAGGTCAACTCACTTTGGGTTTCAATACTTACCCAGCAATCTTGCGCCTCAAATAGCTCAGGTTTAAGCAACCAAGCGATAGTGCAGGGGTCGTGCAATGGCGCACCAATAAAGCCCCATTTAGGATCTCTGTGGTAAATCATAAAGAAATCCAATAATTCGGCGACGCACTGAGCAATTGGATTTTGAATCGCGCGAATATGTTCTATGTCTTCATCCATGATTTGCGCCTGATGAGTCACATCGAGCCCACACATAGTAATGGGAATACCGGATTTAAAGACAATATCGGCGGCTTCAGGGTCGACAAAAATATTAAACTCGGCGGCAGGCGTCCAATTGCCGACACCGGCTGCGCCGCCCATTAGCACTATGCGTTCGATCTTGGCGTGTAATTCGTGGTGGCTGGCGAGCAAAAGCGCGATATTGGTGAGTGGTCCTGTGGGGACGAGTGTCACAGGCTTATCGCTTTGGCGAATTTTCTTGGCCATCAGTTCTACGGCATTGAGTGTTTGTGGCGCAAAGCTGGGCTCTGGCAATGCAGGGCCGTCGAGTCCGGTTTCACCATGGACATTGTCGGCAATGATTAATTCGCGAGCTAATGGCTTGACGGCGCCGCCAGCGACAGGAATATCACTGCGATTTAATAAGGTTAAGATCCGCAGGGCATTATTGAGCGTTTTATCCGGCGTTTGGTTACCGGCGCTGGTGGTGACGGCCAGTGGAACCAGCTCTGGATGGGCGAGAGCTAAAATGAGCGCAATAGCGTCGTCATGGCCGGGATCGCAATCCAGAATAATAGGGCGAGTCATACTGTTACTCCTTTAAACAGCGGTGATGGGTGCTTAGAATAGCATGCCATCAGTTAGGCGCTAGCCTGAGGAGGGGACTTGCAGAGTAAACTGTGAGCATTTTCGTCTTTTTATCAACAAGCTGCTAGAATTCTGCCCATTTTTGACATTAGGCGATGTTAGGTAAATCCATTCTCGCTCTGTCCGCTGCACAACATTGAATGACATATCCAAGCAAATACAAGGAAATAAGTAATGCTCACTTATCGAATCACTTGGCCTAAGGCTTTACTCGCGGGCATGGTTGCCATGCAGATTTCTGGCTGTAGCGATCCTCAACCTATGGCCGTTCTGGAAAGTAATAACGAGTCATTGCTGCAGTTTGATAACGGCAAACTACTCCAACTTAAGGAAAATCCGAGTCCACAGTATCGCCATATTCCCTGTGATTTACCCGCAGTCGAGACTGTGGTCACCAACAGTTCGGCCTTTGCGGCGTTAACACAATCTGGTGAGGTGATCACTTGGGGCGACAGTTATGCTGGCGGTGATAGCAGGGAGGTGACGGAGCAGCTTAAGCAAGTTAAGCAAATCGTCCCAGTTAAGGACGGGTTTGCCGCGCTACGTCAAGATGGCACTGTGGTGTACTGGGGCAATGCGGGGAAATATAGCCTCGACAAAGCCCTACAAAACCGCATGACCAATATTACCAAGTTGTTCGCTAATCAAGAGGCCATTGCGGCCCTTGATGCTAATGGCAAGGTACACACTTGGGGTTATGGCCCCTACGGCGGCAATAGCTTACATGTGCAGGATCAATTAGTTGATGTTGTCGATATCTTTGCCAGAGGACGCAGTTTTGTCGCCCTCAAAAAAGAAGGTAGCGCGGTGATTTGGGGGCAGGTTGAAGAGTCGACCAATATGAAAAAGTTACTCCCGCAGCTTACGGATGTGGCGAAGATCGAATATTTTCAACACACCTATGCCGCCTTGAAAAAGGACGGCACTGTGGTGAGTTGGGGTTGGCGCAGTGATGCTTACTCGATCCGCAGCGCCTTAAAGGATGTGGCGAGTATGACGGCAAACAATTGTGCCTTTGCGATTTTAAGTCCTACGGGGGATGCGCATTTTTGGGGCGATGGGATTAACTGTGGTGTCGATTGGATTAAAAAAAACAATATCACAGGGGTAAAAGAGATTATCAGCATTGGCTCAGGCTTTTTATTACTGCGGGATAAGGCCGTGCCGCAAATAGTGGCCGACGATACTGATTACGCTCATATGTTTGGGTTTCACTATGCCCAAGAGATTCTTGATAAATATTGGCAGGAAGGCAGCATCATTACCCAAGGGCCTGCCTCCTTTGTGTTTACGCGTCCCGATGGCAAAGTGGTGCCTGTTGGTTATCGCGCCAACCGTGAAAATGTGGAGAAGTTGATTGCACGTATTCCGCGCCTTACTTGGTTAGATGGCGCAAATGACGGTTATGTTGGCATCAGCGAAAAGGGGGAGCTGGTCTCTTGGTCGATGAATTTGCCAATGTTCGACAAGTCGCCAGTGCAACCTGCTGACTCGTTAGTGATTAAACCGCTGGATTTTACCCCCGTTGCCCAATGTGAAACCCCTGAGCAGCGTCAGGCGATTTTGAGCAAAGACAGACCAAAACCTGCGGCAAAAAACTGGGATGGTGTTTTCTAGCTCATGTGAGTTTTCTCGCTAACTTGAGATTAATGGACTTTCATCCGTATAGACGTCTATAATGCGCGCGCTCAGGTCTGATATGCTCTGAGCCTTGTTGGGCGTTAACAGATTGTACGCCCTTTGAACCTAATTTTGAGTCAACCTTCTGTGGTGCTTACGATGATAGTGTCGTGAGATAATCGGGAAGCCAGTGAAATTCTGGCACTGCCCCCGCAACGGTAAAAGGTGAGAGAAGACCGCGTTTGATTGGTGTGTTCAAGAGTGAACCCGAAAGTCAGAATGTGAAAGGTCAGTCTCGCGTTAATCTAACTTTTAATGGATTAACATAGCCTAAGTCCGGAGACCGGCCCTAAAGGTGTTTTTGAGATTTCGGTGGGCAGATCTCAAAATGCGATAATCACCGTCAGTATTTACGACTGAATTAACGGTATCGTGGCGTCAATGCCCCGTTTTCCTTGCAGGAGTTAAAGGTAAAATGGGAACAAATCCAACAAAAATCGCGCTGCTGATCGGCAGCCTTTGCAGTTTTTCAATTATCGCGCCCGTTATGGCGGCTGACGATACCAGCACAGCTAAAGTCGACGAGCATCTTGTCGTGATCGGCCGCTCTGATAAGACCCCGTTAAATATTGCCGCCAATGTGAATGTGATTGATGCCGCTGCGATTGAAATGAGTGGCGCGACTAATTTGACCGACGTCTTACGCGGTCAAAGCGGTATTCAAATTTCGGATAACAATATTGGAACTAGCTTTGCTATGCGTGGTTTTAGCGCCAGCACTGCCGTTAATAACACACTGATTTTACTTGATGGTCGTCGTCTCAATAATATCGATATCGCCGCACCTAGCCTTAATGCCATTCCGCTTAATCAAGTGGATCGTATTGAAATTTTATCGGGTAGTGCAGGTGTACTTTATGGCGATCAAGCCGTGGGCGGGGTGATTAATATTGTCACTAAGTCCCCTGAAAATACTGGCGGCAGCGTGCAGTTATCTGGCGGTAGCTTTGATACCTATGAAGGTCGTGGTGATGTGTCTGGCGCGATCAACAAAGATTGGCGTTACTTTTTCACCGGTAGTTACAACCAAGGTGACAACTATCGCCAGCATAATGCCAACGAAACCGGCTCTATTCTTGGCCGCATTCAATATAAAACAGCCACAGACTCGTTCTTTGTTGAAACCAGCTACTACGATAACGATCGTGAAAATCCGGGCTCGCTTACTGAAAAGCAATTTAAAGACGATCCCCGTGCTTCATCAAATAAGGTAGAGTATGCCCACGAGATGACCACTGCGGCGCGAACGGGTTACCAGCATCAGCTTAATCAAAACTGGGCGCTGGCAGCGGATTTAGATTACAGCGATACCTTGGTGTCTTCTCTTAATTGGGGGGCGAACAGCCATAACACACGCTCACTGTTAATGTTTAGCCCTAAAGCGTTAGCGAATTACAGCACGCGTCAAGGCGAGCTAAACCTAGTCACAGGTTTAGACATCAGCCGTGGCAAGGCTGATTTTGACACTATGGCGCGCAGTAATGTGCAGCAAATGCAAAGCGCCTATCTACAAGCTACAGTGCCTTTAAGCCATACTTTAAGTTACGTTGTGGGTGGCCGTTATGCGCGGGTGACCGACGAGTTAGTCGATGGCAATGTCTATCCTAATGGCATGGATTTAGACGAAAATGCCCACGCATTCGAACTGGGTTTAAATTACCGCCCAACTGCGGAGCACAGACTCTACGTGCGCGCCGATGATAACTTCCGTTTTGCCAAAGTGGATGAGCAAGCTTATACATCGCCGGGCGTATTTGGCTTAAAGCCGCAAACAGGCCGTTCCTATGAGGCGGGTTGGGATTGGGCTGTCGCTAGTCAAACCCTGCGAGTCAGCCTATATCGTCTCGATTTAGAGGATGAAATTGTTTATGACTCGAGTGCAGTTAAACCCATAGGTGGAAATTTCAACGGTGCAAACGTTAATGCCGACGCTTCTCGTCGTTATGGCGCGGGTGCCGATTGGGATTGGCAGATCACTAAAGCGCTGCAGCTAGGGCTGGAATATAACTATACCGACGCCGAATTTACCGATGGTGCTAACGATGGCAAAGAGCTGTCTTGGGTGGCAAAACACACGGGACGCGGTTATGTCAGCATGGATTTTGCTGAGCATTTCCAAGTATTTGCCGAAGCTATCTACACGGGTGATCGTTTTATCGAAGGCGATAACGCTAATCAAGGTGATAAGCTAGCAAGTTACGTGCTTGGTAATTTAGCCTTGAATTATAATCGTGATGCTTGGCTTGCTAGTTTGCGTATCGATAATGTATTCGATAAAGATTATGTCAGTGCAGGTTATTACGGTGGCGATTGGGGGGATAGTTACTATTCTGGTCGAGGCCGTGATATTCGTTTCACTGTGGGCTACCGCTTCTAATTATTAATGAGCTATCTAATAACAAAGCCAGACTGAGTCTGGCTTTTTATTTTTTACGCTGAGTTCAAAGAATAAATCTTAAAATAGGTATAGTCTTGAATATCGTTTTAGTAGAGTGGTTTAATTGTCGTTATCTATAGTGTTAGCGGGCAGTCATCACTAAATAGGAGTAATTTATATTTTACTCTGCTGTTTATGGCTGAAATTCTTAGTATTTTAGGTATGATGTGAGCTGTAACCGAATCATCTTATTGTTAATAAACAGGTGTAAAGTGTCTTATGACTGATCTTGAGCAACAGGTTTTTACTCAAGTTAGAGCTATCATAGCGAACGAAGAGCAAGTGATTGGCCGCCGAGGAATTCTAATTCCACTCAAAAAAGCGATCCTTGCTGAAGGCGACATTCGTAATGTGATTGACATTATCTCGAGCGATCCCGCATTGGCAGCGCACATGCTTATGCGCAGTAATTCCGCACAGGCTGCTGTAGTGGAAAATCACAAAACTCGTTCGTTGAAAGAAGCTTTGATCCGCTTAGGTCAAGTTAATATCTATCGCTACGCTTTTACGTTCTATTTAAAAGAACGCCTCGATGAACTGCCACAGCCCTATAAAAAGTTGGTCCAAGGTTATTGGAAGCTGACTGAAGATATTGCAACGGATGCGGTAGATAGCTTAGCGGATATGGAAGGTGTGGAGGTTGATGCTGACGAAGTACAAACCTTAGCTCTGTTCAGTGTGTTCGGCCAAATTATCGCACTGACCGCATTTGCCTATTTAAATGCTAATGCCGAACAGTCATTTCCTTTAAGTGTGATTAAGTCATTGATTGATAATCAACAACAGACCTTAACCATCGAAGCGTTCGAGGCGTTAGATCTCGATCAGGATCTGCGTCAAGAATTTATGATCGCCCATAATTTGCGTCAGACCCGTAATCCTAATTCATCAGGGTTGATACTGCGCCGTGTCTTGTCTATGCGTGGATTGTTGATGAATCCGCTGTAATTTGTCGATGCTATGAAATAGTCATTTGACTCAATAAACAAGCCTGCATTCGCAGGCTTTTTTATTCAATGTCACCCGCATTAATTCGTCTTCTGCTGGCGGGATAAACCTTCCCTCGCCACCAGTTGTAACCAATTTTGGATCAATGCAGAGTTAGCACTGTGGCGGCGATAGGCACCAAATAGCGGTCGTTTCAGGCCTTCTTGGCCGAGTTTTACCGTAGCGAGACTCAGTCCATGTCCTTCATTAATCGACCAGCTTGGCAGTGCGGCTATGCCGTCTTTACAGGCGATGCGTTGCAATAACATCATGGTTAAATCACAGGTTTTTTGCTCGCCCGCCTCTATGCCCGCAGGCTCTAAAAAGTGGCGATAAATATCTAAACGTGTCAACGGCACTGGATAACTGATAATAGGCAAGTGTGCTAATTGCTTAGGGGTGACATAGGCTTCTTTCGCTAAAGGATGATCCTTAGCAACCACTAACCTCACTTCAAAATCAAACAAATGCTGGTAGGCGAGTGAATGCCCAGGCACAGGATCTGAGGTTAATACAATATCCAGTTCACCCATTTCTAAGGCATTGAGCGAGTCGAACAGATGACGGCTCGACAAGTCTAACTCGGCTGCCGGATGATCTTGCCTAAATTGCTCCATTACAGGCATTAACCAGCGAAAACAGCTATGGCACTCAATGCCGACACGCAACTGATTGGTTTCGGTTTCCAGCCCATTCTTCAAATCTGTCTCGGTTTCTAACACTTTAGGCAAAATTTCTTCGGCCAGATGCAGCAGGCGTGCACCTTCTTGGGTGAATGACAGTGGCTTACTCTTACGCACAAAAATGGGCGAGTTAATCCTTTGCTCCAACTCCTTAATCTGGTGGGAGAGGGCGGATTGAGTGACAAAACGTTTTTTGGCTGCGCCCGCCAAACTGCCGCTTTCTTTCAGGGCCATTAAGGTTCGCAGGTGTCTTAGTTCGATCATGTTCACTCCAAGTGAATTTCGCTCATGTTGTGCTTGAAATCAATTCGGTTGCTGGCATAGAGACTAACACAATAAACTTCTAGACGTCCAGACGCCCATTGTTATTTATCAAGGCTGAAGTGCTGAAAAGTGCCAAGAGAAAACAATCTGGTGGGTGCAAGTGCCGAATGTGGCTTATCTCAAATAAAGGAAGATAGAGTATGCAATTAAATAGTCTTGGGTTTCCCCGTATTGGGCGTCGTCGTGAATTGAAATTTGCCTTAGAAAAATACTGGCGTGGTGAGAGCACTCAGGTGGAATTACGTGAAGTGGCGAGTGAACTTCGCCGCACCCATTGGCAGTGGCAAGCTGCTGCGGGCATTGAGCAAGTTCCCGTAGGTGATTTTGCCTTTTATGATCAAGTGCTGACCTTAAGCGCGACTTTAAATGCCATTCCTGAGCGTCATCGTGGTGAAGGGACAATCGATCTCGATACTTTATTCCGTGTTGCCCGCGGCAGAGCGCCAACGGGACAAGATGCGCCAGCCTCTGAAATGACCAAGTATTTCAATACTAACTATCACTATCTGGTACCTGAGCTCAGCCAAAACCAAGTGTTTTCGATTGCCTATGAGCAATTTTTCGATGAAGTCAGTGAAGCGCAGTCCTTAGGCTATAAAGTAAAACCTGTGCTACTCGGCCCTGTTAGCTACTTGTTCCTTGCTAAAACCGTGGGCCAAGAGTTTGATAAGTTAAGCTTATTACCCAATTTATTAGCTGCTTATGCTGACATTTTGGCGCGTTTTGCTGCTCAGGGAGTGCATTGGGTACAGCTCGATGAGCCCATTCTCGCATTGGAATTGGATGGCGAATGGCAAACGGCGATCATTGAGGCGTATCAAGCACTCAGCACTGCGAAGGTGAAGATCCTTCTTACCAGTTATTACGGCGGTATCGCACACCATCAAGTGCTGGTATCGGCCTTGCCGGTCGCGGGGTTGCATGTCGATTTAGTCACAGCGCCGGATCAATTGGCAGTCTTTGCCAATGCGCTTGGTCAAGATCAAATTTTGTCGGCGGGTGTGGTCAATGGCCGCAACGTGTGGGCGGCAGAGGCGGATTTAATTGCCGAACGCATAGGCGCGGTTGCCCGTGATCTCGGAGATCGCTTGTGGATCGGTACTTCTTGCTCACTCCTGCACAGCCCTGTGGATTTAGAGGTGGAAGCCACGCTTGAGCCTGCGCTGCGTCAACAACTCGCGTTTGCGAAGCAAAAATTACTCGAACTGGCCAATGTGCGCCAATTGCTACTGGCACCTGAATCGGCCGCGGCAAAAGAGATTGTGCAAACCTGTTTGGCGCGCCGTGAGGCGAAAGCGCAGGCCGCCGACAGTCAAGTGATTGCCCGCGTTGCCGCGTTGACATCTGCCGATTATGAGCGCGTCAGTGATTTCAGCGTACGCCAAGCAGTGCAGCAGCAGAAATACCGTTTACCTCTGTTGCCGACCACCACCATTGGCTCCTTCCCACAAACACCAGCAATCCGTGGACTACGCAGTCGTTGGCGCAAGGGCGATCTGAGTGATGCACAATATACAGAGCAATTGCAGCAAGTCACCCGCGATACAATCGACCGCCAGCTTAAACTCGGTATCGATGTACTGGTTCATGGTGAGGCCGAGCGCAACGATATGGTGGAATACTTTGGTGAGCAGCTTGCGGGTGTTGGCTTTACCAAAAATGGTTGGGTGCAAAGTTATGGTTCACGCTGTGTTAAGCCGCCGTTGATCTATGGTGATGTTAGCCGTCCAAAGGCGATGACGGTTGATTGGGCCGAGTTTGCCCAAAGTCTCACCGACAAGCCTGTAAAAGGCATGCTGACTGGCCCGGTGACGATTCTGCATTGGTCATTCGCCCGTGAAGATATCGGCCGCGATGTGATTGCGACTCAGCTGGCGCTGGCGATCCGTGATGAAGTGGTGGATTTACAAAATGCCGGTATTGGCATTATACAAATCGATGAGCCCGCCTTCCGTGAAGGTCTGCCATTGAAACAAAGTGAATGGCAAGCCTACTTAGATTGGGCGGTGAATGCCTTTAAACTCAGCGCTGCTGGCGTGACTGATGAGACTCAAATCCACACCCACATGTGTTACAGCGAGTTTAATGACACCATTGCCGCGATTGCCGCCATGGATGCCGATGTGATTACTATCGAGACTTCGCGTTCACGGATGGAGTTACTCAACGCCTTTGAAGATTTTGAATATCCAAATGAAATTGGCCCCGGTGTGTATGACATTCATTCGCCAAACACTCCAAGTGTGGAGGCCATGGTGCACTTAATCGAGAAAGCGGCGCAAAAAGTGCCCGTACGTCAGCTATGGGTTAATCCAGATTGCGGCCTAAAAACCCGTACTTGGGATGAAGTTGAACCCGCACTGAAAAACATGGTCGATGCCACGCGAGAACTACGTCGCCGCCTTGGTTAATATTATGCTTGAGTGAAATATTTTTTTACTGAGCTTATTGAATTAGTAACAGCGGATGCTTATGCATCCGTTGTTTATTGCTTGCCGATTGACTTAAGCATCTCGCGGTAAGCCTTTTTCGATAATGCGCACCATGCGCTCGGTTTTGCGGCGGGCTTTTTGTTGTTCAGTTGCTGCGCTTTCAGCAAGGCGCGATTGCTGGGCATTAAGCGCCCATTCAATATGCTCACGCACTATCTCATCGATATCTTCGCTGTGATTGCGGGCGTTAAGTGCGGCAATAATGCTTGGGCTCGCGGGAGCGTTACCCAGTGCTACTGCAATATTACGTAGCCAACGTTTATGTCCAATGCGACGAATGGCGCTGCCTTCAGTTTGTTTAAGAAACTCGGCCTCGCTCCAAGCAAAAAGGCTGAGAAGGTCAGGTTGCTTTAACTGCGGACGAATATGAAAGTCAGTTTCTTCAGTCAGCGGCGCTTGGCGATTGATGGGACACGCGAGTTGGCAATCATCGCAGCCATAGATGCGATTGCCCATGAGTGGCCTAAATTCTTCGGGAATAGCGCCCTGCAGTTCAATGGTGAGATAGGAAATACAGCGTCTGCCATCGACCACATAAGGTTCTACGATTGCACCCGTTGGGCAGGAGGTAATGCAGGCGACACAAGTGTTACAGCCTTCTTGAATGGGAATATCCACAGGTAGAGGCAAATTGATCAGTAGCTCACCTAAAAAGAACCAACTGCCAGCCTCATGGTTGAGTATGAGTGAGTGTTTACCTGTCCAGCCTATACCGGCTTTTTCTGCTAAGGGGCGCTCAAGTACAGGGGCTGAGTCAACAAAGGGGCGAAAGTCAGCGGCATCGAAACCGAGAGCAACTAACTCTGCACTGATTTGATCTCCGAGCTTTTTAAGTCGAGCGCGGATCAACTTGTGATAGTCGCGACCTCCGGCATAACGGGAAATATAACCTAAGTTGGGATCGGTGAGATTCGTTGCAAAGCCAGCTTCGGGTGGCAAATAGTCCATCCGTACGGAGATCACCCGCACTGTGCCCGGATGCAGTTCTTGCGGGCGAGCGCGCATCATGCCATGGGTAGCCATATAGGCCATTTCGCCATGAAAACCTTTGTCTAGCCATGCTTGGAGTTTGGCTTCTTCAGCGGTTAAATCCGTATCGCAAATGCCAACCTGCGCAAATCCGAGTGCTTTTCCCCACGTTTTAATTTGCAGAGCGAGCCGCGACAGCATGCTGGCATAGGATTGGCTTGGGGTTTGATTGACTAAAGTTGACATGAATTGATTGCAGCGAGGCTCTTGGCTAGGTGGCAATATGATAGCAGTTTTCACTTATTGAGGACGAGTTTACTCAGAAGGGGGCGTGAGGCGATATTTTCTTTGGGGTATTTGTTTATTTGCTGTTGGGATTGAGTCTATGATTAGGTCTACTGTTTATCGTTTGGTATTCGTATGCTGAGTGCGATTCCCCTTAGGGCGTGTTTTCTTGCGATGAGCTTATTAGGCCTGATGCCTAATCTTGTTTTTGCGGCGCCTGACAAGTTGAAATTGGTGACCGAAGCTTGGCCTCCCATGAGTTACGAGCAAAATGGTGTGCCGCAAGGTTTTGCGGTGGACTTAGTCAATACCTTGCAATCAAGACTGGGTCAGAGTGAAAAAATCGATGTGTTACCTTGGGCTCGGGCGTATTCGATTGCTAATACCTCTGCGAACGTTTTACTTTTTGCTACGTCAATTAATGATGAACGAGCTGAGCAGTTTGATTTTATCGGTCCTATTGCGACCAGCAAAATTGCATTGTACGCAAGGGCGGCAGATCCTATCGCTCTCGATCAACTTGCTGAACTTCAATCGACAGATATTGTGGGGGTTTATCGGGAATCGGCGGGTGCGCAGTTGCTACAACAAGCGGGCGTGGATAATTTGCTGGTGGCGAGTTTTCCACAGCAATCGGCGAAACAGTTGCTGTTTTCTCGAATTCGTTTTTGGTGCCAAGCGGATCTTGCGGTAAAGCAGATACTCGAAGAGGTTGGCGCGAGTGAGACAGATATCCGCCAAGTGTTTGTGGTATCGGAGATTAATCTCTATTTAGCTTTTTCTAAAGGGACGTCGGCGGAAACCGTTATCAGTTGGCAAACAGAGCTTGAGAAAATGAAAGACTCGGGTGAATTTAGTCGTCTGTATCAGACATGGTTTGGCACTTTGCCACCGCCATTACAACATCAAGTGTTTTGGCATAAGGCCGTTTAATTCTCTCTTAAAGCCTCATTATTGGCTGATTTCACACAATTTCTGCCCGCATTTTTAGCCTCATAAAGAGCATTGTCGGCCCGCTTTAGCAAGGTGGCAAAATCTTTATCTTGATATGCATCTTCCGTATTATTTTGTGGTTCTAAAGTGGCGACACCAGCGCTAACGGTTAATTTGAGTTCTGCTGGTAAATTCTGTGCGCTAAGGCGGCTAATATGGTTCTGCAATTGATGCGCCAGCGCTAACGCACCTGTGGCGTCAGTGTTAGGCAATAGGATTAAAAACTCTTCACCACCGATGCGGCCAACGAGGTCTTTATTACCTGATAAGGCTCGGCCTGCATTTGCAATGGTCATAAGGGCGCGATCGCCTAATTCATGGCCGAAGTTATCGTTGATTTTTTTGAAGTGATCCGCATCAAAAATAATCACTGAAAAAGGGCTTTGATGTTTTAAGGCTTGCTGAAAATATTTCGCGGCTTGGGCATAAATATGCCGACGATTAGGGAGTTTGGTAAGGTAATCCGTGAGGGCAATAACTTGCAGTTGGCGATTTCTATGTACTTGTTTATAAGCGAATATAGACACTATCGTCAGGATAAAGCCCGCTAGTAATAGGATAATGTGTTGCAGTGATTTGTTCTTTTCGAGTAGCGCGAGCTCTTGTTCTTTAAGGTTTTGGTTTTCAATCAAGCGTTGATTTTCAGATTCAATCCGACTGGTATCAAACTTGACCTTTAATTCTGTCGTATGATGGGAGAGAGAATTGCCATCGACTTTTTTTGTTAGGGTAACAAATTCTTGCAGCGCTCCGTAGGCGGCAGATAAATCATTCATAGCCACATATATGTTACTTTTAAGCTGCAGCAGTTGAGTGAGTCCCCGATTATTCTGCAGAGTGCGAAAGGCTTTTTCCCCTTGCTCAAGTTCGGTAAGCGCCTCTTTATAGCGAGCTTGTTGAAACTTTATCTCGGCCATAAAAAGCTTCATGAAGCTGTAATCGGTCAGATCTTTTTCATTAATAACAGTATCGGCTTCGATTAAATACTTTTCGGCTTCGTTTAGACGATTGAGTTTGATTAAGCTGTAGGCAATATTCGTTGCCATAGTTGCTGCCACTTTTTCCTGCTGATGTTCCTTGAAGTATTGATAACTTACTAAGAAATTATCTACGGCCTGTTGATGTTCACCGAGTTCATCTAAGGCAAGGCCAATGTCCGAGTTGACATACATTGCCTGTTCTTGGTTATTGTTTTTTAGATAGAGAGCTTTGAGTTTGGTGTAATAGCGGATTGCACTTTGGGGATCGCCATAACGTCTAAAACTGGTAGCAACATCGGCAAGGTTAATGTTAGCCCAACCGCTTAAATTGAGTGATTCATAGAGATCTTGTGCAGTGACGAGATCGTCTAATGCCGCAGAAAAATCGCCAATATAAGAGTAAAGTGCGCCGCGAATGCTGCGCGAGTCGGCGATTAGCTTAAGGTCTTCATGCTCATAGGCACGTTTAACACTGAGATTATAGCCTTCCATCGCGCCATCCATATCACCACTTAATTGCAGAAACCAAGAGCGGCAGAGCGTGAGGTCGGTAATGAAATGGGGGGAGGCGGTTGGCGGAATATTGCTCAGTGCTTGGTTAGTATTTTTAAGTGCCAGTGCAATAGCGGTGTCGTTTTCTGTATTCTGATCCCAGCATTTAAGCAGTTGCAGCTTTTCATGACGGGTGACATCGTCAGTTGAAATTAGTTTGCTTAATAACACTAGATTGCTTTCGATTTCTTCACGGGTCATAGGGACGCCGCTTTCAAATCTTGCAAATATTTTATCAACCTGAGTTTTTTCTTCTGCCATAGTGTTGCTAAGCGGCAGTAGAAGCAGCAATAAGGAGAATGATAAATACCTAAGTTTATGTAGCAAAAAAGATTCCTGTTCGCATTAAAATCAATAGCTAATTATTAGCTTAGCATAACTTGTTTGTTCATTTTTAATATAGATGTATAGCAATTTTGCATTCGGTTAATGATCAAGGTATAAACTCCGCCTTGGTTATTATCCCACAAAGGAATCACCCTTGAAGAAATTACTCTGTGCCGCATTATTCATGATGAGTGGCACTAGCTGGGCAGGCTCAGATTTAGAAACCTCTGGCGATGTATTGCATTTATTATTACCCGCTACTGCGATGGGCGCGACCTTGTTTTATGAAGAGGGTTATGACGGTAGTTGGCAGTTAATTCAGGCAGCGGTGTCGAGTCGGTTAATTGTTGAAGGTCTTAAGTATAGTGTGAGTAAAGACAGGCCAGACGATAGTGGCGATGATTCGTTTCCATCGGGTCATACCTCAGACAGCTTTATGGCGGCGACGTTTATTCAGCAGCGCTATGGTTGGCAATATGGTTTACCTGCCTATGTTGCCGCATCTTATGTGGGTTACACACGAGTGGCGAGCGACCAACATTATCTCGAGGATGTGTTAGCTGGCGCGGCGATTGGAGCGCTGGCGGGTTGGTATTTTACTCAACCCTATGAGGGGATTACAGTTACGCCGATTGCGGGTAACGGCGTTTATGGTTTATATGTGAGTGGTCAGTTTTAAGACTATTTTTTGGGATGTGAATCGAGATTTTTATGAGCGAATTATCAGCTGTTTACCGCGAAACTGCCGAGCAGATTTCTTACAATGTTGCGAATAAAGTATTACCAATGGCTAAATTACCGGGTGACTTATTAGCAGCGTACCAAGGTTTGTGTGCCGAACTGTTGGAAGACAGGGAAGGTAAATTTAGCCAAGCTTGGGCATCTTTACCTGCCAGTGCACGTAATCTAATGGAACAAGCCGCATTCCACGGTTTCTATATCGCGAATGCTTGGTTGCAATTGAGTCGTGTCGCCCAAGAAATTTCTGAGCAAGCCGATACCGATAGTGCAATCCAAGAGCAAGAATATAATGGCATTTTTACGCGCTTAGCCGATGAATCGCTCAAAGAAAGCCTACGTAAGTTGAAGAAAGCGCGTACCGATCGCGCTTTGCTCAATAGCTTTAAACAGGTGATGGCACCTTAGTGTTCTATTGAAATGAAAAACTGTGCCTGAAATGAAAAAGCCCGTTACTGCAAAGTAACGGGCTTTTTGCTGGCTAGCACAAACGCTCAACTAAGCTGTTTTACTGCAACTTAAGTCGCGGCAACGCTATGCTTAGAACGAAGTGCGTTTGTAACGGCGATATTCTGGACTCCAGAAATTGCCTTCAATCGACTGCTGTAAGATCTCATCGCTCATTGGCAGCGTTAACCCTTGTTCAACTGCGACTTTACCTACGGCGAAAGCAATATGCTTACTCACCGCATGGATATCTTCCAGTTTAGGCAGTAGTGGACCTGTACCATCGATTGCCAGTGGCGAACATTCGGCAAGTGCGCGACTTGAAGCCATCAGCATGGCATCGGATACGTGACGTGCGCCAGAAGCTAATACGCCTAAGCCAATACCTGGGAAGATAAAGCTGTTGTTGCACTGGGCAATTTCATAGGTTTCACCATCGACAACCACAGGCTCGAATGGGCTGCCCGTAGCGACGAGTGCTTGACCTGAGGTCCAATGCAAAATGTCCTTCGGTGTCGCTTCTACGCGGCTGGTGGGGTTCGACATAGGGAAAATAATCGGCCGAGCACAATGGCTGTGCATAGCACGGATGATTTCTTCGGTGAAGAGACCCGGAACGCCAGATACCCCAATCAGCACTGTCGGCTTGGCGTTGTTAACCACATCGAGCAGTGAAATATTGTCGCTGAAATTGCTCCAATTTTGGATGTTGGTGCATTTCTGCGCCAATTTTTGCTGGAATGGCAACAGGTTAGGCATGTTGTCCAGCAATAAGCCCCAACGGTCAACCATACACACTTGAGTGCGAGCTTGCTCGTCGCTGATCCCTTCAGACACCATTTGTGCCACGATAGCTTCGGCAATACCGCAACCGGCACTACCAGCACCGAGGAAGGCGATACGTTGTTGATTCAATTCAGTGCCTGCAGCCTTACACGCGGCGAGCAAGCAACCAACAGCAACCGCAGCAGTGCCTTGAATATCATCGTTAAAGCAGCAATAGCGATCCTTATAACGCTCTAGGATCGGCATGGCATTCTTTTGGGCAAAGTCTTCGAACTGGATCAAAGTATCCGGCCAACGCACGTGGACGGCTTGCATAAAGGCTTCGATAAACTCGGCATATTCTTCGCCACCGATGCGTGGATGGCGCCAACCCATATACATAGGATCTTCTAACAGCTGCGGATTATCTGTGCCTACATCTAAGGTAATAGGCAGGGTATAAGCCGGACTGATACCGCCACAGCTAGTGTAGAGTGACAGCTTACCGATAGGGATCCCCATGCCGCCAATACCTTGATCGCCAAGGCCTAAAATACGTTCACCATCAGTGACTACGATAATTTTAACTTTTTGACGAGTCGAGTTATTGAGGATGTCATCGATCCTATCTTTGTTCGGATAGGAGATAAACAAACCACGGTTGCGGCGATAGTTTTTCGAGAAACGTTCACAAGCTAAACCTACCGTCGGCGTATAGATGATGGGCATCATCTCGCTGATGTTATTTTGCACTAAACGATAAAATAAGGTCTCGTTTGTGTCTTGGATATTACGTAGGTAAATATGCTTGTCTAAGTCGTTATTGAAACTTCTAAATTGATCGTAGGCGCGAGAAGCCTGCTCCTCAATCGTTTCAATGGCATAGGGGACTAAGCCTTCGAGGTTAAAGAAAATACGCTCTTCTTCAGAAAATGCACTGCCCTTGTTAATCAGTGGGGCTTCAAGAATGGCAGGTCCTGCAAACGGAAGATAGAGGGGGCGTTTATTATCGTCCATGGGTAACCTTTTGAGTTATTGTTTAAGTGGTCAATACGTGCTGTAAGTCACGTAAGGTTATCATGAAATGTGATCTTTGTTGTTCGTGGAACGAGGTATTTGTGGTTTTTTTTGCAGCAGTAAAAAAGTCAGCTGTTTTAAACAGGATTTCTGAGGTTGTTGAGATGGAATTGTTAAGGTCTTGTTTATATCCAAACAAGCTCAGGTGTAGATAAAAACGGATATAAAAAAACGCAGCCTAAGCTGCGTTTTATGTCATAAGTTTAGCGTTATACGCCGCGATACTTAAGTGATAAGCCGCGGATAAAGTTACGCAGTATTTGATCGCCACACTCTTTAAAATTCTTGTGGTCTGGATTGCGGAACAGGGCGCTTAGCTCTGATTTTGACATTTGCACTTCGGCTAAAGCCAAAGCTGCTACTATGTCTTCTTCACGCATTTCGAGGGCAACTCTCAGCTTTTTAAAGATGAGGTTGTTGTTTAAACGTGAAACGGGCGCTGGAATTTCTGCACCTTCACGTAGACCGCGCTTCTCTATGATAAGACCATCTAAAAACTGACATAAGGTCGTGTCGTTACAAGCTTTATAACCTTCTTCCTCTTCTTTACGTAGAAGATCAATCATCTCTTCGACAGGCACTTCTCTTCCAGCTTTAGCAAAAATTTTAATCATTTTTGCATTGCTAAAATCAAACACGAAGCGCAAACGGCGCAAAATATCATTATTAATCATGGTCATCTCTTGGCGCGGCTGCGCTATCTGGTTTAAGAGCCCGCATTATATACCCAAACCACCTTAATTGCAGAATTCAGCGGGAATTTAATGGCAGTTAGTTAAGGCCATTTATTGCTCCGGCATAAACATTCTGGCAATTAACCTTTAATGATGTTGTACCAATAGATAAACAGTGCTGCGAAAATCAGTAGATAAATCAGGCCAAACCAAGAGAGGAGTTTCATCTTAGCGCCATATCTGTCTGTCTCGGGGAGCTGTTTGCTGGTCATTAAGCGGTAATTTAACCAAGCAAAAATGACTGTGGTCATGAAGGCCAAGATCATCACAAACTCGAGTAACGGTAAGAGTGCACCTTTAAAGAAGAGGATCAGTAATAAGCCAAAGGCACTGATGGCGAGCATGATCCCTGTGAGGCGTTTGTCTGAACTGGTCTTTGAGGTGAGTAACTGCCAGCCCATATCTAAGGTACGGCTATAGCCATCAATCACTGTAACTGTTGTGCTGAAAATACACAGAAATGCCACAATACCAATAAGATAACGACTCTCGCCGCCCATCACTTGGCTGTAAAGATTAATCAATTGATTAGCAAACTGCGCGCCGGAATCTGAAAAGTGTTCGCCACTGCCATGCATCACTAAAGCGCCCAAGGACAAAAACACGATCGCGAGGATCGCAGTGATGATATAGCCTAAGTTAAAGTCGAGCAGCGCCTGCGCTTTCGTCACTGTCTGGCTTTTTTGTTTTTCGAGCAACCAGAGAGAATTCCAAGCGCTGACTTCAATCGGGGCTGGCATCCAACCCATCATGGCGACCAGAAATCCCACATGGGCCCATTGCCAAGGTGAAGGAGAGGCAAAATTGCTCGCTAATGGTTGAGCGTGATCCCAAGCTAAGGCCACGGCAATTAAGGTGGTTAAGGTTAGGGCGAACATGATGATCTTAGTGAGTCTATCAAGGAGTTGATAATGGCCTAAAATCAGTAAAGCCAATGAACTTAGCAATACCAGCAGGGCTAACCAATCGATGGGCAGCGGAATAAATTGGGTCAACATAGCGGCGGTTAACATGCATACCCCTGCAGTACTGGCAATGGCGGCGATCACATTGAGCCCAGTAAACAGCAGTAAGTAACCTCGGCCCTGTTTTTGGTAGCCGTGCAGTAGACTCTCCCCTGTGGCAGCTGTGTAGCGTGCGCCAGCTGCAAAGAAGGGATACTTAAGTAAATTCACCCCAAGAATAACCCAAGCTAGTTGCCAACCAAATTCGGCGCCCGCCCGAGTCGAGGCGACTAAATGGGATGCGCCAATCGCCGCGGCGGCCATAAGAACACCTGGGCCCATGGCTTTAATGCCGAGAGTTAGGTGTGTCATCCAAGAGGATGAAGGAGAAGTTACTGAAGATTCTGTCATGTCGTTATTAAAAATGCCTGTTGAAAATTAATCTGGGGAATCGAACACTCCCTCATGTTAAGGCTGCGCTCATGTTAAAGCCGCGCTAACGCTAAGTGAGTGGCTCAACATTAAAGGTAAAGTGATTGAACTAAAAGTCGTTTTATTCAATTTATCTGTTTAATTTTTGACTGAGTAAAGTTTCAATGCGTTTTAAGCTTGCAGCCATTTCGACTACGATTTGTAACAGCGTATTATCTGGCTGTGCCGATGGGCTTATTGGGTGCAAGGGCTGGGTAAGCCGTTCTTTTTGTTCTAATACGCGGGCTCTAAATCGAGGCGCATCGACTATGCCGACTAAGCTTATCAATGCGCCTGCGCCCGATTGCCCTGCGGTTTCTACCGTGAGTTTATGCAGACCAAATAGGCGCATAATTGGGCCTTGGATCAATGCCATATCGGTAATTTTGTCCAAAGGCACAGTGTTTTCAGTACGAGTTAATATGCCCCTCCTGACAATAAGTTTATTGCTGGTGAGCTCGGCACTCATGTTGTTAATATAGCGGCGAGTCCCCCACAGCCCTATTGGAAACCAAAGTAATAACAAGGGAATACCTATTATGCTTAGGCTGAAATAGGCGGCCCCTGAAAGCAACCAATACCAACCTAAATGGGTTTCAAACTCTGCTTGATAAATAATCTTGTCTTCCATATTTCTTCCTTTAATTCTGATATTCAAATACTGCGACTTGTCTTGTAGGTTGAATTTTTAGTGCTTAGACCTTCTTTGATTCTCGTATGAGGAAAATACACTGCCTCAAATGTAACAAAAGCTTAACTTTTATTTCTCTGCCATTGACTTTGGTTTGTAACTCATTACCTTGTGTATTGTTAATTTAGGGTTTTCTTATTGTTAAAATAATTTTAATGAGATAAATAAAACAAGGGAAATGTATGAACAGACCTCAGATTCTACCCAGTGCTTGTGCAATCGCAATTGCTATGGCATATGCGCCAACCGTGGCCCATGCTGCCGATAAAGGTGCAGAAAAAGTTGAACGTATTGAAGTAACGGGTTCCCGTATTAAACGTACCGATATTGAAGGCCCTTCCCCTATTCAATCGATCAGTAAAGACGATATTGCCAATATGGGATTTGATAACCTGCAGCAATTACTTGAACGCATGCCTGCCAATGGTGCTGGCGCGTTTTCTACCCGAGGAAACAGCCAAGATTCAACCGCCAACGGCGGCGCATCTATCAGTCTACGTGGTTTAGGCCCAGACGCGACCTTAGTGTTAATTAACGGTCGTCGTGTTGCGGCGAGTGCTTTTGCCGAAGGTATCACTAATTCCTTTGTTGATATCAATAATATTCCGGTATCAGCTATTGAACGTATCGACATACTGAAGGACGGTGCATCGGCTATTTATGGTTCTGATGCGATCGCGGGTGTGGTTAACATTGTTCTGAAAAAAGATATTGAAGGCATTGAGGTCAATCTTGGCTACGGTGATGCTTCAGGCACTGGCTACGATGAAACGACAGCGAATATGGTGTGGGGGATGAAGTCCGATAAGGGCAGTGCTTCCGTTATCCTCGACTATTTCAAAAATGATACTTTAGCTGCGACTGATTTAGGACGTTTTGGTGTTTCAAATCAATCACCTTATGGTGGTGAAGATTTTCGTTCTTCCCGTGGTTTTCCTGGGTATTTCTATGTTGATGGTGTTAAAACTATCGATCCTGCTTGTCCTGCTGATAGTGCAACCGCGAGTGGAAGTTGTTTATTTGAGTACGGCTCATACAATTTTGTTGCGCCGGCTGCGGAGCGCGTAGGGGCTATTGGCCAATTTGACTATCATTTTAATGATGATTTAACAGCATTTTTAGAGTTAGCGGCGCAGCACAATACCTCAATCGCAGGTGGAGCACCGACACCACTTGACGAGGATGCTGGTTTAACTGTACCTGGATCTCACCCGAATAATCCTTGGGGGAAAGATATTGAAATTGGTCGCTTCCGTACGGTTGATGCGGGGGCGCGACGTTGGGATATTGAATCCGATAGTTTACGTTTAGTTGCTGGTTTACGCGGTGTAGTAAAAGAGTGGGATTGGGAAGCTTCTGTTCAAAAAGGTCGCAGTGAGTCGACTCAAACGGGTGATCGCAGCCAAGGCTGGGTAAGAACAGATTATTTGCAACGTGAAATTGATGCGGGTCGTTACAATCCTTTCGGCGGCACGATGAACTCACAAGAGGTCATTGACGCTATTACCACCAGTTTAGTACGCCAAGGTTTGTCAAACATGACATCTTATGCGGCTAACATATCTGGTCAAGCATTTACCTTGGCTGGTCGCGACATCATGATGGCGGCGGGAGCTGAATATCGCGAAGAAGATGTCAGTGATGTGCCCGATGAGCAATTCCAACGTGGATTGATTTTTGGTACTGAAGCTGTCTCTGCGGCGGCATCCCGTGAGCAATATGCCGCTTATATGGAATTATCTATTCCAGTCACGGATAACTTCGAGTTGCAACTCGCTGGTCGATATGATCATTACAGCGATTTTGGTTCAACGACTAACCCTAAAGTCGCCTTTCAATGGGGAGTGACTGACGAGCTAACGGCGCGCGCGTCTTGGTCTACGGGCTTCCGTGCACCCTCGTTAGCGCAGATAGGTCTTGGTCCATCTCGCGAAAGTAGTTTCTTTGTCGATACTTACCGTTGCGCTGCCGATAATGTTGATTGTGAAGCCTTAGATTACAACACTGAATTTGAAGGTAACTCTGAGCTGGATGCTGAAGAATCCGAAACTTGGAACGTCGGTATGATCTGGGCGCCGAGTCAGACGTTTGATGTGGGTTTTGATATCTTTAGCATCACGCAAGACAACAAAATTGATAAACAGCCATTAGGCGATATCTATACTGCAAATTGTAACGATCAAAATAGCACAGTGTGCGAGCGCTTAGCGCCACAGCTAGGTCAAACTTTAGGTCCGATCAGTATTATCCATTCAAGCTTTATCAACTTAAGCTCTCAAGATGTACAAGGGATGGATGTCTCTAGTCATTATGGTTTTGAGCTAGATAGCTATGGGGATTTGAAGTTTGGCTTAGAGTACAGCTACTTACATAATTTTGAGAAAGATGGTCTGGATTACACGGGTGAGTATAAGTTCCCTCAACATCGCTGGTTACTCACCACTAACTGGACTATGGATAATTTTGCCGCCAATATTAATTTGAGTTACATCGGTGAATTTGAAGATACCCCAGATATCAATTTCGATGGTGTACTTGATTTTGAAAGTAATAAGTCTCGTATGATCGACTCTCAATTATTGGTCGACATGTCTGGTACTTATCGCTTCAATGAAATGTTCAAGCTGACACTAGGCGTGAACAACGTATTTGATGAAGAGCCACCATTTGCTATCGGTGACGGGGATACGGATCTCTACGGCTATGTTATTTCAGTACATAATCCTATGGGCCGCTACATTTACACTAAATTCACGATGAACTTCTAACTACCGCTTAGCGTCATTTCATTCGGAATGGTGCGTCATTTATGATGGGTGGTGTGATCTCTAATAAAAAAGGCCAATAATGATATTGGCCTTTATTTTTATAGGGTTAAACTTGTGACGGTTGAGTTTATAACTGCGTCGCTGCCCACTTTGCGCGACTTTCGCGGCTTTCACTCATTTTGGTCGGTTCACGGAAGGCTTTGTAGGCCTCCACGTCGAGGGCCACTAGGCTGACGTCGACTTCTAGGACCAGTTTGCACTCTTTCTTGATGCGCCAAGCGGCCGTGTTGTACAGCTCAGTAAAAGGCAGTGAACTTAAGAATTCGGGGTTGTATTGTGTGTAAACCGCTTGAGTGGGGTAGACCACGAAGGCTAAGTGACGCTTAGGTTCTTTCTTAAATAGTTCTTCGATACCATCGCAGGTGTTGAGCACTTGCATCTCAATGATGTCATCAATATCAAGCAGTTTCTTTTGTGCCAGCTCAGGTGCCAGTTGTTCACCGCTTTCCCAGGCGAGTACATCGGCTTCGCTATGGTTAGTCAGAGCACCAACTTGAGCCGTGCTTAAGCTGAGTGACTGGCGTAAGTAGCTCATTTCGATGGCATTCAAGCCAATGTTCTTAGACATAATCGTGTTCTCAATGCAATAAAAGTAAAATTAGTATTTGATCTTTAACCAGATTTCTTCAACCCATTCCCAAAACGACTCCCAATAGATATCGGTAAAGTCGCCGTTTTTCCAGAAATGTACTTGACCATCTTGGTCGATACAGTAAAAAGCATCACCTTGCTGACATATGGCAATCATGTCCCTTGGCATACCGATGGACCACGCATAGCAAGTCACTTCGGGCAGGTAGGTGTGCGAGTAGGGATCCGATGCTGTTACTGGCTCTATCGTGCCGTAAATCACATCACTGGCATACAACAGGTATTCTTTTAGCTCCCTTGGCAATGAAATCAGGATTTGCTCTTCGACTTCGACGAGCTGCTCAAATGTGGGTAATTCGAGTGGTACAGGAACAGTTTCGCTGCGTTCTTGGAGTTGCTCAATAATGTCGTGCATGGCATTTCCTGCTGATAGGGCTATGGCGCGGGATTATATACTTAAAAAGACGTTCGATGCGAGAGAGTGCATTTTTCAGCTTATTTTTAATATGTTTTTTCAGGCACTGTAAAATATAAAAAAAGGCGCTGGCACCTTTACAGATAACCAGCGCAAGAGTGGAAGCTTTTTAGTTAAGCGACTGAGGCTCTTAATAAACTGGCTTCATCAACCCGTTTATAGTTAAGCCATGCCTTGTGGTACAACTTATGTGATTCTTGACGTAATTGGGCAATCTGCGCGAGTTCAAACTCACTTAGTGAACGTTGTTGTTTACGAGCATTGGCCTCAATCCTTTGTACTTTTTCATATACCTTGTGTTCAGGACCATTTTTGATATCAGCGATATCCTGTAGGTGTAACTGCACTTCAGCAATCATGCCTGATTGGGGTAAGCGTACCAGTAGATTGAGATCGCGATAGCCAGAGGCTTTAGGTTCAGCAAAGCGGTTTTTTTGTTTCACAACTTGGGTGTGCTCATTCAAAGTTTGGTAGGCCTGCATCAGATCTTGAATGCTGTCGGTCACAATACTTGCCCTTGCAAGGTCGGTAATTTGGCTGGCATCACCGTTAAATTTTGTGGCCACTTTATCGGCTGCTCTTTGGTAACTCTTTACTGGCGGAACAATCACTTGTGCCTGTGAATAATGGGCAATATTGGTGAGTAATTGGGCGAGTTCAGCTTGTGCATCATAGGCTTGGTGATGGAGCACGGATAAGTCATTCGAGGGTTGATGAGGCGCATCGAAGGTCTGACTGCTGAGTGCATATAGACCATGTAGGTCATGGCTTGATGCCTGTCTTGCACTGTAATTACCACGTTCTGCTTTACTGTCACTGATGTCGAGAGGATTTGTTACACCAGCGCGGCTCGATAATAAGAGTAGAAAAATAAAAAAAGTACGAAATAACTTAGTCATGCGGCCTACTTCCTTATGGGTGAGTTATTCAGGTCACGCACCCACCATAGGCTTCTATTGCTTAATTAAAGCTGAACCAACCATGAAGACTTGTTCATCTTGCGCATGGGGCTCAGTGGTTTAAGGAAATAAAAATGGCGCCACCTTTAACAGTGAGCGCCATTGTTGGCCAGCTTATGCCGCTGAACAGTGATTTAAATTTGGCTTACCAAATTTTTACGCGTTTCTCTGGTGCGATATACATGGCATCGCCAGGTTTTACATCATATGTAGTGTAGAACTCAGGCATGTTAGATAGGGCACCCAGAGCGCGGAATTCCGCAGGTGAGTGTGGATCGGTCGCTACGCGGTTACGCATGGCTTCTTCTTTAGCTTTTGCGCGCCAAATTTGCGTGAAGCCTATGAAGAAACGTTGCTCGCCCGTTAAGCCATCGATAACGGGTGCATCTTTACCGTTAAGCGATTTCTTATAAGCACGATAAGCGATAGTCACACCTGACAAGTCACCAATGTTCTCGCCTAAGGTTAAGCTGCCGTTGACATGCAGATCATCAAACACTGCGTAACCATCGTACTGTGCGATTAGCGCTTTGCCGCGAGCAGAGAACTCTTTCAAGTCTTGCTCTGTCCACCAATCACGCATGTTGCCTTCGCCATCGAATTTAGCGCCTTGGTCGTCAAAACCGTGGCCCATTTCATGGCCGATCACCGCACCAATACCACCGTAGTTGACTGCATCGTCAGCCGCCAAATTGAAGAAGGGTGGTTGCAGAATGGCAGCAGGGAACACGATTTCATTCATGGTTGGGTTGTAGTAAGCGTTAACCGTTTGTGGCGTCATGTGCCATTCGTCTTTATCGATTGGCGCGCCCAGTTTGGCTAGTGATTTAGCATGTTCAACTTCGCTGGCACGCATAGCGTTACCGACTAAGTCGTCTGCCTTGATGGTCAGCTTACTGTAATCTTCCCATTTGTTCGGGTAACCGATTTTCGGGTTGAATTTTGCTAATTTATCCGCCGCAGCCACTTTAGTGCTGTCGCTCATCCAAGTTAATTCTTTGATGCTGTCGCCGTAAGCACCACGCAGGTTTTCAACCAGTGCTTGCATACGGTCTTTGGCTTCTGGAGTGAAGTGACGTTTGACATACACTTTACCCACAACTTCACCAAGAACGCCATTGACGGCTGCAACGCCACGCTTCCAACGAGGTTCTTGTTCTTCTTGGCCATTCAAGGTTTTAGAGAAGAAAGCGAAGTTTTCATTGTCTAACGCTTCACTCAGATTGCTCGCCGCGTGCGTCAGCACTTGCCATTGCATATAGGTTTTCCAAGTGGCTAACTCAGTTGTTTTTAAAACTTCGTTTAACCCTTGGATATAGCTAGGTTGGTTAACTATGATATCGGTTTGCTTGTCAGCGCCAAGAGTGGCTAAGTAGCCAGCCCAATCGATATCCGGTGCCAGTGTTGGTAGATCTTTGACTTGATATAGATTGTAGGTCTTAGTGCTGTCGCGGTTTTCAACCACATCCCAGTGCTTGGCAGCAATGGCCGTTTCTAAGGCTAAAATAGCTTCAGCACTGGCTTTAGGGTTAGCAAGACCCGCAAGGGTAAACATTTTTTCGATATGGGCGACATATGCCTTACGGATATTAACGAAGCGTTCTGATTCGTTAAAGTAGTAGTCTTTCTCTGGCAGGCTTAGGCCATATTGATAGAGATGCGTTGCGTAACGGCTAGAGTTTTTCGCATCGATATCGATATAAAATGCTATTGGGGTACCCGCGCCAGCGATTTGGCTGTGGGCGAAGTACTTCACTAATTCATTCTTATCTTTTAAGGCATTAATAGCATCAAATTCGCCTTGGATTGGTGTGACTCCCAGTTTATTGAGTGTCTCTGTATCCATAAATGAACGATATAAATCGGCCACTTTTTGCTCGTCTGTACCAGCGGCAAGATTGGGTGTTGCAGCCACTTCTTCGATAATGGCTTTTACGTCGTCACGTGATTTTTCACGTAAATCGTAGAAAGCGCCAATGCTAGTGCGATCGGCTGGGATCTCAGTGTTTTTTAGCCAAGTGCCGTTAACGTATTTATAGAAATCGTCTTGTGGACGAATCGCTTTATCAAAATTAGCAAATTCAATTCCAGAACCTAGTGCTTGAGTCACTGCCGCTGCGGTGGCTGTTTTAGCAGTTTCAGGTGCTTTAACTTCGGCAGCCTTGTCATTACAGGCAGTCAGGCCTGCGATAAGTGAGGCACACAGTCCCCCAATGAGTACTTTTCTCATGTTGTTTCCTTCGAGTTTATTATTGTGCCCATTATTGGGGCTGTTATTTTGGCAAAATGGGATTGCTTCAGGCGCAATGAACTATGTTAATGCCTTACTAGGAATCGAAACAAGGTCATTACAGTGTTTATCGTGGATTTATCTTGAGTGATATGTAACTAAAGGTTACCAGTTAGCATATTTAAGTCAGTCGCTGTAAAGTTACCGTATGCAGGCCTTTTCAGGTAAGCGAGCACTTCGATTTCTCATTTTTAAATAGGGTTAATTCAGTTGCCTAATTCGTTTTGCAGGGTTGCCTGCAACCACTGTTTTGGCAGCGACATTTTTAGTTACTACGGCGCCAGCACCGATGACGGCATCATCACCAATATTGATTCCTGGCATTATGATTGCGCCGCCGCCAATCCATACCCGTTTACCGATGTGAATCGCTTTAGCGGTTTCCAAACCTGAGCAACGTAGCTCGGCATCAAGTGGGTGACTTGAGGTATAAAACTGTACATTGGGACCAATCATAGTCTGTTCATCAATAAAAATGGGGGCATTATCCTGCAAGGTGACATTGACATTGATGAACACTCTGTCAGCAAGAGTGAGATTGATGCCATAACTGATAAAAATCGGCGTGGAGATAGTTGCAGCAGGCGATTTAAGGGGCAGAAGTTGTTGGCAGAGTTGGGCGTACTCAGTGCTATTTTGAGCAATCGTTTGATTTAATTGTCGATTCAGTCGCTGCTGTTGTGTTCTTAAACTTAAGAGTTCGCTGTCAAGACAATCATATTCTTGGCCTGTGATCATCTTTTGGAATTCAGTCATAGCATCTTTCCCTATGGTGATTACTGTCAATGCGTAAGGGCTAATATAGAAACACAGCTCGCGTTGAGCAGCAATTCTTTGCCCTTTGAACTGGTCGGCTTCATAATACGGCAGTTTTCTTTATTGAAGTTGAGTATTAACGTGCGTTTAGACAAATTTATCTGTGAGAGTACCTCACTGACTCGCTCATTAGCGAAAAAAGCCTTGCATCGCGGTGATATTACTTGTGATGGCTTAGTCGTTAAAGACTCGGGTTTTAAAGTGACTGAAGGTATGTGTGTTTGCCTTGAAGGCGAGCCGATTGTCTTAGTGGGCGAGCGTTATTTAATGCTTAACAAACCGGTAGACACTATTTGCTCGACGATAGATGAAACCTACCCTTCGGTATTGAGCTTAGTGGATGTGCCTAAGCCAGAAACTTTGCACATTGCTGGTCGTTTAGATGCCGATACTACAGGGCTCGTGTTGATTACCAGTGATGGCCAATGGTCGCATAAGATCACCTCACCGAAGAAAGAATGTGGCAAACGCTATTTAGTGCAACTCGCTGAGCCTGTGGATGCTCGTTTGATTGCGGTATTTGCCGCTGGCGTTGAATTGCGTGGTGAAGATGGTCTAACTAAGCCGGCGTTACTGGAGATTATTGAACCACAATTAGTGCGATTAACCATCACTGAAGGTAAGTATCATCAAGTGAAGCGTATGTTTGCCGCTGTGGGCAATCATGTGCAAGGGTTGCACCGTGAAAGTGTTGGGCAAATTGAATTAGACCCCTCCTTAGCACTGGGTGAATGGCGATATTTGACGCCTGAAGAGATAGCTTCTGTCTAACGAGTTTGATATAAAAAATGCCGCCCGAGTTTTACTTTGGCGGCATTTTTATTTGTGCTAAATAGCTTTTATTACTGTTTCTTTAAAATCAGATGACCGCTGATGGTATTCATCTTCACGTTGGCTGCACCAGAGCCTGTTTGGAATGATAACTCTGTGCTTGGTACATATTTTTGTTTTTGTGGTACATCTTGGGTTAAACCGTTGTTGATTTTTCCACCAGGACCACCATCTAAGTTGAAGCTTGCATCGGGAACATCATTAAAGATCACGGTAATATCGCCACTCACACTTTCTAAATTCGCTTTGTTGAAGTTTTTAGCGAGTGACACTTGTGAATCTCCGCTGACGGTTCTGAGCTCGATTTCTTTGGTGACACTAAAGTTAGCATTCACTTCACCTGAGACTTGTTCAATCGTGACTTTTTCTGCCTGAGTGTGGCTTTTTAAGTCACCGCTAACGAGGCGATAATTCATTTCTCCTTTACTGTCAGTGTCCTGAATCGTGCCGGATACGGTTTCTAATTTGATTTTTCCATCAAGTGCTTTGGTCGTGATATCGCCAGAGACTGTATGTAACTCAGGTTTACCACTTAAGTTGTTGGCGTTGATATTGCCACTTACCGTATTCAAATCTAGTTCACCTTGAGTTTCGGCAACTTGCAGATTGGCAGAGATGGTATCTGCACTGAGTTTAACCGTCTTTGGGACTTTAATGGTGAGCTGTGATCCTTTGTCATTATTGCCATTATAGTGGCGAGGCATCTTGTCTTCGATATTGAGACTATTTCCCTGTTGCTCAAACACAAAGCCTTCGCTCAATTCATCTAATGTGCCAGTGACACTCACTTCATTCTTGTCCCATGTTTGAATGGTCACATCACCGCGTTGGACTTTGATCTGCAGTTGAGTATCGCTGCTGACACTTAACTGTTTATCAACGCTTTGTGCTGCTAACACATTGCCCATTAAGCCTAAACAGAGTGTCGAAACCAATAGGCTAGCTTTAGTGAGATTGCGGTTGCTCATAGGGTGTTTCCTTGTGTCGAGTTTCTAATGGGTAATTTTTGGCCCTGTTGTAATAGGTCGAGCTCACGCTGCTGCACCCAAAGCCAGAGTTGCCAAAGTTGTTTATCGGTTGGATTCGCTTGTAAAGCTTGGTAAATCTGTGTTGCTGCGAACCTTAGCTCAGTTAAACCTTGCTCAACGGGTGCGCTGAAACTGCTCGTTTGCCACATTAGCGCATTTGGCGCCTGTTCTAGGTTGTCCACTTGCGCTTGGTGCGATGTTGCAATTTGGGTGAGTAATAAATGTAAGGCCGCATCCCCTGGTTGCTCTGGCATAGCTTGGTTCTGGGCAAGCTCTGTCTGCTGCATAATGAATGAGTTGAAATAGGGCAATTGGGTATATCCCAATGCCGCTAGAATAATAAACGAAGCCGCTATCGCCCAAGCGTGACTCTTCTGGGATTTGTACGTTTGGGCTATCAGCGTTTTATCCATGCGTTTTTCAATGCCTTGCCACAGATCATGTGTAGGCGACATCTCTTTGGGCGCGCTATTGATCAATTGCTCAAGCTGTTGTTCACGGGAAAGCGGCGTTAACGTCATTACAGCATCTCCTGTAGTAGTTGCTTAGCTCTATGGTATTGGGTCTTGCTGGTGCCGACGGCAATGCCAAGTAAGTCAGCGATTTCATCATGTTGATAACCTTCGATTGCACAGAGTACGAAAACCATGCGAGCGCGTTCTGGCAGTTTGAAAATTAACTTATCTAATCCGCTATAGCTGCTATCAGAGCTTAAGGGTTCAGTTTCTTGTTCCAGCGGAATAAATCGTGACCAAAAGGACTTTTGTTTACGAATGCTGCTCAATGCTTGATTGACACAAATACTGTGTAACCAAGTGGAAAACTGACTCTCACCTCGAAATTGTGGCAACTTCTGCCACACTAAAATAAAACACTCTTGGGTAATTTCTTCAGCCATAGCGCTATGGCCGCAAAGGCGCAGTGATAGGGCGTAAATACGTTGGTAATGGCTTTGATACAGCAACTTGAAGGCAGTTCTGTCTCCTTGGCTCGCTAAGGTGACCAGTTCAAAGTCAGACATTGAGCCATTGAGTGGGAGGATCCCTGCTGTCACTGTAATTTCCTGCCATAATGATTGAGTGTTGTAGTTTTGACGCAGTGGGCGCTACAAAAGGTTTGGAACCTTAAAAAATATATTTTATTTAGATCAATTATCCAGCGTAACATTTTTGTAATTTGTAGTAGAATTCGCCCGAAAAAGTACTGCTAAGCTAATGAAGTAATTCATTTTATATCAATTGATATTATGACACTTACATCTGCTTTGAGACGGTATATTTAACGTAATTAAAACGAAATACTTTGTAGTAACGGTAGGGTATCACCCTGAAGCACCAAGCTAAATATAAGTTAAAAATAATGCGGTACTCACAGTATGGGAGCTTAAATCGACAAGCTATCAAAGTATTTGATGTGAACTTTTAATGTATTGCTATGTTTGCGCTGTTAAAGGCTTAATTTCCAGCTATCTTTTTAAGATAGATTATATATTCGGGGACTTTCTATGCTAATCCGCTCAAAGTTGTTACTCAGTGCTGCAGTGTCTATTTCGGCACTAATTGCCATGTTTGGATTACAACTCTATTCAAATTCGGTGAAATCGGAACTTTCTAACGCGGCTCAAAGTGTGCTTGATTTAGAGCGCGACGTCTTAATTTTGCGTAAAAATGAAAAGGACTTTTTCGCTCGCAAGGATTTGAAATATGTCGAGCTGCATAAGCAAAGCCACATGGCAATCGACAGTATTGTCCCTGAGTTAGAGAAAGTCTTTAAAGAATATGGGGTGTCGACTGCCTCACTTGAAAGTTTTGACCGTAATTTAAATCAGTATCAAGCCGCTTTTTCTGAAGTGGTGCAGCTACAACAAGAGATTGGCTTAACACCTAAAACAGGTTTGTACGGTACATTACGAGCTGCGGTGCATAACGTTGAAACGCTACTCAAGGAATTTGATCAGCCCGCACTCGAAGCCGCAATGCTGCAACTTAGGCGTAACGAAAAGGATTTTATGCTGCGTCGTGAGCTAAGTTATGTCGAAACCTTCGATACTAATATTGGTAAGTTTAATGACAAGCTTCGTGCCTCGAGTATCGATATTGATACTCAACGAAAAATTGAAGAGCTTATTACTCAATATCAAAAGGATTTCAAAAGCTTAATTAATAAAGAACAGCAGCTTGGTTTGACCGAAAATGACGGTACTATGGCGCGAGTTTTAGCTGCAAACCAGCAAACTGAGAGCAGTACGAGTGACTTGAAAAACTTAGCTCTTAAGGCCATTGATGATGCTGAGAGTAGTAGTGTTAATGTCGGTATTACTGTGTTTATCTTTATTGCGTTACTACTATCAATCATTACCTACTTGATTATCCGCAGTATTATCGCGCCTGTTGAGCGTATCACGCAGATCATTTCTCGCATCGAAGTGAGTAAAGATCTGACATTGAGGTGCGATGCCTCCACCCAAGATGAACTTGGTGAAATTGCACAGCATTTCAATAGCATGGTGAGTAGCTTCCAACAGCTGATTGAGCAAGTGATTGAGTCGGTCGCAACGATTAACACTTCCTGTAAACGTGTTTCAGAAAATGCCATGCTCGCCTCCGAAGGTGTGGGCCAACAACTTAATGAGACCGACATGGTCGCAACAGCAATCACTGAGATGGGCGCAACGATTGAGGAAATCGCTAAAACAACCGAATTAGCGGCATCAAAAGCAGGTCAGACCCACGATAATGCTCAAAGTGGTCAATTAGAGGTTGAGCAAACGATACATAAAATCCAGTCACTTGCTGAGCAGTTGAATAGCTCTGCAGCGGTCGTTAACGAATTGGAACGTGACAGCGAGACTATCGGTAGCGTGTTAGATGTGATCCGCGGCATTGCTGAGCAGACTAACCTTTTAGCCTTGAACGCCGCGATTGAAGCGGCGCGTGCGGGTGAGCAAGGCCGTGGTTTTGCTGTGGTTGCCGATGAAGTGCGTAACTTAGCGATGCGGACGCAATCGTCAACCCAAGAGATTGCTAACATCATTCAAACGCTGCAGACGCGTACCCGATCGATTGTGCAATTGATGGAATCTAGCCAAAAACAAGGCGTTGAAAGCGCTGAACAAGCGGCAAGTGCAGGCGCTTTATTGAAGCTTATCAATAACGACGTGCGTAATATTATGGACATGAGTACTCAAATTGCGGCGGCTATTGAAGAGCAAAGTATGGTGGCGGCCGAAGTGAACAAGAACGTGGTGGTGATCCGCGATATCGCTGAGGAGTCATCCCATGCGGCAGATGCAAATGCGTCCGCATCGGATGAGCTTAAGGCGCAGGCTGAGTTCTTATTCCGTGCGGTGAGTAATTTTAAAATCTAATGCGTAGAAGCCAGTTTACATCTGATGATCAGAAGCTGGCTTAAAAAATACACTAACAAAAACGCACTCCGAGGAGTGCGTTTTTATGTCTGAGTAATTAGCTCTGCAAGCTTAGTGATTCGTTAAAACAGCAAGCTGTGCATTGGAACCGCTCAGATTAGTCAGAACGTTCAGTAACAGAACTATTAGTGACGGAACATGGCAGAAATAGACTCTTCGTTGCTTACGCGACGAATTGCCTCAGCCAGTACCGCAGACATAGTTAACTGAGTTACTTTAGCCACTTTCAACATTTCTGGGCTTAAAGGAACAGTGTCAGTCACAATCACTTCATCAATCACTGAGTTAGCGATATTTTCAGCCGCTTTGCCAGAGAACACTGGGTGAGTTGCGTAAGCAAATACGCGGTTCGCACCATGTTCTTTTAAGGCTTCAGCCGCTTTACACAGAGTGCCGCCTGTGTCGATCATATCGTCAACGATAATGCAGTCACGACCTTGAACATCACCAATGATGTGCATAACTTGCGCAACGTTCGCTTGTGGGCGACGTTTATCAATGATCGCTAAATCAGAATCATCCAACAGTTTTGCTACTGCGCGAGCGCGAACAACACCACCGATGTCTGGAGAAACAACGACTGGATTATCTAAGTTCTTCGCTAACATATCCTCTAGTAGCACTGGGCTACCAAATACGTTATCAACAGGAACGTCGAAGAAACCTTGGATTTGCTCAGCGTGCAGGTCACAGGTCAGAACGCGGTCAACACCCACGCTAGACAGGAAATCGGCAACCACTTTTGCAGTAATAGGTACACGGGCGCTACGAACGCGACGGTCTTGACGAGCATAACCAAAGTAAGGAATAACAGCTGTGATACGGCCAGCAGATGCACGGCGTAGCGCGTCAACCATAACGATGAGTTCCATCAGGTTGTCGTTTGTCGGCGCACAAGTGGATTGGATGATGAACACATCGGCCCCACGTACATTTTCGTTAATTTGGACACTGATTTCACCATCGCTGAAACGACCAACCACTGCGTCTCCGAGTTTGCAAAATAGACGATCGGCTATCTTTTTAGCGAGACTGGGGGTGGCGTTCCCAGCAAAGAGCTTGATGTCGGGCACTGTATGAACCTCAGGCGTTTGCTTTATATTTTAGTGGCTAGAGTAACGACGATGTAGGGACGGGAGGAACCCGAGGCGTTATCGTTAAGTGGTTGCTCTAGAAGAAAGTAGTTTAAGGGTGACTGAGTCGCGTGATGAGCGGCGAAAGATTCATCCCTTGTGCAACAAATCCTTGCATTTCAGACGGTAATTTCGCCAAGGCTGCGAGAGCTTGTTGCTTTTGTGTGAATTCCCCGAACACGCATGCGCCTGTTCCTGTCATTCTCGACGGCGCATATTCTAGCAGCCAGCCTAATGCCTTGGCAACTTGAGGGTATTTAGAAACGACTAGTTTTTGACAATCATTTGCCCAAGGTTGGTTCATTAAGGTCTCTATGGCCAGTTTCGGGGTATCACGTGGTAAAAGTGGATCTTGGAATACTTCAGCGGTGGATACATGGGCATCGGGTGCGATGATTAAGTACCAAGGCTCACTCGGATTTACCGCTTGTAAGCGTTCACCTACACCTTCGGCAAAAGCGGCGAAACCATGAATAAAAACAGGAATATCGGCACCAAGTTTAAGGCCGATTTTAGCCAGTTCTTCGGTCGATAATTGGGTGTTCCATAATGTGTTCAGTGCCACTAAGGTGGTGGCAGCATCTGACGAGCCGCCACCTAAACCTCCGCCCATGGGTAGACGTTTATCCAACCAGATTTCGGCGCCGCCAGTAAAGCCTGTGGTTTGTTGTAATGATTTTGCGGCTCGCAGAATTAAGTTATCGCTATCGGCGACAACATTAGAGATATTGGAGTGCAAAATCAGTCCTGCGGTTTCAGTGACCTTAAAATCGAGCATGTCACAGTAGTCAATAAACTGAAACAAGGTTTGCAGTTCATGATAACCATCTGCGCGGCGACCATTCACGTGTAAGAATAAGTTAAGCTTGGCTGGTGCTGGCCAATGGCGTGAAATTGCTGCGGGCATGCTAAGGTTTCTCTTCGAGTATGATTGCAGGCTTGCCGAGGGCTTGCCATTGATTCAATTGTAGTTTGAGTTGTAAGTCACCACGCTCAAGCTTTAATTGATGGGGCACGTTGGCGCCGCTCTGGGATTGCCAACTTAAAAATGTTACCTGCCAAGGCGGTGGGGTTTGAGTGTTCGTGAGCTGTTTGGGTTTGCCTTGGCTATCGCTTTCCAGTACTTGGTCATTCGGGCCAACTTGGCCGGTGATCCATAAAGGTAAATCGGCCAAGGGGATGGACCAACCGCTGACGCGCTCGAGTAAACGCTGGGCATTATCGTCGCGAAAATCTTTGCCATCGATATGCAAATGGGCAGAATTTGGGGTTGAGTTAAGCGTCAACACCGTTGTGCCTAGCATTGTCGTGAGAGTGAGTTCATCGCGATCTTCACTGTGGCGCCAGTAGATATTGGCACTGAGTTTATCGTCGGGAGTTTTTATCGCTAGTTTTCCCTGTAATTCCCAAGCTTTGGCTTGGCGCGCATCATTGACTGTGATTGGGCTTAAGTCAGTCATCGGCGGCAAGGTTTCACACCCCGCCAGCAAGAGTAGGGCGCTTAAGGTAAAACAAGAGAAAATGGTTTTTGTGAGGCGCTTCAAATTATTCATCTATGACTGATATACCAAAGTCCTTATGATACGAGGGCTTGGAAAGAATACCAATGCCAAACGTAAAATTTCCATCGGCGGTCACTTAGATTTGCTCCCTTGGGGCAAATTTTGCCTTACCTATTATTGATAGAAAATTTAGGTAAGAAGTTAGACCTTTATTCGGTTTTGTTAAGCGTATTCTGTTTTTAGTTGGGCCGATTCAGTAGAATGCCCTTATTAAGAGAGTCGCCAAGAATCTAGAAAGAGTCAGATGAGCCTTGTAGCAATCGGTATTAACCATAAAACAGCCACGGTAGACCTGCGTGAGAAAGTCGCCTTCTCTCCGGACAAAATTCATGACGCTATGAAGAGTCTGGCCAGTCGTACACGCTCGGGTGAAGCCGTTATTGTCTCGACCTGTAATCGCACTGAGTTGTATTGCAACAACGGCGATGAGGCCGACATTATTGCGTGGCTTGAAGAATATCACGGCCTAGATCATGAGGATGTAGCACCTTGTCTCTATAACTATCATGGTCAAGATGCCGTCAGGCATTTGATGCGCGTAGCCTCTGGGCTCGATTCTTTGATCCTTGGTGAGCCGCAGATTCTCGGTCAAGTAAAGCAAGCGTTTGTTAAGGCTAAAGAGGCTGGTACGGTTGCGCTAACCATAGATAGACTCTTTCAGAATACTTTTTCAGTCGCTAAGAAAGTCCGCACTGACACTGAAATTGGCGCCGCCGCAGTTTCAGTGGCATTTGCCGCGGTAAGCATGGCGAAACATATTTTCTCATCGATATCGACCACTAAAGTGCTGTTAATTGGTGCGGGTGAAACCATAGAACTGGTTGCGAAGCATCTTAAAGACAACGGCGTGGCTTCAATGGTCGTAGCAAATCGAACGTTAGAACGTGCCCAAGGCATGTGTGAGGAGTTTGGCGCAACAGCAATTACACTGGCGCAGATACCAGATTATCTCCCAAAAGCCGATATCGTGATATCCTCTACCGCCAGCCCTCTGCCTATCCTAGGTAAAGGCATGGTCGAAAAAGCGCTAAAGCAGCGTCGCCATCAACCTATGTTATTGGTTGATATAGCAGTTCCCCGGGATATTGAGCCGGAAGTCGCCGATTTGGATGACGCGTTTCTGTATACAGTGGACGACCTGCATAGCATTATTGAACAGAATATGGCTTCTCGAAAAGAAGCCGCCGAGCAAGCTGAAGTAATTACTGAAGAACAATCTTTCCTATTTATGGATTGGATCCGTTCTTTAGAGTCGGTCGACAGTATTCGCGAGTATCGCAGCCAGAGCATGGCGGTAAAAGATGAGTTAGTGGAACGCGCCCTGAATAAATTAGCCCAGGGTTCAGACACTGAGCAGGTATTGATTGAACTAGCCAATCGCCTGACCAATAAACTTATCCACGCACCGACACAGGCCCTCACGGCAGCGAGTCGTCAGGGGGATTTGAATACTCTCGGTCAGTTAAGATCAGCGCTTGGATTAGATAAAAACTAAGGTTAGCGAGTTAAATGAAGGAATCCGTTATCCGCAAGCTGGAAGGCTTGCTCGAGCGCAATGAAGAAGTCATGGCTTTGCTGGGTGATGCTAGCGTCATTTCTGATCAAGACAGGTTTCGTGCGTTATCGAAAGAATACGCCCAGTTAGAAGACGTTGTTGCTGGCTTTAAAGCCTATCAGCAAGCGCAGGCCGATCTCGATTCTGCCAAAGAAATGCTGGAAGAAGACGATGCTGAAATGCGTGAAATGGCGCAGGAAGAGATGAAAGCCGCTAAGGCCAAACTCGAGCAGCTCGAAGACGAATTGCAAATTCTATTATTGCCAAAAGATCCTGACGACGATAAAAATGCCTTCGTTGAGATCCGCGCTGGTGCAGGCGGCGATGAAGCGGCTATTTTTGCCGGTGATTTATTCCGCATGTACAGCCGTTATGCTGAAGCGAATCGCTGGCAGATTGAAATCATGAGCTGTAACGAAGGTGAACATGGTGGCTTTAAAGAAGTGATCATGAAGGTCAGCGGTGACGGCGTATACGGCAAACTTAAGTTTGAATCCGGCGGCCACCGTGTACAGCGTGTGCCAGAAACCGAATCCCAAGGACGTGTGCATACTTCAGCGGTTACTGTTGTGGTACTTCACGAAGTGCCTGAAGCGGAAGCGATTTCAATCAATCCAGCCGATCTGAAAGTCGATACTTATCGTTCATCAGGTGCAGGTGGTCAGCACGTTAACAAAACTGACTCAGCTATTCGAATCACCCATATTCCTACTGGGATCGTGGTGGAATGCCAAGATCAACGTTCGCAACACAAGAACCGTGCCCAAGCCATGAGTGTACTGGCCGCACGTATTCAAGCTGTTGAAGACGAAAAACGCCGTAGCGCTGAAGAATCGACCCGTCGTAGTCTGGTTGCCAGTGGCGATCGCTCCGAACGTGTACGTACTTACAACTTCCCGCAAGGCCGCGTGAGCGAACACCGCATCAACTTGACCTTATATCGCTTGAACGAAGTAATGGAAGGCGATCTCGATGCTATTTTATTGCCTCTGATGCAAGAGCATCAAGCCGATCAGTTAGCCGCACTGGCTGACGAGCAGGGGTAATTTTGTCAGATCAATCTAGCATAGCCGAAGCCCTGCAATGGGCTTATGTGCAGTTAGCATCAACCTCTGAATCCGCTCATTTGGATGCAGAGGTTTTGTTGTTATATTGCCTCAATAAAAGCCGAAGCTATTTGTATACTTGGCCTGAAAAATCCCTAACGGTTGAACAGTGGAAACGCTTCCAGCAAATGGTACAGAAACGCCAAAAAGGCGTACCTGTGGCACATATTGTCGGTGAGCGCGAATTTTGGTCGTTGCCTTTTATCGTCAACGACACCACTTTGATCCCGCGTCCTGATACGGAAATTCTGGTTGAAACCGCCTTGAACATGCCGCTTTCCACCTACGCCAAAGTGCTCGATTTAGGCACAGGCACTGGGGCGATTGCGCTGGCGTTGGCGTCTGAGCGTGAGTCATGGCAAATCACCGCGGTCGATAAAGTCGATGATGCCGTGGCTTTGGCTATCGCGAACCGCGAGAACTTAAAGCTGCCACAGGTCGAAATTCTCCAGAGTGACTGGTTCAGTGCCGTAAAGTCACGGGACTTTGATTTAATCGTTTCAAATCCGCCCTATATTGATGAATCAGACGAACACTTGCACCAAGGTGACGTGCGTTTCGAGCCCCAAAGCGCGTTAACCGCCGCCGAGGAAGGCTTTGCCGATCTTTATTATATTGCCAACACTGCCCGAGATTACTTAAAGCCTAACGGCTATATCCTGCTCGAACATGGTTTTGAGCAAGCTGTAAAACTCAGAGCTAAGCTTATCGAACTCGGCTACGAGAATGTCGCCACAGTGCGAGACTTTGGCAGTAATGATAGATGCACTATGGGCAAATGGGCGGAGTAAGTTACTAAAAATAAATTCGATGACCCAGAGAATAATGATGAGACTTTAGACTTATTAACTTGTCATCTTAAATATAACGCTATTGCCAATCTGCAATAGCGTTTTTTATGTGTAGGTATTTTCTTAAAATAGTGTCTTCAGTGAATATAAGATGACTATTCTTAGGAGATATAGTTATAGGATATAGTTTAATCAGCTGTGGAATGGGAAGTTTTTCTTCAGCATTTGCTATAAATTTTATATAGCGTTAATAGAAATAACGTAATTAATTATGATGAAAATGGATTTTTTCTAGAATTCTAAATTAAATTTTTATTGGAAACATAATGCCAGTATTTACTGGCATTAAGGTTTTAAATTTATAGCCTTAGAAGCTGTAGCCTATTCCTACAGTGAAGCTCGTCATTTCAAATACTCCAGAATCCTGGTAGGCTAATGTTGTCATAATTTCGAAGCCATTATAAAAACGACAACGCCAACCTAATGCGGCATATAAGCCATATCCATCGTCTGAATACTCATCTATAGTAATAACATCATCACCACTATTTCCGTAGTCATTCAATTGATAATTAGCTTTAGATTGAGATAATCCGGCCTTAAATATCGCATTATGTCTTGCTGATATTTGGTATGTATATGTGCCAGCAAGCCGAGAGGAATAAGAGTTCTCCAACACGTAATCGTCAAAAACACCATGTATTGCTGCGGTAAAAGGCTCACTTTGAAATGGTGTGTAACCTACTTCAACTCCCCAATCTGGGGTGAATTGATAGCGATAGGCAAAGTCATAATGGGTAATCCCCCCATAGTCTTCTGTTAAGCCTAAACCCAAGCCTGCAGAGAAACCATGGGTTTCGTCTGCGCTAGATGCTGTAGTGGAAATGAGTAAAGCTAAAAGTATAAATAAGCGTTTCATTGTACTTCCTGTAATCACATTAATCCATGAACGCTAAAAGTAACAGATTTGGTTGCTAATTGTAAATGTTTTGGTTTTTATTTATTTCGTATGGTCTCCCGATAAGTGGGCAGATGTCAGTAAGCTTATATTGAAACAAATGTAATAATTTATTATTTCTTCTTAGACTTCAGTAATTCACTATGTATTTTACTTGGTAAGCAGTAATTGTTGTTAAATCCTCATTGTTTCTAAATGAACTAAATTAGATTTTATAGTATTTTTGTGTTGGCTGTATTTGTATACAGTGTGCGGAAATACATTTTTAATGAATGGAAGTAATTTAATTCAGATTTAAGGTTTGATTTTTATGTACCATAATAATTAAAATTTTTTTATTAACGCTATTTTTGATAGCCACGAGTTCAAATCCGAAGTGCAAGATTTGGCAACTAAACCACTATTTTATTATCCAGTTAGAACACTAGGTTACTCGCTCCTTCCTGCATACCGTTCTATTTTTTCGAATGTTTAGGCCGTGATTTCGCGTTATTCTTTTGTAAACTTCCTTGTTATTCTGCCTCCATCAGCAAAGCGTTTGCGTCTTGTGTTAGCCGTACGGTCTTGGCGTTTCACGTATCGCTTTGCTCAACCGATAGGAGAGCAGCAATGAAAGTATTAAGTCAGTTTTCCGCCCAAGCCGCGATGGATGGCGATGGGGTCAATATTCGCCGTGTCGCCGATTTTGTGACGACTAAATTTGATCCTTTCTTGATGATCGACGAAATAAAATCCGATGATGAACAAGATTTTATTGGTGGCTTCCCCGCACATCCTCATCGCGGAATGGAGACCTTCACTTATATTCGTAAGGGCGGTTTTGAGCACCGTGACCAAATGGGTAATGTGAAGGCGATTCGTGCCGGCGATGTGCAGTGGATGAGTACCGGGTTCGGGGTAGTGCACTCTGAAATGCCGCTGGCCGATGCTGTCGATGGTCTGCATGGATTCCAAATTTGGGTCAATATGCCCGCCAAAGACAAGCTGCGTCCAGCGAAGTATCAAGATACTGCGGGTAGCGCGAGCGTTGAAGTGGCCAATGACACGGGTGCTAGCTTAAAAGCCTTAGCGGGTGATTGGGGCTTTAAAGATCAACCGCTTATTAGTGCAGCTATTCAAGGGTTAGCGGGCGAAGCAGCCATTGCTGATTTAAGTCTATCGCCAAATGCTGAGGCCACGCTCGATTTGTCTCAACATGAGTTTGTCGCCTTGTACTTGTACCAAGGTGACTTAAGTAAAGGTGAAGATTCACAGTGGTCATCTGCTTCAAATCAACATCATCAGGGCGAGTTTTTAGTGCTCGATAGCCAAAGTGTGCTTAAGCTTAAAGCGGATGAGCGCGGCGCTGGGATGCTACTGTTTGCGGGTAAACCTATCCGTGAAAAAATCGTCCAGATGGGTCCCTTTGTGATGAACACCCAAGCGGAGATTCAGCAGGCGATTCGCGATTACCAAGAAGGGCGTTTCGGCCAGATCGCGTAATTTGTTAAATCTGCCGCACTGAGCTAATTCTAAATCCAAGCCTAAGCCCTGTATTCCTGCAGGGCTTTTTTGTTGCTGTTTACGCCTACTATGTCTATTGCTTAAGGACTTGAGGCAAAAGCTGCGCTTTGTTGCTACAATAGCCGTGCTTTTGGGGTGAGCGAGCCTAGCGCTTAAATCTAAACTCAAGCTAGCCCAAAGCTAACCTGAATCTTGATAGACCAGTTAAATCGATAAGTAACGCAATTTCAGTAACCTAGCAGCCGCTTCGTTACCCACCACAGGATATTCACCTTGAGCAACTCTGATACTAAGCCTAATCCATCAATGGCTTTTTCGACTCTTAAGCTAAAACCCGAACTGCTTGAGAACCTTTCTTCTATGGGCTACAACGAGATGACGCCAATTCAGGCGCAAAGTTTGCCACCCATTTTAGCGGGGCAGGATGTGATAGGTCAGGGTAAAACTGGCTCGGGTAAAACGGCTGCCTTCGGCTTAGGGTTACTGAACAAGTTAGACGTTAAACGCTTTCGCATTCAAACCTTAGTGTTATGCCCAACCCGCGAGTTGGCCGACCAAGTGGCGCAGGAAATCCGCACCCTTGCCCGTGGTATTCATAACGTTAAAGTACTGACACTTTGCGGCGGTGTACCTATGGGACCACAGGTTGGCTCGCTGGAACACGGTGCACACATTATTGTGGGTACGCCGGGTCGTATCGTCGATCACTTAGATCGCAATCGTCTAGATTTAAGTAATCTCAACATGTTAGTGCTCGATGAAGCCGATCGCATGTTAGAAATGGGCTTCCAACCTGCTCTCGATGCGATTATCGAACAAGCGCCACGTGAGCGTCAGACGCTGCTATTTAGCGCGACGTTCCCTGAGCAAATTCAATCGATTGCTAAGCAAATCATGTATGACCCAAGCATGGTTAAAGTTGAAGGTAATCACGACAGCTTAAGCATAGCTCAACATTTTTATCACTTAGACGATGACAAGGCGCGTATGCAAGCGCTGCAATTATTGTTGTTAGAACATAAGCCTGAAAGTGCAGTGGTGTTTTGTAACACTAAACGCGAAACCCAAAAAGTGGCCGATGAGCTTGAAGGTTTAGGCTTTAGCGTATTGGCTTTGCACGGCGATTTAGAGCAAAGAGACAGGGACGAAACCCTGCTGCAATTTGCTAATAAGAGTGCCTGCGTCTTAGTGGCGACCGACGTTGCCGCCCGTGGTTTAGATATCGATGCGCTGGATGCCGTGTTTAACTATCACGTCGCCTATGACACCGAAGTGCACATTCACCGTATCGGTCGTACTGGCCGTGCGGGCAGTAAAGGTGCCGCTTATACCTTCTATAACGACCAAGACGGTTATAAAATTGCCTTGTTAGAAGAGTATTTAGAGCGCGAAATTACCAGTGAATCACTGCCATCTGAAAGCCTGCTCGGCAACACGCCTGCAGCGCCAACCATGATCACTCTGCAGATCGATGGTGGTAAGAAGGAAAAACTGCGCCCAGGGGATATCTTAGGCGCGCTGACAGGCGAAAACGGTATCGAAGGCTCACAGGTGGGTAAAATCCAAGTGACAGATTACCGCGCCTATGTGGCCGTTAATCGTAAGGTTGCCAAGAAAGCACTGAACAAAATTACTGGCGGCCGGATCAAAGGAAAATCTTACCGCGCTTGGCCAATGAAGTAAGTTTGGCCTAGCTTGAGTTGAATCGTACCTCGATTTAATTCGCTCTATTTTTAAAGGGAATAAACTCAGGTTTATTCCCTTTTTTGTTGAGTTTTATTACCGCCGTTACTGTGCCTTTTGTCCACGTCACCGCTAATCTTATTGGGCGATTAAGTAACACTTTGTATTTGTCTGCTTAATTGATATGCCCCTCAGCTTGCCTGTGTTAGAAGTGATTCTGAGTAAAAAATAAATGAGCGGATTAACGGCTTTGTCAGGTGATAAGGCTGCATCGGTTTGGAGTATTTATGTTTCGATGGACTATTTTACTAAGCATCTTTTTGAGCGCAGCGAGCGCTGCATCAATTCTGCCAGAGCCGCAACCGGAGTCTAAGTCAGAGCCGCAACCGTTACAGCACTTCATCTACATTAACCATCGTGAGGCTAACGGAGAAAACATTCGTGCCGACAAGGCGCTGCGCGATCCCCGTTTTGGCGGTGCGCAGATTGTTTATACTTGGCGCAGTTTAGAGCCTAAGCAGGGCGAATATGATTTCAGCGCGATTAGGGCCGATATTGCATATCTCGATTCGATAGGCAAAAAATTGTGGATCCAGCTGCAAGAGAAATCCTTTACGCCCAGAGTCAATGTGCCGCGTTATTTGCTCGATGATCCTATTTATCAAGGCGGTGTGTTGAAGCAAAGCATGTTGAGTGCACCAGAGCGTGATCCCAATAAACCGGTGACGGATGATGAGTATGGCTGGTCAGCCAAAATGTGGGAGCCCTCAGTGCGTGCACGTTATCAACAATTGGTGCGTCAGCTTGGCCAAGAGTTTGATGGGAAAATTGCGGGCATTAACTTTAGTGAAAGCTCAATTGATGTGGGGACTGAAAACGCCGATGGAACGACCACCTTCCCCAGTGATTTTAATCCTAAAGCCTATATCGATGCGATTGGCGAGAATATGCAGGTATTAGCTGAGTCATTTCAGCATTCAACCGCTATGGTGTATTTGAACTTTTTGCCAGACGAATGGCTGCCATGGAATGACAAAGGCTATATGCGAGGCTTATTTGCGCAAGCCAAATCGCTCAACATGGGTGTGGGTGGCCCAGATTTGATGCCTTACCGTAAAAGTCATATGGCACAAAGTTATGCCTTTATTAAAGATTACCCAGCGACACTGGTGAAAGGTATGGCGGTGCAAGACGGTAATTTGCGGCAGATTAATCCTAAAACGGGTAAAAAGAATACTGTGCCTGAGCTGCTGGATTTTGCGCAAAATTACCTAGGCTTAGACTACATTTTTTGGGTTGAAGATGAACCTTATTTTACGGATGAAGTCCTGCAGCAGTTGCCAGATACAAAGGCGAATTAGCTTAGGTTGCCGTTTTAGGTTGTTTAAGGCAGTGATTGTTCAAGCCGATTATTGTTCAAAGCGTAGATAACGAGCTAAACATCAAAATAAACAAAGACAAACAAAAACGCCCAATTCCATATGGAGTTGGGCGTTTCTGTTTAGGACTTAATACGGCTAAATCGCTAAGCAAGTTCGCTTAGCTTTTGCATTAATCCTGTGAATGTCTTGGACGACTCGCACCGTTATTTGGGCGACGGGTGTTTTTCTTTGGGCCATTGGCGTAAGGATTCTCACCCGCTTGGCCACGATTTTCGCCAGCGCCTGAACGGCTTTCACTTGGACGACTAGCGCCTGCGCTATTGGCTCGGCCATCGTTTGAACGTGGGGGACGAGGTTTGGCATCACTGCGGGGGGCGCTACTGGCTTCACCGCTGTGTCTTGGATTCTTGTCGTTTGGCTTGTGACCGCGCGCGACGTCACCGCTGCGTTGACCGTCTTTATGCTCGGCGCTTCTTGGAGCACCATCGCGTGAGCTAGGTTGGTTTGAGCTGCGGGTATTTCTACGGCTTGGTACTGATTTACCGCTACTTTTCCCGCCGCCACCCAAACGTGACTCAGGCAATACATGGTTAAAGCCTTCAACCATTTCTCGGTCTAATACGCGATTGATCAAACGCTCGATATCGTTCAGCAGTTTGATTTCTTCGTTGCTCACCAGTGACACGGCTTGACCCGATGCGCCAGCGCGGCCAGTACGGCCGATACGATGCACATAATCTTCTGGCACGTTCGGTAAGTCGAAGTTAACCACTTGTGGTAATTGGTCTATGTCTAAACCGCGGGCAGCAATATCGGTTGCAACCAGTACGCGAGCTTGACCATTTTTAAAGTCGGCCAAGGCTTTAGTACGGGCGGTTTGGCTCTTGTTACCGTGGATAGCGGCGGCTTTGATACCTGCCTCTTCAAGGCTTTTCGCCAGACGGTTAGCGCCATGTTTAGTGCGCGAGAATACCAACACTTGTTGCCAATCGTTTTGCTTGATGAGTTGGATCAAGAGTGCCGATTTTTGGCTCTTATCAACTGGGCAAACCCATTGTTTTACTGTGGTCGCTGCCGCGTTACGTGGCGTGACCGAAATTTCGACCGGATTGTTGACTAAGCCTTTTGCCAGCTCACGAATTTCATCGGAGAAGGTGGCCGAAAACATCAGGTTTTGACGTTGCTTAGGTAAAATGGCCAAAATCTTACGGATGTCGCGGATAAAGCCCATGTCGAGCATGCGGTCGGCTTCATCTAACACTAAGATCTCAAGCTGGCTGAATTTCACCGCTTTTTGATTATATAGATCCATCAATCGACCAGGCGTCGCGACTAATACGTCGACACCGTGGCGCAATTTTGCGATTTGTGGATTGATAGGCACGCCACCAAATATCACCGCTGAGCGCAGTGGTAAATTCTTACCATAGGTTTCAACACTTTCTGCAACCTGAGCTGCCAATTCGCGTGTCGGAGTTAACACTAATGCGCGCACTTGGCCTGCTTGGGCACGGTTACCTTTACTCAGGAGTTCGAGCATAGGTAGGGTGAAACCTGCTGTTTTACCTGTTCCTGTTTGGGCGGCCGCCATCACATCTTTGCCTTGAAGCACAGCGGGAATTGCTTGAGCTTGGATTGGCGAAGGTGTGTCGTAGCCTTGTTCGGCAACGGCTTTAAGTATCGGGGCCGATAAGCCCAGGGAGGTAAAACTCATAGATTGGTCTCTTGTGGCAACACTGTGCTGCATTTATGGTCAATAGCCAGGTCTGCTGGCGGGCGTGCAGCTTACAGGATCAGGGCTTTAAGTGCCATCTAATAAAGGTTTTTGGGCTGGGTTTCATTCATATTGGCACATAAATCGCTTGTCGGCGGCTTTCACTCGGCCTCGCTTATTTTTATAGGCGCAAGTTTAGATGGCAGAGTTTGAGGTTATGGAAGTTAATTGATTTCAAGGAACAAGATGACTATTAGGCCTATTTCATAATATCAATTGAAGTCATAGGCATTTTTTATCCAGAGTTAGAATGAGTTAGCGGTAGATCACGCTACAATAATGAGAGTGGTATAAACTAAAGTCGATTGGAGTAGAATTAACTAATGACGCAATTGGTTTCGCTATCTGTTCAGTTCGTGATTGATGTTATTCGCTGAATTTTTAACAATGAACCGAGCGAAAGAATTATTGAGTGTTTTCACAGTCACGTTTAACTGAGTCATTCATGTTTAACCGAGTCATTCATGTTTAACTTAGTTATTTAGATGGAGTGGCTTAAGAGCAGTTCTCTGCATGCTTGCGATTTATCTCACGTTTATTTTAGGATGAGGCATTGTAGGAACGGTTAAACGCCTCTCATTTATAGGTGGATTATGACAGCGATACAGCATATTGAACGCCTTGCACGAGGACGCAGTGAACAAGCCGTCGCTGTGATTAAAAATGTGCAGCAGATGTCAAATATCCCCATGCATGAGATGCAACTCGCGCTTAAACAATTGCTCAACTGTGGCCGAATTGCGCTGCATTTTCACCCCGATAGAATCGACAGCCGTGGTATGACTGTTGCCGAAGGTTTACTGCGCGATGGTCAATACCGTAGCCAGTTTGAGACTCATATTTCCAATGGTCAGTTGTCACCTGAGTTAGGTGGCCCACGGGATCATTGGGAAAATCAGCTTTTTGGGGATGTATACAAGGGCACTAAATCTCGGCCTAAATACGGTGCACTCGATCTGGGGATGTGGCAGGACGGTCCCGCCCCACGTTTTGGAAGCTGTTATTTTTTGACTCATACAAGTGCGATGGCACGCTCAACCTTTAGTTATCTCGACTCGTATCGTAATCCGAAAGAGAAGGGCACGCTGTCATGTTTCGATGATATTTTAGCGGCGCTGCTGACTGAGAGTTTTGAGCGTCACTATGCCTTAGGCAAAACCGACTTTAAGCCACTGAATGTGATCCATTATTTGGGGCATCAGCTCAATGCTTCCTTGCTGTCACGTTTCGAGCGGCCGCTATCGAATAATCTTGACCATTATATAGAGGCACAGATCCATGGCGATGTTTCCCTCGATGAAGATATCGCCATGCTGGTGGCGGACCCCAGTTTTAAGGGTACTGATATTGGCGCAAGCTTAAGTAAAATTTGCGATAAATATGATATTGAGCTGCAATATCATGGTGGCTTTAGCCTGCATACGGCACAGATCCCCAGTGATTTCCGTGGGCCAACTATGCCATCGCTGGCTAATCGGATTGCCGTAGAAGACAGAGTCGATGCCTATGCCATAGGCGTGGCGGCGCGGGATTTATACCATTCTCCCCAGCATTGGCGTGACCGCGGTAATCGTGCGCAAGTCGCCCATGAACTTAAGTTGCTCTGGCATGTGCTAGTGAAATACGGTGGAGTGCAATAAGCGCGAACTCTTTAAAAATGCTTAATTGTAAACGTAAGCATTAACAACAAAGTGAGTTTAGGGCGTAAATAAAACAGCGAGATAACCTCAGGTTAACTCGCTGTTTTTATATAGATATTTTATCGTTAAGGTCGCCTAGCAACCAGTGTCGACTTTTTTATAAGTGGGAACGCCCGTTGTCTCCCATTTATAGTCGATATAGCAATTTGTCGCTTCGACTTGCGCTTCTGTGGGCGTGGCAAGGTTCAGTTTTTGCTTTGGTGTGGCGATAACTTCATAGGTGCCGTTGGTGGTGTAAATTCGATAGGACCACTCATTCACATTTAGCCCTGCCGCTTTAAAAATTTCTGGCGGAGTCGTGTAAGCTGTACTTGGCGTTATACCGCTGGTACTGGCAGCCCAAGGCTGATAGTTTTCGCCACGGATTTCGTCGTAAACGACTCTATTCGTGGTGCCGCTGTTAGCAATTTCCGACTTTGCCTTGAATAAAGTGACGGCGGATTTCATCGAAGCCAGTGCACCTGAGAGCTGACTCTTATATGCATCTGATTGTAAATTAATGAATTTAGGTGCAGCTACTACGGCTAATACGCCAAGAATAATAATAACCACAACGAGTTCAATCAGGGTGAAACCAGCATTTTTATTTGGCATAGATAGAGGACATTCAATACAAAGAGCTTCATGCTACCTAAGTTTTTTAAATCAGGCTAGTACTAGGTAAAGTTCCGTTAACTCCTAGATTTATTTATCTTTAGCTCGTTTTTGTGAGTCCGCTAGCAAAAGTCTGTGATAGGGTTTCATCTGTTGTAGATGCCTGCGATACTGCGCCCCTATCGGAACTTTTTGGCTGTTGCAAGCCCCTTAAACTGAATTGTTATCGATAGTCGATCCCCGCTACGAGTCGCTTAATTGTTTTCTTGTTGGAGCACCATGGATAAGTCGTTAGAAAAATCCCTTCTTGTTTGGCTTAAAGCCCAGAAAAAAGCCTGTGGCCTGTTCCTTAAATTGTCGTTATGGCTTGGGATGATAAGCGCCGTCGCTATGGTGGCGCAGGCTTATATTATCGCGACGATTCTGGATGGCGTGATCATAGGGCAAGTTATACCGCTTACTGACAATGCCCAAACGATCAGTTCCAGTGTGAGTATTGATACCTATATTCCTCATTTTATTGCGTTAATTGCCTTGATGTTACTGCGTGCCTTGCTGGCTTATGGGCGTGAGCGCGCCAGTTTTGAGGCGGGTAAGCGTCTACGTGGCCATATTCGCGCGGCAGTGATGGACAAGTTGACTAAGCTAGGTCCAGCATTTATTAAAGGTAAACCCGCAGGGAGTTGGGCCAGCATAGTTTTAGAGCAAGTCGAAGATTTACAAGATTTTTATGCCAGATATCTCCCACAAATCAGCCTTGCAGGTTTTATTCCCGTACTCATTTTAGTGGCGGTATTCCCGATTAACTGGGCGGCAGGCTTAATCCTGTTACTCACAGCGCCATTAATCCCTATGTTTATGATCTTAGTTGGCATGGGCGCTGCCGATGCTAATCGCAAAAACTTCAGTGCGCTTGCAAGATTGAGCGGCCATTTTATGGATAGATTAAAAGGCTTAAGCACGTTGAAACTTTTTCACCGTGGTGATGCCGAGCTTAAGGTGATCGCGAGTGCTTCAGAAGAGTTTCGTAGCCGCACTATGTCTGTGCTACGCATGGCCTTTTTAAGCTCAGCAGTCTTAGAGTTTTTTGCCGCGGTATCGATTGCTGTTTTGGCGGTTTACTTTGGTTTTAGTTACTTAGGTCACTTAGATTTTGGCTACTATGGCGCCCATGCCAATATCAGCTCAAGTACAGCTCCTGACATGGGTGGTATTCCTTTCAGCCTATTTACTGGGCTATTTATTCTGATTTTAGCTCCTGAGTTTTATCAACCGCTGCGCGACATGGGGACTCATTACCATGCTAAGGCGCAGGCTATAGGCGCGGCAGAAGCCTTGATTACCTTGCTCGAACATCCGGAACCTGAGTTTTTCGGCCACGTCCGTATCAATAGCATAGAGACGCTGAGTGCCGACAATCTTGAGGTGTTCAGTGTTGATGGTACGCGTTTACTTGGCCCACTGAGTTTTGAGTTAAAAGAGGGTGAACGCTTAGCTTTAGTTGGTCCGAGCGGAGCGGGTAAAACCAGTTTACTCAACGCCTTATTGGGATTTTTACCCTACAAGGGCCATTTGTTGATTAATGGCCATGAGTTATCCGCATTAGACTTAGCCCATTGGCGACAGCACTTAGCTTGGCTTGGACAGGAACCGCAGTTATTTCACGGCACTGTGCGGGATAACGTTGCCTTAGCCGACCCTACTCTGCCCGACGATATGCTGTGGCACTTACTGGCTGAGGCCAATATCAGTGACTTCGTTAAGGCGCAACCACTGGGTTTAGATGCGCCGGTCGGTGAGCAATCTTCCGGTTTATCCGTCGGCCAAGCTCAACGTATTGCTTTAGCAAGGGCGCTTGGGCAGCAGGCGAGTTTGTTTGTCCTCGATGAACCCACAGCTAGTTTAGATAGCCAGAGTGAGCAGGCGGTGAGTTCTGCGCTGAATCGCGCCATGGCGGGTAAGATGTGCATTATGGTGACCCACAGATTAGATCAGTTAGATCAAATGGATACTATTCTTGTGCTCGATAAAGGCTTGATAGTACAGCGGGGCGACTTTACCACTTTGTCTAACACAAACGGCTTATTCCAAACTTTACTGCGTGAAAATGTTGAGTCCGTGGCTGATATTGAACTTGTACCGTTATCGGCAAGCGCCAGTGAGACGCAGCCTGATAGTGACGCTCCACTCGACATTGCCGCCGAGTCCACTAAAGGAGATGCCCAATGAAAGTGCTGATCCCCTTTATTCGATTGTTCTCGCGTCAATGGTTGATGATGTCCGTGGGCTTGCTGCTGACCATTATTACTTTGATGGCGGGCATAGGTTTACTGTCACTTTCGGGCTGGTTTCTTTCCGCTACTGCTGTTGCAGGTTTGACGATAGTCACGGCGCAGTCCTTTAACTTTTTCACTCCTGCTGGCGGGGTACGTTTCTTATCAATTGCCCGAACCGCTAGTCGTTATGGCGAGCGTTTAGCGACCCATGAGGCAACCTTTAAGTTGTTGACTGAGCTTCGTGTTTGGGCGTGGCGTAAACTCTTGCCGCTAAGTGCTAAAAATCTGCAGGGGCTACGCCGTGGCGACATGCTCAATCGCTTAGTGGCCGATATCGATACCCTCGATCATCTTTACCTGCGACTGCTCACGCCTATGGCGGCATCCCTTCTGATGACGGGGCTCTTGTATCTGTTTCTTGCTTGGTTCGATGCCAAACTTGCTCTCAGTCTTTGCTTATTCTTAGTCGCTGTTTGGCTGGTGATGCCACTGCTATTTTATCGCCTTGGACACGCGCCAAGCCGAACTATGCTCGAAACCAAGCGTCATTATCGGGTGCAGTTGCTGGATATGTTGCAAGGCCAAGCCGAACTCAGTCTATTTGGCGCGAACGACAGATTCAGGCAAAAACTGAATGATGCGCAGACAGAGCTGTTTCGCAGCCAAAGCGCGATGGCCAATATTACTGCACTCAGCCAAGCCATGTTGATCCTCTCCACGGGCTCAGCCTTGATCATGATGCTGTATTTAGCCGCTCAAGGTGTGGGTGATGCCGTGCCGCCGGGGCCCATGTTTGCACTTATGGTGTTTGCGACTATGGCCTGCGTCGAGATGATGATGCCGATCGCGGGCGCGTTTCAGCATTTGTCAGGTTGCGTATTGGCCGCAACGCGAATTAATGAAATCACCGAACAAAAGGCCGATATTCAATTTGCTGTCGATACTGGCTTGAGGGCAAAGTCTGGCGCATTACAGATTGAAGGTATCCACTTTGGTTATCGAGACGATCAAAACGTGCTGCAAGGTTTGTCCCTTGAGATAAAAGCCGGGCAAAAAGTCGCGTTACTTGGGCCAACGGGTTGCGGTAAGTCGAGCTTATTGACGCTGATTACCCGCGAATGGCAAGCGCAGCAAGGGCACATCAAACTCGATGGTCATGCACTTTCAGAGTACAGCGAGCGCGGTCTTAGGGATGCGATTACTGTGATTAGCCAACGCATCTATTTGTTTGCGGGTACATTGCGGGAAAACTTAGTATTAGCGCTACCTGTTATCGAAGGCGAGAAACGCACGGCCCACGACGCACGCTTGATTGATGTGTTACAGCGGGTTGGGCTTGGGGCTTTACTCACGGGTGATAAGCCGCTGGATATGTGGATAGGTGAAGGTGGACGTCAGCTTTCGGGCGGCGAGCAGCGCCGTATTGGTGTTGCTAGGGCGCTGCTGCGTGATGCGCCGCTGCTATTGCTTGATGAGCCAACCGAAGGGCTAGATAAACGCACCGAGCGGGAAATTTTAAGTTTACTGTTTGAATTTGCTCAGGATAAAACCTTACTTATGATTAGCCATCGTTTAACTGCTATGGCGAAGATGGATCAAATTCATCTACTCGGTCAGGGGAAGATTATTGCGTCTGGTACTCACCAGAGCTTAATTGAAGACAGTGCAGAGTATCAGGCCTTGTACCAAAGACTCGCTTAAGGTTTTGGATTTAATCTTTTAGAATTAAGACGTTGGCGCTCAATATTATAAATAGCGATATATTTTACCCATTAAAAGCGGATATGAATCTATGAACCCTGCGATGCCAGAAGCATTAGCCCCACAAATTAATGCCCATTTTAATGGTAAGTTTGAGGTCGAGCTTAAATATCGCTTATTGGATCGCCACGCTTTTTTCGCTGCCTTACAAATGAGAAATCCCGAGGTCATGCTCGAAGATAACCTTGAGCATGACTGTTACTTTGATCTGCCATCACAATCACTTAAAAATGAGCACAAGAGCTTGTGTATCCGTGAGATGCAGCCATCGGGGATAATGCTGTGGATAGTGAAAGGGCCAGAAAAAGACCGCTGTGAAGCCGTGAATATCACTGAAGCAACAAAAGCAAAAAGTATGCTGCATACCTTAGGTTATGAGTGCGTACTGGAAATTAAAAAGCGCCGCAGTATCTATTTTCTGGGTGAATTTCATCTAACAATCGATCATATCGAAGGTTTAGGGGATTTTGCTGAACTCGCGATTATGACCAATGATGAAACCCTATTGCCTAAGTATGAAGTTCAATTGCAACAACTCGCCGCTGACTTAGGCCTAAGTGAAGTGCAGCGAGAGTGGTTATCCTATCGGCAGTTGCAGCAGGCTTTCAATAATAAGTAATGGTTCAATCTTTTGGATTAACAGCTTGAGGCTTAATAGCTTAAAGTTTCATCGCTTAAGTTTTATGGTTTACATCGCTAAATTCGGCTAATCAATCCATCGCAACAAACCGCTATGGCTCAGTTCAAATCCCTTTGAGCTTCACTGTCCATACCGCATTCACTGTTTGTTTTAACTCGCTATCGACGACTTAAACTTAAGCAGCGTACTTAAATTCGAGTATCACATTTCAATTCAAGCCACCTTTACAAATTCAAACGGCTTACATACTGATTATTCAGTTTTATTTGCCGTTAGTTACTTGATGCGTTTTAGCCTAAGCGTTGTGAAAAGGCGAGGTAGCGTTTAACTTCCGCTTCAGGGAATTTTAATTCGTCACCATCTTGAACACTTGAGAGTAAATTCTCCCGAGCGAAGCGTTTAATGGTCGCTGGTGTTTTATCTAACATTTTGCACACTTCATCTAAGGTTAATAAGTTATCGCTCATGGCACTCTCCCAGTAATTCAATAGAAACATAACCCAAAGAGTATAGAACAATAATTCCAATCAAGATGACGCAGCAGCCTAAACCGCCAAGGCTATGATTCTATTTTGTGGTTGCGGGCGGTTTCCCGCACTTGGCTCTCTATTTGGAGATGGCCTTTTGCTGCCGTGATCGCCAGAACGGCACGGGACTTGAATTCGCGGCGATATAAGGTTGCGACCACAAATAAGCTGGCCGAGATAAAGAGTATCGGGTGTACAAACCAGCACAATACCGCCATTGAAAAGTAATAGGCGCGTAAACCATAGTTATAGGAGTGTGCCGCTTGATCTTGCACTGTTGCCATTTGTCTTGCATAGGCTTTGAGATTGTCATTTGAGCCATCGGTGTCGAGAGGACCCGCGCCTATCATCACGTTCACAAAGCCGTATTGACGCATTGACCAAGTAAACTGGAAGAAGGCCATTACAAAAATGCCGACTAGTAGAGCTAACTTGACTTGCACCAGCGCATGATTCGGTGGCGTAGCGAAGGGAATGGTGGCAATCACACTTTCTAGTCGTTCAACTTGCGCAAATAAGGTCAGTACACCCGCGAGCACAAACAGCGTGGTCGAGGCAAAAAAGGCAATATTGCGTTCTAAGTTGGCCAGTAGTGCCGCATCACCTACACGTACACCGCGAGTCATCACCTCAAGCATCCAGTAAATTCTATGCTTATGCAGACCACGGGCAATACAGTCGGTATCTCTCGCCTTACGACGGGCAAAGGCGGTATAGCCAGCCCAAGAAACGATAAACCACACCAATGCAGAAATATCTAACAACGAAAATTCCATAGTTACCTTGAGAAAGTGACCTTGAGAAAGTGAAAAAACAATCGATTGATTGAAGGCTGATTATGAAGGTTTTTATCTCTTAGGCGCAATCCCCTAGTATCACTTTGAAATCTATCCTATTCACAATTTGAAGCCGCTCACATTGGTGTTGAAACCTTTCGCAGGGTGAGTGTTGTGGGATTACAGCCAAGCGGCAAGGATGGTTGGGTGCTTAGCGTTTGCTGATATTCACCGGCAGCGGCTCGCCATTGCATTCGCTCACCAACACGCAGCGAGTCCGTCCTTGGATGCTCGACCGCCCCGTCCATGGGGCGGACGGTCGTCTCGCCCATTACCATGGTTTGCCTTTTTAAATCAGCGTAATCTGCTAATTCAAAAGACTAGCGTTACCATGCTGCGAATGGTCACTTTATGACAAAACTTCATTACTCTAACCATTCATAAACCTGAAAGTGAGTTATTAATAACTGAACATTTAAAAATGGGTGACACATTAAATTTTTGGTTTGAATAAAGTAGGACATTGGCCTTGCTAACCCCGAGGTGACCATATATGTCCTGTCTTTTTGCCTTACGGTAACTCCGAGGGGATGGTGAACTCCTGTCGCTTTCGCGCAGTCTGCACAGCAAACAGACTGATGCCTAACATCACTTTTAGAAAATTTAATAATGGGTGATTCGCCATCAAACGCGATAAAAAACGCTATCACCAAAAAGTAAATTCCTTTAGCATCATTGATAGCAATTTATATGGATGTCGCAGCACTCAAGTCTAACAAGCGATTTATGCCCTGCAAACACGCAGCGCATAAATACTAAGACGTTAGCACCCATAAAAGATCTAGCATAAATTATGAATAAGGAAAATAAATGATTGCCTTAGCAATGTTTAATAATAAAGGTGGGGTAGGCAAAACTACTCTGACCTGTAATATCGCTTCTTACCTTGCTAAGAAAGGGAATAAGAGGGTATTAGTTATCGATTGTGATCCACAATGTAACGCTACTCAGCTAATTATGGGGGAGAACTACGCAGCAGAATTGTATTTTTCTGATACGAATAACGGGTCTACGACAACCATCAGTGATATCCTTCGTCCAATAGAAGATGGCGATTCAACCATTGCACATTCAATTGTTCCGATTAAAAGCTCAGACAATCGATTTGGTGTTGATTTGATTCCAGGGCATCCATCTTTTTCAATAATTGAAGATAGGTTGGGCGCTGCATGGCATGACCTGATGGGTGGCGATATTGGAGGTATAAGAAAGACAAACTGGAACACTTACCTTAAAAGGAAAATATTTAATAGCTATGATTATGTGCTGTATGACTTGGGACCTAGTTTAGGTTCAATAAATAGAAGTGTACTTATTGGTTGCGATAAATTCATGACCCCAATGGGGACAGATATTTTCAGCATTTTGGGTATTAGAAATATCTCAACATGGTTGCAGTCTTGGGTTGATAGATATGAAAATGGCCTTGAACTTTGTGAGCGGAACTCGGCAGGAAGATTAGCAGCTTTTAATATAGATCGCTCTTTACCAATAAAAAAAGGATATATTGGATATACAATTCAACAGTATATAACTAAGTCTAAAGGTGGTATTAGGAGGCCGACACGAGCTTATGAACAAATAATAAGCAATGTTCCTGTTGAGATAGAAAATTCACTATCTAATTATTTATCTACAGGCATGGATAAAGAAAACCTTCAGCTTGGTGATGTTCCTCATTTGTATAGTCTCATTCCTTTAGCACAATCTGTATCATCTCCTCTTTTCGAGTTAAAAAGTGGAGATGGGATAGTAGGTACGCAAGGAAAGCAAAAAGAGCAATACGAAGAGATTCTTGGTGGAATATGCTCAAACTTAGTGAATAACATAGAAATGGGGCGGTAAGTATGTGGCCTCGAGCGTTAATTGAAGAGTTAGCCGCAAGGCGTTGTATTATATTTTTAGGAGCGGGAGCTTCAGCTGGGTGTATTACAACGGGAGATAACCCTACGTCACCACCGACATGGTCAAATTTATTAGATGGTTTAAAAGACATTGCTAGAGATAAAGATTCTTTGACAATCGTTGATGATCTAATCGCTAAAGAAAAATTTCTCGATGCAGCTGAAGTACTATTTGGTAGTACAAATTCAGCAGATTTTTCAGCATATATGAGAGAAGTAATGGCTAAGCCACGCTATAAACAGTCGTCCATACATGAAAGCGTTTTGGCTATAGACCCAAAAATTGTCGTTACTACAAATTATGATGATATCTACGATAACTATTGTCGTAGTGGGCAAGAGAATGGTCTTTATAATATATGTAAATATTATGAGAGCCACTTGGTATCAGATTTACGTTCATCTGTCAGACAGGTTGTTAAAGCACACGGATGTATAAGCGACCCATCAAAAATAGTACTGACTAGATCGCAGTATTTTAGAGAGCGTCAAAATCACCCAAATTTTTACAAAGTACTTGATGCATTATTCTTAACTAATACCTTATTCTTTGTTGGTTATAGTCTTTCTGACCCCGATATTCAGCTGTTATTGGAGAATTCCAACATAACATATAAAGGCTCTCACCCCCATTATGCCCTCGTGTCTGAAGGAATGAATACATCCATAAAAAATGCATATAAGGAAGCTTATAATATAGACTTTATCGAGTTTCCAGCCGGCAATTACAAAAAGGCAGATGACATGCTAAAAGAACTTCAAGAACAAGTTATCCTGCGCCGCGAAAGCAATCCTGCTTAGTGCTAACAAGCACAAAAAGATGGGAAATACATAAAATAAAAGATGAGACATGCAGAACTCTTTTGGAATTAACTGCCAACACCGTGACCACAGGAGTTCATCTTCCCCTGCAAAGTTGCTGAAGGGCGTTGAAGACAATCGCGTGAGCGAGGCATGGATGCCGAGTTAGCTTTCGGGTACAGGATGTACCATCGGAAGCGTTAGCGATTTTCGAATAAGCACGAAGCCAGTATTCAATGCATGTAACTTCGCTAGGGGCGTCTTGGAGCATCCAAGGAGGATAGGACGAGCAGTCCTCCTTGGTCGGGTGTGGGGTGAAGCCCCACGACTTTGATTTTAATTAACAAACTCAAATGGCAAATGCGAAGACTCCCACAATGCTCAGGTCTCTAAAAGCTATCTCTAAAAAATGATGGGGAAGCCACTGATTCCTGTGTTCATTTCTCGAATTGAATTTAGGTATAAGCATTCATTACCAAATAAAAAAGCCAGACTTAGTCTGGCTTTTTTTCAACTCTCACAGGTGAGAGATATTATTCTTCGCTATCACCCAGTGACAGTAACGTGGCGTTACCACCTATGGCGGTGATGTTGTTGGTGCGAGTCTTTTCAGTCACAAAACGGGTTAAGTAGTGTGGGCCACCGGCTTTAGGACCGGTGCCTGACAGGCCTTGACCACCGAAAGGCTGTACACCCACTACAGCGCCGATTTGGTTACGGTTAATGTAGACGTTACCCACATTCACTTTGTCGGCAACTTCAAGGGCATGGCCTTCGTTACGGCTGTGGATACCTAAGGTTAAGCCAAAGCCTGTGCTGTTGATCTCGTTGATCACTTGGCTCAGTTCGGCTGCCTTGTAGCGGATCACGTGCAGGATTGGGCCAAAGTGTTCTTTTTCGAGCACTTTGATTGAGTCGATTTCCACTGCAGTTGGCGACACGAAGTGACCGTTCTCAGTGCCTGCAGGCAGCGGCATTTGCTTGATAAGCTTACCGACTTGCTTGATATGGTCTATGTGCGCATCTAAGTTGGCTTTGGCTGTGGCGTCAATCACTGGGCCTACGTCGGTTTTGATTGAACTTGGGTTGCCAATCACTAATTCATCCATGGCGCCTTGCAGGACTTCGATCACGCGATCGGCGATGTCTTCTTGGAGGAAGAGCACGCGCAGTGCGGAGCAGCGTTGGCCCGCGCTGGTGAATGACGATGAAACCACATCGTTCACCACTTGCTCAGGTTGAGAGGTTGAGTCCACCACCATGGCATTTTGGCCGCCCGTTTCGGCGATTAATGGAATAATCGCGCCTTCGCGGTTGGCGAGTGTGCGGTTAATCAGTTTTGCTGTGCCAGTTGAACCGGTAAAGCACACGCCACCGATACGTTCATCGGCCGTAATTGCGCTACCCACAGTCGCACCAGTGCCTGGTAGGAATTGCAGCACTTCGACAGGAATACCCGCTTGATGAGCGAGTTGCACCGCACGGTAACCAATAATTGAGGTTTGCTCCGCAGGTTTTGCGATAACTGTGTTCCCCGCCGCTAATGCCGCAGAGACTTGGCCGAGGAAGATGGCCAATGGAAAGTTCCATGGGCTGATACACACAAATACACCGCGGCCTTGGAGGAACAGTTCGTTCAGTTCACCCGTTGGGCCTGGAAGCAGTTCAGGTTTTGCCATCATCTTCTTGGCTTGTACTGCGTAGTAACGACAGAAATCAACGGCTTCACGTACTTCGTCGATACCGTCTTGAATGCTCTTGCCCGCTTCACGGGTGCACAGGGCGATCAATTCTTCGCGGTTTTCTTCTAACAAATCGGCTAACTTTTGTAGTGCAGAGGCACGGGTTTCTACTGGCGTACGTGCCCAAGAGGTAAATGCCGCTTCGGCAGATGCGACGGCTGCTTCGATTGCAGCTTTGTCGGCGAAGGCGACTTGACCTACGGTTTGGGTGGTGTCGTATGGGCTAACAATCGTTTTATGTTCGCCAGTTAAGGTTTTACCGTTAACCAGAGGACCCGCTTGCCATTGGGTATTTTTAAACTGTTCTAGTGCCGCGAAAAATGGCTCAGATTCGGAAATGATGTTCATATTGAGTCCCTTGGAATTTTTGCGCTCGCTACCGAAAATATCGGCAGGTAAAACGATTCTGTTGTTAGCCAGGGTTTTGTAACCCGTCAGTGTTGTTAGCGGATGTACCACTAATGACTCTATGGGGGTTTTAGGATCGACCAGTTTGTGGACGAACGAAGTATTTGCGCCATTTTCCAGCAGGCGACGAACTAAGTAGGGCAGTAGATCTTTATGCGCACCGATAGGCGCATAAATACGTACCGCTTTAGCACCGGCTTCAGCCAGAATCGTGTCGTACAGCTCTTGTCCCATGCCGTGTAAGCGTTGGAACTCATGGTTACGATCGCCCGCCATATCGGAAATTGCCGCCACGGTTTGCGCATTGTGGCTAGCAAATTGTGGGTAGATAGCACCGCGAGTCGCATCCGATAACAAGTAACGGGCGCAGGCGAGGTAAGAAACGTCAGTACCGGCTTTGCGAGTGTAGAGTGGATAAGCGGCTTCGCCAGCTTGTTGCGCCCACTTAAGTTCGCTATCCCAATAGGCACCTTTTACCAGACGCACTGGGATTTCATCCCCTTGTTCTTTCGCTAGACGTGTTAACCAAACCAGTACGGGCAGGGCACGCTTAGAGTAGGCTTGTACGACTATACCGAGTAATCCCCAGCCTTTAGTTGCTTCAGAATTAAACAGTTTTTGGAACAGTTTTAGTGATAACTCGAGGCGATCGACTTCTTCAGCATCGATAGAGATACCGATATTTAAGCCACGTGCCAGCTTAATCAGGCGAATCACTGTGTCGTACAGTTCAGTCAAGACGCGGTCTTCATTGGCCACTTCGTAACGTGGGTGCAATGCCGACAGCTTGATGGAGATTGTTGGGCGCGGTGATTCATTTTCGTTATAGCTTTGAGCACCGAGCTCAGTGATCGCATTGGCGTAATCGGTATAGTATTTCTCGGCATCTTTGCGCGTTAACGCCGCTTCGCCCAGCATGTCGTAGGAATGGGTATAACCTAACTTACGTTTGTCTTCGCTGTTTTTCAGGGCTTCTTTCATGTTGCGGCCCAGTACGAACTGCTTACCCATGATCTTCATCGCTGCCATCATGGCTTGACGGATCACGGGTTCACCGAGGCGACTCACTAAGCGGCTCAGCAAGTTGCTTGGGGTACCATCGAGTTTTTTATCAAGTTTAACGATTTTACCTGTGAGCATTAAGCCCCAGGTCGATGCGTTAACCAGCACTGAGTCACTCTTGCTCATGTGCTCATCCCACTTAGCACCTGAAAGCTTATCTTCAATCAGCGCATCGGCAGTGGCCGCATCGGGAATTCGTAGTAAAGCTTCGGCTAAACACATCAGGATAATGCCTTCCTGTGTTTCTAAGCTGTACTGTTGCAGGAAGGCATCTATGCCGACCATCAAACCTTTTTTATCGAATTGACGAACCTTATTGACCAGTTCGTGGGCACGACGAGTGACGCGCTCTATGGCTTCATCACTTGAGGGAACTAGTTTGATCAGCTCTGACAAGTATTGTTCTTCATCGACAATGTAGTTGTCGCTGACTGCTTTGAACAGTTCGTCGAGATTGGCAGAATCGTAGCGGCCTGCCAGCACTTCACTCGCTTTGAACATAGTTATCGCTTCCATCTTGGCCGTTATTGGGGCGCTATTGTTGAAACAAATTGGGAGGCGCCAAACGCATTTGATATTTTGTATACAATATGAAGGTTTGCGCGCGCAGATTATACAACCAAAATGTGACGGACAACACTATAGCGTGAAAGATTGTGAAGCTTGTTTGATTAGCTTGTTAATAAGTCGATGTAACGCTTGATTGACAAAAAAGCCAGTGTTTGAAAACACTGGCTTTTGGAAGGTAAATTAAGACTTTTTGTGTGTCAGACTCACATCCAACGTTTTTTATTGCGACGTTGTGGTCTAGGTAAATACACTAAAATAATGCCTAGGATTAAGCCCATGCCTGCGATTAATCCACCTTGGCGCCAAAGTTCAAAACGTTCGTCTTGAGCGGTGCGATCTACCGCATTTTTCAGTTGATCACGTTCTTGAGTCGTTTTAGCTAGGTTGGTTTCTAACTCGCTTAGTTTAGCCTTTAATTCGAGCAGTTCGTCGGCATGATTATCCGTTGAACTTGATACTTCTGCTAACTTAGCTTTGGCCTGTGCGAGTTCAGTTGTTAACGCAGGGACTTGCTCACGGAAACTTTGAGTCGAACTGATCAAGTTGGTTTGTACCCAACCTTCACGGCCTTTATGGTCGATTATTTTGGAATAATCACCTTGAGTTTCGTTGAGCAGTGTCACAGGTTGACCCGCTTCAATTGATCCAACAATTCGAAACTCAGTACCAGGGCCACCTAAAAGATAAAGAAACACGTTATCCGAGATGTAGCGGGATTGGCCTTCGGCCAGCAGGTTGGAAGACAGCAAGATCATTCCTACCAGAGTCAGGAGTCTAAACACTTTTGTATTCTCATCAACGAAATAGTCTGCACATGCTAGGGATTTGAGGCCTGTAATGCAAGAGGGAAGTCATAGACTTCCCTCAACTTTACGGCATCCATGCTATGACCATTCCAATTTAATTCAATCTTTCCTACGACCTTCTAGTCCTAGGCGCTAATACTGCTTAATGTCAGCAACACATTTAGCGAGACTTCTTAATTAAAAATACCTTTAATCATATAGAAGAAGATGATTGATAGGCCAGCACCTGCTGGTAAGGTCACAACCCAAGATACGACGATATTACGTACCACACCAATGTTAATCGCTGCGATACCACGGGCCATACCTACACCTAATACCGCACCCACTAAGGTTTGTGTGGTAGAAATAGGTAAACCAGTGCTAGAAGCAATAACTACAGTTGTTGCCGCGGCTAATTCTGCCGCAAAACCACGACTTGGCGTCAAGTGAGTGATGTTTTTTCCGATAGTTTGCATAACGCGCTGACCAAAAATCGCCAGACCCATCACAATACCTACGGCACCCAAAGGTAAAATCCACCAGACTAGAGGTGATTTCGCTGCAATCTCACCACCGCTATTGACGACTGAAACAACCGCCGCTAATGGACCAATCGCATTTGCTACATCGTTTGAACCATGGGCAAAAGCCATACAACAAGCTGTCAGAACCATCAGGATCGCAAACACTTTTTCAACGTTTTTGAACTGGGTTTGACGATCTGCTTTATCGCTCATTTGTAAGCGTGAAATGGCGATTTTACCTAAGATACCAACTACAGCAGCAATAGCACCTGCGAGTAGGTAAGACTCGGTAACTGAGAAATGCAGACCAACATGGGATAAGCCTTTCATAATAGTCATTAATGACATGATGAAACCAGCAAATGCCATATAGAAAGGTACGAAACGCTTAGCATTACTCAATGGATCGTCAGTGTTGAAAATGAGTTTTTGAGTGCTTTGGAAGAGGATGAATGCCATAAAGCCCGAAATAGCGGGGGTTACGATCCAAGAGCCTACAATCCCGCCCACTTTATCCCATGAGACTGAATCTGCGCCAACACCCACGGCGGCGAAACCAATAATGGCACCGACGATGGAGTGAGTCGTTGATACCGGCCAGCCAAGGGCCGATGCGACGACAAGCCAAATACCTGCTGCCAACAATGATCCTATCATGCCGTAAACCAGCAATTCAGGAGTTGCAGTGAAATAGCTAGAATCAATAATACCGCTACGAATTGTATTGGTAACTTCGCCCCCAGCTAAAAATGCACCGGAAAACTCAAAGATCATTGCGATAATAATCGCTTGTTTAATTGTAATTGCGTTTGAACCTACAGAGGTTCCCATCGCATTGGCGACGTCATTCGCCCCAATACCCCATGCCATGAGAAAACCAAATGCAGCCGCAATGGCAATAAGCCACGGGCCATTGGTGACTAAGACGTTAGCCACCTCAATACCTGCATCAACCATATTGATACCTTGATAACCTTAATTTGTTAAACGCGAGCCAGCATAAGCTCAAGACGCGAACCGACGCGTTCGGCAAGATCTGCAAGACCACCGACCCATTCAATCGTTTTGTAGAGGAACATCACATCGACAGGATTCAATTCAGATTCCATAGCGAATAACTGACGGCGTAACTGAATTTGTAGATCGTCAGTATCTTCTTCGATGATATCGAGTTCGTTGATCATTTTTGCCACTAAGTCGACTTCACGGCCACGGAAACCTGTTTCTAACAGATCTTCGAGTTCATTAATGACTTGTTTTGCTAGTGCTACCGCATCGATACAGCGTTGTAGATAAGCAATAAATGGGACTTGCATGACCTGAGGGATTAACAGCTGACGGCCGATAACACGACCGGAAATATCTTTGGCTTTGTTGGCTATCTTGTCTTGTTGAGTTAAAAGTTCCAATAAATCTGTACGTTCTACTGGCATAAATAAACCGCTTGGCAGAGTCAGGCGGATTTCACGTTTTAGTGAATCTGCTTGCTTCTCGGCTAAACTAATTTGCTTACGTAATTGAACTGCACTGTCCCAGTTGCCTGTGATAGTGGCTTCGAAAAAGGGGACGAGTAACGATGCGCAATCGTGTACTTTGTCCATGTGCTCTTGAAGAGGCTTAATTGGCGATTTTGCAAACACGCCCAAAATAGAGTTTACTGGCATTGCCGTTTACCTATTTAGATTGTTCCATTATTGGAAAAAGCGGGCGCATGTTAACCTATGCGTCCGCGTATTGAAACTGTGTTTTTTCAGAAAAAACGACAGGTTTATTCTAACGGGTTATATACCAACTGCAAAACCAAATCCTACGGGATTTTTATGACACATTTGTGACATTATGAACTAAAGATGACGCATCGATGAATATTTGATGACAAAATGAGCGGTTATGCAATGAATGCTGAGATTGAATTAAAACTGTTTTTCCTGCCGATATATCAAGAATCCCTGATAAATAAGTTAGATAGTCTCGATAATGCCGTACCTCAAGGTCAACGTCGTTTGGCGAATGGTTACTTCGACACCCCTGACTTGCAATTACGTCAGTGGGAGATGGGATTGCGGGTGCGCGGTTACGATGCGCACCGAGAGCAGACCATAAAAACCGCAGGACAAGTCGTGGGCGGCATTCATTCGCGGCCCGAATACAATGTGACTATCCAATCCGATAGCCCAGACTTAAGTCTATTTCCTACCAGCATTTGGCCCGTTGATGCCGATTTAGCGGCGACGCAAGCTCAGTTGACTTGTATATTTCACACCGATTTTTATCGTCGCGCTTGGCATGTTCAGATTGATAACAGCGTAGCCGAAGTTGCATTAGACATAGGTGAAATCACCGCAAATGGCGAGCAAGAAGCCCTGTGTGAGCTCGAGTTTGAACTCCTCAGTGGCGATACTGAGGCGCTACTTAAGCTGGCGATGCAAGTGGCGAGCGTTGTGCCCGTGCGTTTAGGTAAGGCCAGTAAAGCGCAGCGGGGCTATCGATTGGCGGGTAAGGCTAAGCCGCTCGATTTAAAAGCATTGGAATTTCTGCCACTGGCCGAGTCACACGATTCTTCTTTACTGGATTTAAGTGCAAACTGCCAAATCCTGCTTGAAACCGCCCTTGAGCGCTGGCAATTATTAGAGAGCATGATCGCAGAGGAAAGCGACCCTGAAGCCTGTGTGGCACTATGGTGGCGGATGCGCGCCTGTATTCGTTTGCTGCGCATGACCTTAAATCAGTTCGAATTATTGAATGTGACACTGTCTAGCCAATTTATGCTGATTGAAAAGCAGCTCGATTTTATTGAGCAGGCACAGGCGTTGACCGCTTTGCTTGGTAGCCAAAGAGGCTTATTTGCTAAACTTGGCCAACATGCCCAAGTTAAGGCGCGACTTCTGGCGCAACTGACAGAGATTAATCTGACGGAACGCTTACTCTCCCTATGGCAACAGACCGAATATGGTCAATTACAGCTGGCTATTGTTGAACTGTTGCTAAAGATCAGTGCTGGTGAAGTGGACATCACCCATCAGCCTAGCTTACGCCAGCATGCCGATCGTGCTCAGCAAGCTTCTTGGATGGCGATAATTGAGGTCATGCCACTCAATAGCGTCATGACAGCGGCGAATTATCTACAAGTGGCCACTGTGTTGGATGCGAGCATTCTTGTGGGTCATGCCTACGGCAGTTTATATGAGGCGAAATCACGGGACGCATTTCGTGCACCTTGGCAAGATCTCGCGCTTGGGATTAAAACTTTGGCTTGTTATCGCGCCTTACAGGATGCGAGTCGGGAGTTAGATATCAATTTAGCTGAGTGGCTGGAAGACAAGCAGCAGAGTTTGTTGTTTGCTATGGAATCGACACGCCGTAACGCGATGCAACAGCAGGTCTACTGGTAGTATTACTTGTTATCGCTGATAAACGGCAAAGAGCTCAATCTAATATAGATTGAGCCTTTTCATTAGTCCGTTTTCGCAACAACGTCAGCTATTTTTTTGTTTCGATAGCCTGCTTAAGTTCCGCAATTTGAGCCAGCATTTGCGCTTGATTTTGTTCTATTTTTTGTTGGTTCTCTTCCATTCTCGCTAAGGCTAATTCAAGCTCTGATTTGATTTCGGCTTTATGCGCATCTTGGCGTTCTTGGCGTTCAGATTCATCTGGCGCGACAAATACCGATGCCATATAACCTGAAATCACACCAAAAAAACTCACACCGCTGACAATGACCACGCCACCTATGATGTGGCCTGCTGTGCTTACAGGATAATAATCGCCGTAGCCGACGGTAGAGATAGTGACTAATGCCCACCAAATCGCTTGCTCAGCGGTCTGGATATTGGCGCCTTCGGTGCCGCTTTCGACGATGAGCATAATGACGGAGGCTAATGTCAGAATCGTCACCATAGCAACCAGTAAACTGGCTAAGGTGGCTTGTTTACGTTGTTTTACCAGTGGGAGCAGCAGTGAGCGACTCATGCGGATCAGGCGTATTACCCGTAGGATTTGAAAAAGCCGTGCCATACGTAGGGCTTCAATCGCCGGAATACTGGCAATAAAATCAATCCAATGGTGTTTAATGAAAAAGCGTTTATCGCGAGCACGGATCAACCCAACAAAGAAGTTGATCATAAAAATCATACAAATACTGGTATCGACAAAGAAGAGCAAGCGGTAGGTTTCGCTATCTAGGCGGCCGAAGGTCATGACAAGTACTATGATCACCGACAGCAAGGACAATAGCATCATCGCCATTTCGAATGGAGAAGGAGTGCCAAGGGTGCGAAGCGACCATGGGGTTTTATCTGTCATGCCAAACATGATCCCTGTTAAGTGCGGCGAATATCACTACTAAAGTAAAAGACTTTAGGCTGTGAGTAAATTGACTGAGTTAATTAAAGGGCTATATATCGATTAATCGCGCCAGCCAATGGCAAAAAGGGTTGGCGCTTGAGTTCAGCGTTGCTTTAGGTTTCATCAACAAAGTGGACTAAATCGTCGAGTACGCGGCGTTTAATTTCTAGCTGTGAATCGGCACTTACACCATATTTCTCTGCCAGTTGCACATAGTCATCTGCATTGAGTGACACGGTAAGACGCGGACGCGTTGGCCGTTTCGATACGCTAAGACCTAAAATAGTGCGAATTTGATCAGAAGGGCTAACGCCTGCATCTAACGCGGCTTTACGAATAGAGTATTGAAATTTTTCATCGAGATCGAAGGCAACCTGTGTCGCCTTAGCGGCTTGTTGGTTCTTTAACCATTGCTCGGGCAGAGGGTGTTTGGTTTTACTCATGGCGTATTACCTATTGCTATCAACCGTTTCTAGCGCTTATCTGTGAGATTGTATTGGGATTATTGATAAAGTGCGAGCACGCACTTTATCTTATTTTCGTGTTATTTCGCCGGCCAGTATTCCCGAATATCCGTTAGCGGGCGATATAGGGTCAAGACGACATCGGTATCACCCCCTTCGTAGACTTCCACTTCGACGGCGCAGCTTTCATTGTCATCAAGTAATAAATAGTACTCAAAGGGCTCACCTGTGGCGCCATTGGCATCCTGTGGCGGCTTTTGGCCACGATAATCCTGACGATGGAAATAGCCAAAAGCGGCAAAAGTCACTTGGTGGTATTGTTTTCCAAGCCATTGTTCAAGTTGTTCAGCTAAGTCGGCCGGTAATACTTGCGTAGTTAACTCGGCATGACCCGGTTCCTCGAACAGGGCGCTGAATTGCTCTAGATCGAATAATTGCTCCACTTGGGCGCGGGAAACCTTAATCGAAAAGGCGAGATAGGTTTCGTCGTCTTCTTCAATGCTCAAAAAGAGAGTATCGCTACCATGTCCCTTGAGTAACCACTCGGAGTGTTGTTTACGTTCAGACTCGTAAGTATGTACGGCTTCGACTCTTAATTGTTGACCACGGAGTTGTGGTGGCAGGGCAAAACTATCATCAATTGAGATCATGTCGCCGACATTGAGCTGGGACGGGTGATTGAGCTCGCGCTGTGGCGGGGCTTTCTTACCAAAAATACTATTGAAAAATCCCATAGTGACTCCTGCTGACTATGCTCGCGTGCGGCCTCATATTGATTGGCTGCGGATATTCACGGGCAATAGTGGTCATTTTTATTTAATGAGGATGAAACAAAAAAATGCCGAGGTCAGTAGGGGGTGATGATCCCACTGAGACTCGGCATTCGGTCAATCATTGCTTAGCTTTTACGTGCTTTGATTCGATCTAGCACTGCATTTGCGTTTGACTTTTGCTCACCAATACCCGCTTCGGCTAGTTTGGCTTGCAACGACTTATCACTGTTTTCATCGGCTAAGGTTTCAGCCGCTTTTAAACGGTCGTCAAATTGTTGCTGACGTGCTTTGATACGTTCTAGTGAATCTTTAGCGTTCAGCAGCTTAGAGTTGCTAGACGCGAACGAGTCAGTAATGGTTGCCGTCGCTTTTTGTACGCTTTCAGTGGTTTTAACCATGCTCAACTGACGTTGATAATCAGACAGTTGGCGTTCGGTTTTCTTCACTAAGTCTTTCAAGCGTGCAGCATGGGCGCTAAAGCTGTCGTTGGCGCTTTGTTGCTCAGACAACTCTTGGTCTAACTGAGCAATCTTTTCAGCAATTTCAATCGCCAAGGCTTCATTACCTTTGTCCAATGCTTGAGTCGCATAACCTTCGTGTTCTGCAATCGAACGTTTCAGACGGTCGATTTCACGGCTGGCTTGCATTTCTTTTGCCATGACATCGGTCAGTTCACGTTTAGCATTGGTTAAATGCTTTTCTGCATCACGGATTTCCTGTTCGAAAATACGGGTTGAGTTTGCGTCAACGATGCTTTGGCCAACTTCGGTGGCACCACCGCGAAACGCTGTTAAAATTTTATTCAGAATGCCCATTTTGTGGCTCCTTATTTCAGATAGTCGACCAATTCATCAATAACTTCTAAACAGTTATCAGATAAAACTGCTAATTCTTGCTCGATTTCGAGCATGCTAGATTGTAGTGATAGCGCACCGTAAACCACGTATTTGTCATCAATTTTTGCAAAAGCTGACAAGGGCATTGGAATGTTGAGCTCTAGCATGGTTTCAAACATTTCACTGCGACGTTCTTGATTTACTTCGTTCTCGCCCCACAGGTAGCTGATGCAAAGTACTTGGTTGTCCGTTACCGATACAAATACCGGGATTTCTTCACGGCCGACCACATTCACTTGCAACACTTCGACTTCACCATCGATTGGATAACAATCAAATTGAAAGCCAGTTTGGCTGTTGTTGCCAAGACTGTTGAGGTGATTGGCAATGGTATGGATATTCATATTTGTCCTTATTGACATATTATGTCTGTGTTCAAAGATAGCACTGAGACATAATATGTCAAGTACTATCTCATCCTATTAAAAAAGATCCAGTCCTTGATTCTCGGACCAATCTTGCAAATGGTAGTGATACAGCTGCAATGAACCCAATTCATTGGGTTTTATGTTGGCGGCATCTTGATAAAAATTGGCTGGAAACTCAAAGGCGCCATCCACTAAACCTAAAGTGAGCCAGTCATCTTTGATGGGCAACTCAGTTAACTTCGCTAATCTGTGTTGTGCATCGAGTCCGCCTAATGTTGCAATACTCCAGCCCCATTCGCCAAAACTGGGTACATTATGATGGTACTGCTTGACGTCAAATCCCGCCAATGCCAAGGTTTTTGCTACCGAAATAAAGGCCTTAGGGGCATGGTAAGGCGATGTCGACTGTACAGTCAGAGCGCCATCACTGCTCATAAGTTCCTTTAATTTACGGTAGAAATAGTCCGAATAGAGCTTATTAAGATCGGGATGGCTCGGATCGGGCAAGTCTACGATAATCGCATCGTATTTCACGCCTGTGGCAATCAGTTTATCGACACCATTAAATGCATCGTCGTTGATCACTGTGACACGGGGATCATTCAGTGCGTTGCCATTGAGCGCCAACATAGCGCGACTGAGACTATCGGGCATATCTGTATCGGGCGATTTAAATAATTGCACTAGGCCCACATCGAGATCGAGCAGCGTGACTTGTTCTGGTTCCCAGCGCAGTACTTGTTTGAGACCGAGTCCATCACCGCCGCCAATGATCAGCACTTTGTTGTGACGGGCACTGGCCGCGAGCGTAGGATGAACGAGAAACGTATGGTAGATGTGCTCGTCTATGCTAGAAAATTGTAAGCGACCATTGATGTATAAAGCATAAACGGGCGGCAGACCGTTACCGCGCAACCGCTCGGTGAAGGTCAGCTGTTGGAAACGTGTCGCCTTGGCGTAAACCACTTTGTCTTTATAGAGCAAATTATTGAATTCTTGCTCCCAGCGTGGGCCGTGGATTGCTAATACGAGTAAGACGCCAGTCACGATAAAATGCCCACTCAAAAGCAGTTTAGGGCGGCGGATTTTAGGCCAGAATCGCCAGATAAACACAAAACCTGCCAATAGATTGAAACTGGCGGTTAAGGCGGCGGCGAGTTGGATATCGATGGCGAGCATAAAGCCAACCCAAATTGCGGCACCTATGCCTGCGCCTATGTAATCAGCTCCGTAAATTGTGCCCGCGTTATGCAGTAAATGCTCGTCGGAAAGGGATTGGCGAACCCTAGCAATCAGCGGGATTTCCATACCAATCATCAGGCCCAATAACACACCCCACACATAGGGTAAGTATTCGCTGAGTTTTTGCAGCGAGCCTATCATGCCACCTTCGGGCAGTTGATCTGGCGGTAAACCTAAGGTATTAGCAATGATCAATGGCAGTTGTTGACCAAAACCAATCACCGCTGCTGTGATTAAAATGGCGAGTGAGCCACAGAGTGCAACTGTGAGTTCTAAGATCACAAAACCGGTAAAGGCATCACGGATCTTACGCGCGGCGAAGGCACCTAGTCCCATGGAGACAATCATTAAGCCTATCATGGTGTAAATGGCGGCTTCTAATGCGCCTAAAATTCGGCCCGCATAGTGGGATAAAAGATATTCGTAGATCAGGCCGCAACCTGCTAATACGGCCATAATGCCCAATAAGAGAACATCGTCGAACCAACCTAGGCGGCTAGGTTTAGCCGCCGAGGGAGTTAAGCTAATTTCTTGCATTCGATTAAGCCATCAGTGCCGTAAGAATAAGTGCGATAGCGATACTGATCGCCATTTCTACTGCGGCGATACCGATATTGTGTTGTCTTTCCACTTCATCGGCTAAATCGATACTGGCTAATACCAGTTTCTTCACGACGAACAGCAGTAAGGAGAGCGCGATCAGCATAATGACTGAGAACACTAACCAACCGATCACGTTAGTCACATAAGCCGTTGGATTATAAATAATAAAGTGACTGGCGGCATTAAAGCTCAGTGCCATAGCAATCATGTAACCCGCATGGCGTAGCGCTAACGCTGTATGACCTTGGGCTAAGGCTTGCTGCATCGACGAGTCTTGATTGCGGCTTGCGAAACGGTTTTCACGCCAGCGCGTGAGTAGCACTAACATCAACTGCGAAATCGCAAAGGCGCTGAAGATGGCAATGAAGGTATCGACCGTTAAATCTTCTGCCCACAGCAAGACGGAGCGAATGATAATGGCGGTAGCAATAGCAACGCTAGCATCGACGATAGCGACGGACACATTACCTTTGATGATTTGCTCGTTCTTATCAAACTCATTTAGCGCTATTTTATCGTGGAGAAAACGGCCGAGTTTAATCAGTACTAAACCGAATAAACCATAGCAGCTCATGCCAATCGCTTCGGTAAGATAAGAGTGTGCCGCAGCGCCTGTGATAGCGCCTGTAAGCACTATGCCTAGGGCGGCAACTGCGCCAGCGGTACTTATGCCAAAGGCAAAGTTATCCCGCTCTGCCAGCTCCTTACTGCTATTGACCTTTACACTCCAACCTTGCAAATAACGCATTAGCGTTAGCAAAATCACGGCTATGGTGAGATCGATAGCCAGAATGATGGCTAGCTCTGGTGTGATACCGAAATCCTGAAATAGTGTCATTGGAAATCCTTAGTTACTTGCCCCGGCGCACACTGCGGGTCGTGCGATTACTGGAATTGCGGAAACTGCTGTCTTTAGCATAGTTAGATCGAAACTTACTGTTCGAACTCTTGCTCGCACTTGTCGTGCTGGCCTTAGGTGTGCTGGTACTTTCACGGGATAACGCCGTGCCACCAGTTCGCGGTTTAGCATAAGGGCTGTCAAAGCGTTTGCCTTGAGAGTCGAAACGTTTTTTCGTTTGTTCGAAAGTCTTATTTTGCGCATCCGCTTGTTTGGGTGAGGTATAGCGATAACGACCTACGTCATTATAATAGCTATAACCACGGTTACCCGACCAACGATCGTAGGAAACTGGGCGATTGAAGACATTCGAAAACATCGAATACATGCCATACCAAGCCCAAAACGAAGTGCCGCTCGAGTCGGTTTGCCAGTTGCCGTAAGAGGGATTACCAACTAATTGACTGCCTGGACCAAAATCTTCACCGCCATTGGCTAATGTTGCGGCCTCACGGCTAATCGCATTTACGCGAGCCAGTTTGCCGTCGGACATATCGGCGACCACGTTGACGGGATCAGACAACATATCGTTAAACAGACTGGGATCTGCGGCTTGATAAAGATTTTCTGCTTCGGCCAGCTGTTGATCGAGATCAGCAAAGTTACTCGCCACTTTCGATTCATCTAAACGACGTTTTAGCGAGGTATACATGGGACCTTGGGTACCAGAATCCTTTGCTAATTCATCGAGTAAGGGTGCTAAATCGGGTTTCTGTTGCTTTAGCAGTGTCGTGTATTGTTTTAAGAGATTAGCGTTACGCAACTGGCCGTCATCGATCATCGTCGTGAGCGTAGCGAGACGTTGCTGTGTGAGTTGTTGATACTTCGCGATTTTATCCGGTCTGTCATCGCCACAACCCGTCAGCGATAGCGAAACGGCTAAAAAAAGTATCGATGTGAGAACACGGGTTAGCATTCCTGCCATGTTTTCTCCAAAAGGTAATGAAATAAAACTCAAATACTTGCAGGCAATAATAATCCGCTTGCCCAATATGCCTGCCGCGCAGGTTATAGTACCCTTAAATGCCACAGATAAAAGTGTAAACCTTTATTTGTGTGTTACATCAGGTAGCTGCAAGTCTCGTCGAACATAACATGATGTGGCGTCAATCTATATCATTTACGACATAATATGTCGATAGCTAAATTTGTTAGGGATTATTATGACCATGCAAAAAGACAGTAATAAGTCATTGTCTATTCTTATTAATCAAACCGCTGAACGCAATTGGCTGCGATTAGAGGAAGCATGGTCCGAAGGACTTGCGCAATTAACGCCTGCTCAGCAGCAAGAACTCAAAACGGTTTTGGGACTCAGTGATTATGTAGCGGCTCAACTATGCCGACATCCCGAGTGGATCGCTATGCTGTTTGCGGGCGAGTTAAGCCTGATTGATCGTAAAAACTTTGATGTTGATTTACATGAAGAACTGGCTAGCACGACCACCGAGGAGATGGCTAAAACCACCCTGCGACGGTTTCGTAACTATCAAATGGTGCGTTTAGCTTGGCGTGACTTTTTAGACTATGCCAGTTTAGAGGAATCCTTGCTTGATCTGTCGGCGCTCGCCGAAGCGTTAGTGATCTGCGCCCGCGATTGGCTCTATAAAGATATGTGCGCTCAATACGGCACGCCGATGGACAAAGAAGGGAATCCGCAACCGCTACTGATTTTAGGCATGGGTAAGTTAGGCGGTCGCGAGCTTAATTTCTCCTCCGATATCGATTTGATTTTCACGTTTCCTGAGCATGGCGAAACCGTCGGCGGTCGTCGCAGTTTAGATAATCAACAATTCTTTATCCGCATGGGGCAAAGGTTAGTGAACTTGCTCGATCAAGTCACTGTCGATGGTTTCGTGTTCCGCGTGGATATGCGTTTGCGCCCCTACGGTGAAAGTGGCCCCTTGGTGGTGAGTTTTAGTGGTCTTGAGGATTATTACCAAGAACAAGGGCGAGACTGGGAGCGTTATGCCATGGTCAAGGCGCGTGCGCTCGGGCCTTGGAACCATTTCTCCGATGAACTACACAGCCTCCTGAGACCCTTTGTGTATCGCCGTTATATCGACTTTTCGGCAATTGAATCCCTGCGAAAAATGAAGCAACTCATAGCGCAAGAAGTGCGGCGCCGTCATTTGACCGACAATATTAAACTCGGTGCAGGCGGTATTCGTGAGGTCGAGTTCGTGGTGCAAAGTTTTCAATTGATCCGTGGCGGCCGTGAGCCTGCGTTGCGTCAGCAGAGTTTATTCGGTGCTATCGATACGCTTTACAGCTTAGGGCAGTTTGAATATTTGGCGGTGGATGAGCTTAAACACAGTTATTTACTGCTGCGCCGGGTTGAGAATCTGCTGCAAGCCATTGACGATAAACAAACCCAAACCTTACCGAATAATCCACTCGATTGGGCGCGATTGTGCCATGTACTCGATATGGCCAATGAGGTTGATTTACGCACTCATATTGAAGCGGCAATGAGCAAAATCCATCGCCATTTTAAAGCCACTGTGGGTGGCGAAGAAGGCGAAGAAAAAGCCGAACATTGGACAGCGCAGCTGTGGAATATGCAAGACCTTGATGATGGCATTACGTTGTTGGCCGAACAGCAAATTGATGATGACAAGCTGTGCCCTATGCTCAGCAGCTGGCGCGAAACAGTGACTAAGCGTTCCATTGGTCCACGCGGGCGGGAAACCTTAGATAAGTTAATGCCAAGATTATTGGAAGAATTGATTAATCAACAGAGTCCATCGTCAGCTTTTGAGCCCGTGTCTAAGGTGCTGGAGCAGATTTTAACTCGCACCACTTACCTTGAGCTTTTGTGTGAAAACCCAGGTGCGCGGCAGCAGTTGGTGAGCTTGTGCTGCGCCAGTCCTTGGATTGCCGCGCAGTTGGCTAAATTTCCCATGTTGCTCGATGAGCTTATCGATCCGTCGCAGCTCTATGACACGACCTCCATTGACGATTATCCGAGCGAGCTGCGTCAGTACATGATGCGCGTGCCCGAGGATGATATGGAGCAGCAAATGGAAGCGCTGCGACAATTTAAACTTTCACAACAACTTAAAATCGCCGCCGCCGATGTCACGGGTGTTTTACCCGTGATGCAAGTGAGCGATCACTTAACTTTTTTAGCCGAAGCTATTATCGAACAAGTGGTGATGCAGGCGTGGCAACAGGTTTCAGTGCGCCATGGCGTGCCAGCATACCTTGAGGGCAGTGACACAGGCTTTGCCGTTGTCGGTTATGGCAAGCTCGGCGGGATTGAATTGGGTTACGGCTCCGATCTCGATTTAGTTTTCTTGTGTGAAAATAAAACAGAAAACGGCCTGACCAATGGTGATCGCCCGATTGAAGTTGGCCATTTTTACCTCAAACTTGCCCAGCGTATTTTGCATTTATTCTCGACTCGCACGACTTCGGGTGAGTTGTATGAAGTAGATATGCGGCTGCGTCCTTCTGGCGCCTCGGGTTTGATGGTCAGTGAGATTGAGCGTTTTGGCGAATACCAAGCTAATGAGGCGTGGACGTGGGAACATCAAGCTTTAGTTCGCTCGCGTTTTGTTTTTGGCGACAATAGTTTAGCGGTTAAATTCAGTCATATTCGCGCTTCAGTATTGGAAAAGCCGCGGGATAAAGCTGAGCTGCAAAAAGCGGTACGTGAGATGCGTCAGAAGATGCGCGATCACTTGCTTAAAGTCAGTGATGGCATGTTTGATTTAAAGCAGAGTCCAGGCGGGATTGCCGATATTGAGTTTATTGCCCAGTACTTAGTGCTGGCTAATGCCCACGAGTATCCAGAGCTAACGATTTGGTCTGATAATGTGCGGATTTTTGGTGTGTTAGCTGAGCTTGAACTTTTGCCAATGATGAGTGCCCAGCATTTAACTCAGACATATTGCTTACTACGGGATGAAAATCATCGACTTACTCTGCAACAAAAGGCGGGGCAGTTACCAGTGTCAGAGGTAGAAGACCATGCTGAGCGGGTGTTAAACATTTATCGTGCTGTGCTTGAATAGTGCAGTCTTTAAGGGGATTAAGGCTGATACGAATTTCAGCCTTAACACCGCAAGAATACACCATTTAAGCTAGAGTTTAATGAGAGCAGTTAGCTGAGAGTGCCATGCAATTACCTACAATTCCTGAAAACGAGCTGCAACGCTTGGCCACGTTACGCGCACTTAATGTGCTCGATACCGATGCCGAGGAACGTTTCGATCGTATTACTCGGCTTACGCGCAGAATTTTCTCCTTGCCCATCTGTGTTGTGACTTTAGTGGATGCCGAACGGCAATGGTTTAAATCACGCCAAGGATTGGAGGTGACTGAAACACCTCGGGAAATTTCATTTTGTGGACATGCGATCAATCATGACGGCATTTTCATCGTGAACGACGCCCTCAAAGATCCCCGCTTTCGTGACAATCCTCTGGTGACTGAGCAGCCTCACATTCGCTTTTACGCCGGCTATCCCCTCACCATTCACGAGCAATATCGGGTGGGTACTTTGTGTTTAATCGGTACTGAACCGCGGGATTTTACGGCTGAAGACATTGAAACCTTAACGGATTTAGGACAAATGGTAGAGGCTGAATTACTCTCTATCGCGCAAAATACCTTAGATCCCTTGACGGCTATTTCGAATCGACGTGGTTTTGAATTACTGGCCCATCAGTCAATGGCGAGTTGTCGACGTACCGAATCTGAGGCGGCCTTAGTATTCTTCGATCTCGACTTTTTTAAGGAAGTGAATGACAGCTTTGGTCACCTAAAGGGCGATCAGGTGTTATATGATTTTGCCCATATCTTAATGACCGCTTTTAGGGAGTCGGATGTGATCGCAAGGCTTGGCGGCGATGAGTTTGTGGTGCTGTTAAGTTTTGTGCATAGAGATACAGTTAATCGGGTCATCGAGCGTTTTAAACAGTTACTTGAGCAATATAATCAACAGCATCCTAAGCAACATAGATTGGCGACCAGCATAGGTATCGCCCATTGGACGCCGGATTCAGATATGAGCTTAGAGGATCTGTTAGATTCCGCCGATAAAGCCATGTATCAGAATAAAGCTGCTCATCACAGTGATGCATCTTAAATTGTTTACGCTTATGCCAATGAAAAGGGAGACAATAATGCCTCCCTTTTCATTGGCATTTATTAGGCGAAAAACTTAACTGCGCCGTTAAGCTGTAATGAGCGTTACCCAATGTTGATATAAGGGTAAGCCAATTAGCACGTTAACCGGAAATGTGATCCCGAGTGAGGCTAGCATAGCCAGACCTATATTGGCTTCGGGGATTGCGGCACGAATGGCCGCAGGCGCTGCGATATAAGATGCGCTGGCACTTAATGCTGCTAACACTAAAATGCTGCCTGAAGGTAAGTCCAGCCAAACGCCTACACCAATACCACACCAAGCCAATACAAAGGGCGCTACGGCGGCGAACGCTAATAAGCGCCATTGTTTAAGTGGTAGCGGCAAACACACTTTGGCCGTTACTAAGCCCATTTCCAGTAAAAATAATGCCAGTAAAGTTTTGAACCCGCCTAGTAGCACAGGTGTAAGCGGCGCAAGTCCCGTTGGGCCATAAAGCCAACCTATCACCACACCGCCAAGGAGCAATACAACGCCACGACTGGTTAAGGCTTCGTGTAACACGCTCGATTGTGTTTCATTCTTCGGTGATGTTTCAATTGTTTGTTTTGCGCTTAAGTATCTGTGTAACCAGAGCATTACGACAATAGCAGGTAGTTCCAGCAGCACGAGATACAGGGTCGTTTCTGGCCTTAAGATCAGCCCTGATTTTTCAACCATAGCCATCACCACCGCAAAGGTTCCCGCACTGACGGAGCCGTAATGGGCGGCAATACTAATGGCATCGGTATGGCCAATGCGAACCAGCCGAGTTAGTACAGGGTATAAGGCCAAGGGGATAATCAAACCTAAGGTAACAACCGCTAACAGCTCAGTGATCACTAAGTTTTGAGTGTGACCGTGGAGCGCCATTCCGCCCTTTAAACCTAAGGTAAGCATTAACAGTATGGATAGGGTTTCGTAGATCGCGGGTGGGACTTTAAGATCTGATTTCACTAGGCCAGCTAACAGGCCTAAGGCGAAAAATGCAATGACAATATCGGGCATGGGTATCTCATTAAGTTTGACTTTTAAGCCGTACAAAACAGGCTTAATTGTCGAGTGATCCTGATGGCTGGTGATTTTGGACCTAATTAGTTATATTGAAAAATAAATTGTTTACCACCTAGGTATAGATAATTTTCTATGGATAAGCGTTCGTCATCGACTCAGCTTAAATTGCGGCATTTGAGTTTTCGGTTACTGCAGGTGTATGTGCAAGTGGTGCGGTTAGGTAATATTTCCGCAGCGGCGAGGGCATTGCATTTAACTCAACCCACAGTGTCATTACAGCTTAAAAAACTGGCCGATGTGTTGGGCGAGCCATTACTCGAGAGTCGTGATGGCCGCATGTTACCGACCTTGATTGGTAATGAGTTGTACCGCGCAGCCTGCGATACCTTGAGTCGTTTTGAGGATTTCGATGCTTTTATGCAGCAGGCTAAAGGTGGCAGTGTCGGTCACATTAATATCGGTATTGTCACTACCGCAAAATACGTGTTACCACGGATTTTAGGGGCATTTTATCGGCAGTTTCCACAGGTTAAAGTGACCTTAAACATTGGTAACCGTGCCCATGTATTAGGCAGATTTGAACGTCAAGAAGATGATTTATACCTGTTCAGTCATCCTCCAAGTGGCGATAACGTGTTATCGGCACGCATCATCAAAAATCCGCTGCAACTGATTGCACCAAAGGAGCATTGGGCAGTGGGTCGTGAACAAGTGAATTTTAACGAGCTTAAAAATGAGCGTTTTATCGTTCGCGAACCGGGATCAGCCACCCGCTTAATGTTCGAGTCTTGGTGCAGCGGCCAAGGCATCACGCTCGGTGACACTATGCAAATCGAGAGTAATGAGGCGATACGCTTGAGTGTCGCGTCGGGCTTAGGTTTGTCGGTGATTTCGGCGCATACCTTGCAAGAAGGGCGCGAAAAACCTGCAATTCTAACTGTTACGGGGTTTCCGCTCGAAAGTAACTGGTATCTAGTTGGCCGTAAAGATCGCCGTTTGCCCTATGCCGCCATGCAACTAGTGGACTTTATGGCGGCGCATTTGGTCGAGTGTATCGAGCCAGAATGGGTTGCCACTGATATCAGTGAACTGGCTATGCACTTTAATCATGCACCGCAAACTCGATCCTAGCACTCTTGAGTCTCGCTTGTATTATGGAATGCTTTATTAAACTAGATCATAGCGTTATGCATTGAGGGTAACGGTTTAACACATCTTGTGCCATTACCCTCTGATTCCATTATAAAGTGATACTCTAGACTTTAAATCGCGTCAGTAGATTGTTCAGTTCAACGGCGAGTCTTGAGAGCTCATGTGCTGAGGCACTGGTTTGCTGTGCCCCCGCAGCACTTTGGCTGGCAAGATCACTAATATTCACAATGTTTTTATCGACCTCGCGTGCGACTTTCGCTTGCTCTTCGGCGGCGCTTGCGATGACCATGTTGCTGTTATTCATAGTACTGATTTGGCGATTAATCGTGTTTAATGCATCCCCTGCCAATCTTGCGACTGAGAGTGCCTGTTCAGCCTTTTGGCCGCTGTGCTGCATCGATTGCACAGCCGTTTCGGTGCCGTGCTGGATTTTGTTAATCATGTCTTCAATTTCACGGGTCGAGGACTGAGTGCGATGGGCTAGGGCGCGAACTTCATCAGCAACAACCGCAAAACCACGGCCTGTATCGCCCGCTCGCGCCGCTTCAATGGCTGCGTTTAAGGCCAGTAAATTCGTTTGCTCAGCAATGGCGCGGATCACATCGAGAACTTTGCCTATATCCCTCGCTTGAATCGCTAAGGTTTGAACAACCTGTGAACTTTGCGTTACATCCTGATTCATGTCGATAATGGCTGCGACTGTCTGATCTACCTGTTTTTTACCTAATTCGGTACTGCGGGCGGTTTCTTCAGAGGCTTCTGAAGCGAGCACCGCCGTATTGGCAACTTCATCTACTGCCGAACTCATTTCGGTAATCGCAGTTGCCGCTTGCTGTATTTCATCATTTTGTTGCTGTATGCCGCGGGAAGCATCTTCAGTGACTGAATTGAGTTCTTCGGCGGCGGAGGCGAGTTGGCTAGAGGAGTTTGCTATATGGGATAAAGTGTCACGCAGGTTTTGCTGCATTTCAGCTAATGATTGCATCAGTTGACTGGTTTCATCTTTACCCACTGTGCTGATTTTCTGCGTTAAATCCCCCCTTGCGACTGCCACTGAAATGCCTACAGCTTCCTTCATTGGCTGCACGATACTGCGAGTTAAAAATATTGCTACTACAAATGCAGCGATTAAGGAGCCCACTATCATAATGCTGTTTAGCCATTTACTCTCGTCGTAGGCTTGTGCAGTTATTTGACCTTGTTCCTTTGCATATTCAGTATTCAAGCTGCCAATGCTAATGAGCGTCTTTGTCATTTTTTCGGCTTGCACTATCATGACATCATCCATGATCCGTTTAGCTTCGGCTGCATCATTCGCCTGTAGCTTGCTGATCATCTCATCTTGATGCTTTAAATACAGATCAAGGCTGCCACTAAATTCTTGATAGAGCTCCTGCTCACCTGGCAGGCTAATTAAAGGCTCATAGTTTTTTTGATCCGTTTTAATACTCTGGCGGATTTGCCTTAATGTATCGAGTCCTTTGTTAAGTTCTGCTGCCGAATTTGCTAATAACAGGCGAAATGTAAACACCCTAGCGCGCATCACATTGAGGTTGATGCTCGACAGACTGACCAGCGTAGGTAGGGTATTATCTTCAATTTCTTCTGCAGTGGATCGCATGGATGACATCGTCTGTAATGACATGATTCCTTGAAGTAGCAACACAAGAGCAAGTAATCCAAACGCAGCAATTAATCGTGAGCCAATCTTAAATTGTCGTAACCACATAAGTTAATCGTCCCTGTATTTAAAAGAGTTCCGTTTAAGGCTGTTCTTAATATTTTCTAGCGAATACTTCGAACTAAGTGTCATGGCGCTTATTCAGAATCATGAGTCTTTAGTTGATTGCATAAACTATAGATTATATTTTTGAGCTTTTATGTTGCAGGTTGTAAATTTGATCGATTTAAACCTATAGGCTGTAAATTAGAACAATTGAAACTAAGTTACACCGTACCTTAAAACTCAAGGTTAGCAACAGCTAGAAGCAAATTGAACGTAATGAGTCATTTGGTTGTGTGGATTGAATCGATTATGGCAGATGGGTTTTATATTTTATGTATTTGATTTTTAATTATTATAATGTTTTTTCTGTACTAGTTTATCTATGGTTGCAGATTTTCAATTTAGGTACTTATTCATCTTTCTAGGCTTGTATCTGCAAATAGCGTATTTGACTTGTTATATTCTTAATGCATGAATTATCTTGTCACTAATTGTTTCTCGAATTTTTATCGTGATGGCTAACTTCTCGCTTATCAATATTAGGCTTTTGGTCTAACTCAACAGAGCGATAAATTGCTAATGTTTTACGGTCATTTACTTCGACTCATTTCTATTAATCGACTGTAGGTGCGGCGGAATTCAAAACTGAGTGCGCCACCTTGATAAAGTTCACTCAGTGGCACGTCGCAGCTGAGATATAAGCTGACATTTTGATCATATAACTCATCAATTAAGCTGATAAAACGCCGTGCTGGGTCGTCGTTGGCCGCATAGGAGAGTTTGCGCTCGCCCGTGGCTGCGGCTTGGTTATCACCTGTACCGTCCTCTGTGCCGCGGGCACGGATCCAGCCTTTTATTTCGCCGCCTAATTTGGGAACGCCGCTTACCATTAAGATCTTAAATCGGCTGGCTATTTCGATATAATCGAGTTGAGATCTCGGGCCGTCACACAGGGCATAAAAATCGAACCAAGCGACTGAGTTGCCTGTTGGTGCTATAGCGGCGCGGATCACTGGAATTTCACGGTTGCAGATGGTGAGGCTAGTATTACTCATTCTGCTATCACTAATGGCAGTAGCGCTCATATAGGGTGTATTTGGCGTTAACCCATTCACTAGCTTGTCAAAAATCTGCTCAAAATCGAGTGTTCCGGTAATGCCGATATTGCGGGAAATCGAGGCGTTAACTTCAGCGCTATCAATGCCAATCTCGTTGTTTAATGAAGCATTGATGGCGTGCATCCTATGGTCTTGGTTGCCATTGAGATGCAGCATTTGAGTGTGTGTTTGCAGCAGTTGGATGCAAGGTAAAAATCTGTGTCTAGCTAGGCCGTTCTCATATAAGCGCTCAATAGGAATATTTGAGGTGGCGACCAGTACCACACCTTGTTTGAATAGGCATTCAAAGAGCCCTGCGAGTATCATGGCATCGCCAATGTCCGAGACAAAAAACTCATCGAAACACAGCACCTTGCACTCTTTTGCGAGATTTTTAGCTATGAGAGTTAACGGATCTCGTTTACCCGAATGTTCGCGTAATGCTTGGTGAATCCGCGCCATAAATCGGTGAAAATGCAGTCTTAACTTGCCTTCACTCGGCAAACAATCGAAAAACAAATCCATCAGAAACGTTTTGCCCCGACCCACATCGCCCCACAGATACAGACCTTTGATTGCTTGTTTGTTGATAAGGGAAAACTGTGCTGAATGTGGCTGTAGCATCAACTGCTTAAATAGCACATCGAGCGCCAACACCGCCTGTTGCTGCGCGGGATCGTCAATGAGATCTATGCTCACCTTGGCGCGATACGCTTCAAGTGGTGTCACGATTGGGGTTATCGATTGCGAGCTAGCGGAGTTTGAATGTGCCATGTCGGGGTCTCGTTGGCGGTTTGTTTTCGGTGTTTGCTGCTAGTGTGTTCTTTAGCTTTGTTTTAGTGCGATATCAGCACTCACCTTTTTGAGGCATCCTGTTACTCATATTCAGGTACTCGGGAGCCATATGGCAAGCTGCGCAGGGTAACATAGTCGCTGACGTGACTTAAGTCCCGCTCTGGGGCTTAGGTCAAATACTAAGCGAAACCAGTGCTTTATTCTCGAGGACTTTTACCATAACATCTTTGTCACAAAAATAATGATATGGAATGAATCCTATGGCGAGTAAGGGCAATGGCATTACGGTTATCAGTGCGCAAACCTTGATTGAGGGCGACATTCAGTTAGAGAGCGCGGCATTCATTGCGGGTAAATTGCAGGGCAAGATTAGATCAGCAGGACAAATTAAGATCGAACTTGGCGGCGAGATCTCTGGTGAAGTCAGTTGTCATGAGCTGCGGGTTTGTGGCGTATTTCGCGGAAGAGTCTGTTGTAATAAGTTGATTATTACCAGTTCTGGTGTGGTTGACGGTGAAGTCGGCAGTCATCAGATGGAGATTTACGAAGGCGGGCAGTTTATTGGTCAGCGTATTAAAGGTCCTGAACTTGATGCCTTGCCGGACATGCTACAAGCACTCGCGCCAATAGCTCAACGCTCGGATGCGCATTTATATGCCAGTGAAAGCACTTTACTAAGAGGTGATCATCTGGCGATTCGCCCTTGGCTGTATGTTGCAGTGGCAACTGTCGTCATAGCGTTAGGTTTTAGTTTTGGACCCGAGCAATTGCGTGAGTGGTTACCGAATCTTAGTAACAGCCCGCTGAAAACTGAGGTGTCTCCGGCAATCGAGGGGCTTAAGGCCGTAAATGGTATGGCTCCTGAACAACCTGCTACGCCAAATAGCGCGAATGCCGACAATATGGCGGTATTACCGGCAGATGATCCTGATCCGCAGATCATGCAGCAGGATTCGGCGATGGAAGATTTACAACAAATGGAACAAGGCCATGAACAGATGACGCAGGGTGATAATGGCGCACCGCGTGCCAGCGACAGTGCGACCAATAAGCTCTAATTTGTCGATCGCGCATTTGAATCTTTTAGAAGGATTATTTGGCTTTAGTTGTCAGTTAGGCCAACCTTGACCCTTTCAAACAGCCACTCTGGTAGCTTGGTTTTTAAGTCAGGAAGAATTCGATCAACATCGCCCCGCAAAATAATCAATGGATTACCACTAAAAGCCGCGTTTGCTAACTGTTGTAGCCTTTCGGGCGTTAGAGCCTGTAATCCTGCATTTAGCTGCTGAACTTCAATTTGAGTTAATCCTGTCGCGACTTGGTGGATATATTGGTTTTCACGTTGAATGCTGTTGTCTTGGCTGAGCAAATCTTCACCGATCAAATAGGTTTTAAGCGCATCGATTTCACCTTGGCTAACACCTTGCGTCTTAACGAGTGTTAGGTGATCTACTATCCCCACCACAAACGCGCCCGTATGTTCTATGGCTGTACTGCCATAAAACTTGATGCTGCTGGAGAGCGGTGCATTGGCGCACTGGCCGTAGATGCCATAGGTGAGGCCGCGTTTTTCCCGTAAATCATAGTAGAGTCTGCCCGAAAAACTGCGGCCCATGAGTGCGGATAAACTGCGGCAGCTTAAGGCGACTTCCTGTGGGTTCAGTTGCTGCTGAGTTGATGCATCACTTAGGACATGATCTATGGCATAACCTAGGCGGACTTGGGTTTGCACGCTGCCCGGCGCATCAATAAGGTAAATCCTCTTGATTTGCTGAGGCTTTACTGTCTCTGCTTTATCCGCTTTCCACACTGAATTAGGCAATAATGGCCACAGTTTAAGGCTAGCTTGAAGGTCAAATTTAGCGTTATTTGCCAAAGAGTTGGGTAGAAAAAGATGCCACTGTGCTTGTGTTACCGCCTGCTGTTGGATTTGTTGCAGTTGCCTTAGGCTGAGCGAATCGAACAATGCATTATTATTGATCACTCTATTGTAGGGATGTTCTGGGCCGAGCAGTTTATCGCGCCACACTTTATCTATCTCGGCGCCACTAAAGGCGTTTAAGTGTTTATTGAGCTTGAGTTGACGGCGAATATTGTCGACATCGACGGGGGTGGTTGTCGCATCAACAAAGGCATCTGGCTGCCAAAATTGCAGTAGTAAGCCGTAGATATGGTTAACATCGTCGGGGCAAGTGAGGCTTAAATTAATGCTGTGCAAGCTGACACGCATATTGAAAGTCTCAAGACAGGGATCTGCGCGGCTAATGGCAAGTGCGCGGGCCTTTTCTTGAAAGGCAATCTGTAAAATATCAGGATTATTGAAGGGAACTTGCGGGCTCACTGCCGCTAAACTGACCCTGTTGCTCACACTGTTATTCATTTGAAGTGAGGCAAGGCGATGTAACTGATAGGGTAAATCCAATTCGGTATGGGCTTCATCGGTAAAAATTTCATCCGTTACGGGGATAATGACGCCGCTTTTGGGTAAATGATTGTTCAAAGAGCTAGGCAAAGAATGGGCTAAAGAGTTTGGCGTTTCAAAATGGGCCAAACTCGGCGGTTCGCTCGGCGTGAAGACGATTTGCGTCTGCTGGCAGGCGTTTAGTGATAAAGCCACAGCGCAGAACATTAAGCCTTGTAGCTGCTTTGACATTGTCTGAGTCGTCATAATACCGCATCCTCTAAACTGTCACTCATATCGTTAGGCAGCCATTCCAGTAGCGTTTTACCCCAGCGAATATACCAAGGTGGCAGTAGGTCGACTCGGACATAATCTTGGTTGAAATACCGTTTTGCGACGCTTTGGATATCGTCGGCCGTGACTGCGTTGATCCGTTGCCACTGCGCAGTGAAGGGATGGTCTTTATCTTGAGCCGACGTTGCGGAAAGCTTGATGGCTAAGGCCTGGGTGTCATCCAGTTGTTGTAATTGATTGTTTAACCACACTTGTTTAAGTGTGCAAAGACTTGCTTCATCCAGAGCATCTTGCTGTGTTTGTGCCACAAGTCCCAATACTTTTTGCACTAAGGTATCGAGTGAGGTCCGTGCCCGTGGAACCAGGACGATATTCGCTATGCCATGATTTTCTAACTCAAAGGGCAGGGAGTAGCTGAGCATTTGTTCGGGATTATGCAGACTGAGTTTAGCGAGTGCACTGGTGGTGTTTTGAAATAAATAGCCTTCTAGCAGCCGAATTGCCGCAGCATCTGGGTGATCTTTACCTACTGTATGCCAAGCGAGCAGTAATCCGGGCCAAGGTCCGCGCTTATCGACTAACTCAGCATGTACTTGTTTAGGCTGGATTGTTAACTCAGAAAATTCAGTTTCAGCAGTCGTTGGCCTAGACCAAGCCGCAAAATTTTGCTCAATCCATTGCCGGGTTTGTGGGCTCAGTTTGCCGACAAGGGAAAGCTGCATCGCATCGGGACGATAATAAGCACGGTGAAAGGCCGTTAGGTTTTCTGGTGTTGCTTGCAAGATATCTTCGCGACTGCCAATAATACCGTGACCGTAGGGAGTGCCTTTTACTTGCTCGAGTAGAAACGCCATCGCGCTACGGACATAGGGCTGATTATCTATGGTTTGTGCCATTTCCTGCAGTACGGTTTCCTGTTGATTTTTAACCGTAGTGGCGTTAAGGCTAGGGCGGATAAAGCGATCGGCTTCGAGATATAAGCCCAGTTCTAATGCTTGGTTTGGCAGCGTCACATAGTAGTTGGTGTAGTCAAAATGCGTGCTGGCATTAAAACGTGCACCTAAAGCACTGAACTGCTGAGCATAGGTATCGCCGGGGGCATTTTCACTCCCTTTAAACAACATGTGCTCAAACAGATGGGCGTAACCACTCTGACCTTGGGCTTCGTTGCGGGCGCCTAAATTAAATTGGCTGGCGACTGTGACTGTTTGTTTATCTGCTATGGGCAGTAATCGCACAGTCAGGCCATTTTGTAGTGTATAGGTCTCTATATTCGCTTCGAGCGCATATAAGGCTTGTGCATCTTGCTCGGCGTGGCATTGGGCCTGTAGCGTATGACTGAAAACACTGGCCGAAAGGGCGATAAAAAAGGTGATTTGAGTGTTCATAAGTGCGTCCTGCCGAGCTTATTTTTTAATTTGTTAAATGTCTTACTCAAGCTGGATACCATTAACGACAGGCAATTGATACATTCGCAGGTATCGATACAGATTGCACCACTGTCGACGACTGCTCGGATTTCATCGAAATCAGTTGAATAGCATTCAGTTTTTGAAAAGAACTGCTATGATGGCACAGTTCTTTTTCTGGCATAAGTACAAGATATGGTAAGCAGATCTCCGTTCGAATCCTTTCAGTGGAAAAGCGATATTTTTAACTGTGAAAGCACTGATATTGATAATTTCTATCTGCTGCTTGAGCAGGAAATGACCCGTTTGGGCATGGTTGAGAAAACATTGGGTGAAGTGGGTAAATACGATGTTAGCTTGTATCAGTCACCGGCCGCTAAGTCAGGCTTACCTTCTTTATTGATCAGCACAGGATTTCATGGCGAAGAATCTGCAGGCCCATGGGGTTTGTTGCATTTTTTGAGTGAAGCTTCAGCAGACCTATTTGAACGGGTGAACTTGAGTTTATTGCCTCTCGTCAATCCTACTGGATTCAGTCGTGGTCATAGATTTAATAAATACGGCGAAAACCCAAATCGTGGTTTTGTATTTGAGAACGGTAAACCTAAAGCGAATGAACATACATCGGTTGAAGGTAAGCTATTGTTAGAGCACGCACAGTTACTGCTTGCTGCGAGCCGAGACGGTATTTTAACTTGCCATGAAGATGTCTTGAGTCGTGAAGCCTATGTGTATTCTTTTGAGCCAAGCCAAGTGCCTGGACGTTTTAGTCTCGATCTGCGCGATACTTTAGGTGGTTATTTCCCGATTGCGGTAGACGGTGAGATTGATGGGTGTCCTGTTAAGGATGGTTTGATCTTCAATCATTTTGATACGTCTTTTGAAGCTTGTTTAGTACGAAGTGGTGCTCGTGTCGGTGCTTGTACTGAAACGCCTGCGTTGCAAAACTTCGATCAACGCGTATTAGCAAACAGTGCTGCTATGACTCACTTCTTGGCCCTGTGTGCACCTTTATGTGATTGATATTTTAGTCTATTACGTTAGTGAATAGCCTGACATGACAAAAAAATACCCGCAGATTGCGGGTATTTTTTTAGGTGATATTCGCCAGTGAATTATTGATTAATTCGCATTGGCACACCAGTACGTTCATCGAGTAGCTTCTTGATCACAGAAGAATCAGTGTCAGCTTTAGCGATAAACTTAGCGATCTCTTTTGGCAGTGATATCGCAACGGGCTCATTTGATTCAAACTCCGCCACAGTGCGAGACAATGGTTGATGCACGGCTAAGTAGCGTTTACCGTCTGGCTCTTCGGTTGCTTTAATCGGCTGGTTCACAAATTGTACCCGAGTTCCCACTGGTACAGTCTTGAATAGATGTTCGATATCTTCATGGCGTAAACGCACACAACCTTGACTGACACGCAAACCGATACCGAAACTTGCGTTAGTACCGTGAATCGCATACAAGTTGCCGATATACAGCGCATACAGTCCCATAGGGTTATCTGGACCCGCTGGCCATACCGCTGGCAGGATTTCACCTTTAGCAGCATATTCTTTACGAATGCGCGGTGTGGGTGTCCAAGTTGGATTCGCACGCTTGCGTTGTACTGTGGTCACCCAGTTTTCTGGTGTGTCTTTACCGATTTGGCCAATACCAATAGGCAATACTTCAACAGTCTTTTTGCCTTTGGGATAGTAATATAAACGCATTTCAGCCACGTTGATCACTATGCCTTCACGGGGAGCGTTTGGCAGGATCAATTGCAATGGAATAATCAGTTGGCTACCTGGTTTTGGCAGAAATGGATCCACACCTGGGTTAGCTTCGAGTAGGTTACTGAGACCAAGCTGGTATTTGGCTGCGATATCTTCGAGAGTGTGTTTACCCTCTGGAACCGTATAATACTGGTTCTCGCCAATTAGCCTGCTTTGGGCGGCTGGTAAAGGATATTCCGTTGCTAAAGCGGACAGACTAGGGAAAACCAAAGTCAATAATAAAGCTGTGGTGCGAAGCATACTCATAAGCGGATACTACGATTCCTGTTAATAAAAAAGCGTGTTTAACGCAGCTTTCTCTCTTAAAACGAGAGCGGCAATTTGTCGAGCAAAATGCACTGGCGCGCGAAGCTCGCATCCTTCCTTATTTTGGACATTATTTCAACTGAAATATGATCAGTACGGCGTATTTATCGCTTAATTTTTTGTTTTAACGGTTTTCCTTGGCGGCGTCAATTGCCAGTATTTAGTCTTGTCGTTAAAACCTGCTGTACTCAATTGTCTTGTGTATGCCTTCCTGCTTGATGAAAAATATTTGCAGTGTTAACCAATCTAAAACGTGTCTGTTTGAATGGCGAGCATGTATGGCGTTACTGGAACTGAATTGATTTATTTTGGAAAACAGTGTGTGGTCCTTTTCTCACAAGGCTATTGCTCATCGGATAAAGTGAATTTAAATCATCTCATTGGCAAATAAATGGAGTTAAAACAATTAGCTTAAGGATAATGGTCAAATATTCACCCTTTACACGACATTATTTTATCTGACACTAAATTGGCTATGATACCGTTAGTTTATATAGGTTTGTGAGCTGAGTTTTGCTTGAATGATTTGAGTTTACGTTCAGTTTGTTATTTTTAACTATTTGATATTTATTTATTTTAATGCTTATTAAGTCGTGTGGTGATGTTCTGCTATCCTTTAGGTTTTACGTTAGCTTTTATCTAAATGTTAATAGAAAGTTTGTTTTATGACATTTTTTATGTAGATGATTGAAATTTAATATTTAACGCTCCAATAATTCGATATTTTTGTGCTAATATAAAATCATAAAATTGTGAGTTGAGTCATTTTTAACCTCGGTGATTTGTCTATCGTTTAACTAAACAACCTGTATTAAGGAGGCGTTTGTGGATGCAGATTCCATCAATAGTTTTTTTCTGATTGGCGCCTTGCTTACAGCAGTGAGTGTTTTACTTAGTCCTATGTCTTCCCGTTTGGGCATCCCTATTTTATTGATTTTCCTCGCTGTGGGTATTTTGGCTGGCGAAGATGGCCTTGGTGGAATCCAGTTTGATGATTATTCAACTTCCTATTTAGTCAGTAACTTAGCCTTAGCGATTATTTTACTCGATGGCGGTATGCGCACCCGCGTTGCCAGTTTTAGGGTGGCGCTATGGCCTGCATTATCGTTGGCGACCTTTGGCGTTGCCATTACGACCAGTATCACCGGCATGATGGCCGCATGGTTGTTCGACTTACATTGGTTGCAAGGTTTGCTGGTGGGCGCGATTGTGGGCTCGACCGATGCCGCTGCGGTATTTTCCCTGCTTAAAGGGCGTAGCCTTAATGAGCGGGTTGGTGCGACCTTAGAAATTGAGTCCGGCAGTAACGATCCTATGGCGGTATTCTTAACCGTAACCTTGATTGCCATTCTTGCCAATGTCGACAGTGAGTTGTCCTTCAGCTTCATGCTTATTAGCTTTATTAAGCAATTTGGTCTGGGGATCTGTTTAGGTTTGGGCGGCGGCTGGATGCTGTGGAAGCTCGTCAATTTAAGCAAGTTAGCTGATGGTCTGTACTCTATTTTAGTTTTAAGCGGTGGTCTGATTATTTATGCTGCGTCCAACAAACTGGGTGGTAGCGGTATTCTGTCGATTTACTTAGTGGGTCTGTTCCTCGGCAATAAGCCAACCCGTGGCCGTCATGCGATTTTGAACGTACTGGATGGTATGACTTGGGTCAGTCAAATCGGCATGTTCCTCGTATTAGGGTTATTGCTTACCCCTTCAGATTTAGTCGATATCATGATCCCAGGTTTTGCTCTGGCATTCGGAATGATTTTATTTGCTCGCCCTGTCGCTGTGTGGATCAGTTTATTGCCATTTAAGAGCTTTAGCAGTCGCGACCGCTGGTTTATTTCTTGGGTGGGGTTACGCGGCGCTGTGCCTATCATCTTAGCAGTATTTCCTATGATGGCGGGCTTACCGGGTGCTCAGTTGTACTTCAATTTAGCCTTCTTCGTTGTATTAGTGTCGTTGCTGGTTCAAGGTGCATCTTTGACCACTGCTGCGCGTTTAGCTAAGGTGGAATTGCCCCCAAAGCCGTTACCCGTTTCGCGCTCGGGAGTTGAAATTTACCCGAGCAGCGAATGGGAAGTGTTTGTCTATCGTTTGAGTGAAAGTAAGTGGTGTATTGGTGAGCCGCTAAAGCGCTTGGCTATGCCTGATGGGACACGGATTGCGGCGGTATTTAGGGATGACACTTTGTTGCATCCATCGGGTAGCACTCGTCTCGAGGCGGGCGATATACTCTGTGTGCTGGGGCAGGAGAAAAGTTTAGAAGCCTTGAGTAACCTCTTTAGCCAAGCGCCAGAAAATAAAGAAGTACAACGATTCTTCGGTGATTTCTTTATTGAAACAGACGTTAAGCTTGCGGATCTCGCGCCTATTTATGGTTTGAGTTTAGATAATCTCGCTGATGATATGACAGTCGCAGACCTTGTGGTATCTCAGCTTGGCGCCAATCCTGTACTTGGGGATCAGTTCCACTGGCAATCGTTGCATTGGGTGGTGGCGGGGCTATATGAAGGCAAAGTCACTAACGTAGGTATTCGTTTACCGACTGAGAATGCGCTCTAATCCTATGTGCTAGATGGTCCTTACTATCGAAAGTCGCCATAAAAAATGCCAGCTTATTTGCTGGCATTTTTGTATTCAAAGCTAATTGAGCTTATTGATATAAAGATTTGTCCGTTGGGTCGGGACGGGTCTTAAAGCGGCGATGTAACCACATATATTGGGCGCGGTTTTTATCTATGATGGATTCGATAATCTTGTTACCGCGAATGGCGTCGGCTAATTCATCTTCGCCGGGGAAATTATCCAGCGGTGGCATCACTTCAATTCGATAGCCTTTATCATCTGTAGTACGTTCCACAAAAAAAGGCAGGACTTTGGCTTTGCCGAGTTTAGCTAAAGTGGTGGCACCGGTAATCGTTGCCGCATCTGGCATGGCATAAAATGGGATAAATACCGCGCTGGAACGGCCAAAGTCTTGATCGGCCGTGTACCAAATCACATCGGGATTGCGTAGGCAGCGTATCATTTGGCGCAAGTCGCGTTTAGAAACGAGACCTTTATTCGAGCGTAAACGGCCTTTGACCTGCAGGTATTCCATCACTGGATTATTGTGTGGGCGATAAACCCCCACGCCGGGCTGGAATTGGCCGAAGATACGTGCGCCCATTTCCAGCGGCAAACAATGCACGGCAAAGAGGATAACTCCGTGGCCAGCATTTAACGTGTCTTGTACGTGTTCTTCGCCTTTGATACTCATGTGCTGCTGCACTTTTTCATCGGGCCACCACCATGCATTGATGGTATCGAAAATGGCTTTGCCCGTTTCTTCAAAGTTACGCGTGAGTAAATCTTCTCGCTGTGCTTCCGTCATTTCAGGGAAACAGAGGGTCAAGTTACGGCGCGCTGTGTGGGTGCGGCCAGCTGCGAATTTCATTACTAAGCGACCGAATCCCTTCCCCAGCGTCATCTGCCAAGGAAGCGGTAGAAGCTGAGTTAAACGCATCAAAAATACGCCAAACCACATGGGCCAATGCTTAGGATGATATAAAGAAGATGAAAACTCGGCTTTCTCGACCACAAAAATACTCACTACTTTTGAAAATTACTGCTCATTCTAACTCAATTTTTGCTGAAAATTAGGTACAATCACGGTTTAATTTCTGCATAAAGATAAGAGCACTATGAAGGTTTCTCTGCCAGCATTTGAAAAAGCCAGAGTGTTAGTCGTCGGCGATGTGATGTTAGACCGCTATTGGGTTGGCCCGACGGGACGTATCTCCCCTGAAGCTCCCGTACCTGTGGTGAAGATTAATCAAGTCGAAGACAGACCCGGCGGCGCGGCCAACGTGGCGCTCAATATCGCGACCTTAGGGGGGCAAGTCCAACTTGCCGGGCTCGTCGGCCAAGATGATACTGCCCATGCCCTAACGCTCGGTGTGCAAACTTTAGGGGTTGAACCCCAATGGTTAAGTATTGCTGATAAACCAACCATCACTAAGTTGCGGGTGTTATCACGTAATCAGCAGCTTATCCGCCTCGATTTCGAAGAAGCCTTCGACAAGGCCGATAGCGTGCGTTTATTGAAACAATCCGAGGCCTTACTCGATTCTGTCGATGTCGTGGTGTTATCTGACTATGCAAAGGGCGCTATCGATCAGCCACGTGATTTTATTGCCTTAGCGCGTTCGAAAGGTGTGATGGTATTAGTCGATCCTAAGGGTAGTGACTTTGGTCGTTATCATGGCGCGTCACTCATTACCCCAAATATGAGCGAGTTTGAAGCAGTTGTTGGCACTGTGACCTCTGAAGCCGACCTGCTGGAAAAAGCCCGTGGTTTACTCAAGCAACATCATTTTGATGCCATTTTAGTCACCCGCTCTGAAAAGGGCATGACCTTAGTGACCGCTAATGCGCCTGAGTTGCACATTCCTACCGTTGCCCGTGAAGTCTATGATGTGACGGGGGCTGGCGATACTGTGATTTCGGCCTTAGCAACCTCATTAGCCGCGGGCGCCGATTTACCGCAGGCTTGCGCAATTGCGAACACCGCCGCTGGCGTTGTGGTCGGTAAACTTGGCACTTCTACCGTGAGCCGCATTGAGCTTATCGAAGCCTTAGCTTTGCACCATGGAGAATCGGGTTTTGGGGTGGTGAGTGAAGATCAACTGGCCTACGCCTTAGAGCAAGCCAAACTACGCGGTGAACGTGTGGTGATGACTAATGGTTGCTTTGATATTTTACATGCGGGCCACGTGAGCTATCTTAAACAGGCGAAAGCTTTGGGCGATCGTTTGATCGTCGCGGTAAACGATGATGCCTCGGTTAAACGCCTCAAGGGTGAAGGCCGTCCAGTTAATCAGGTTGATCGTCGTATGGCTGTGCTCGCTGGCTTAGCTTCTGTTGATTGGGTTGTGCCTTTTAGTGAAGATACGCCGCAGCGCATCATTACTCGATTGCTGCCAAATCTGCTGGTCAAAGGTGGTGATTATAAGCTTGAGGATATTGCTGGTGGCGCTGAAGTGATTGCCGCCGGTGGCCAAGTGCAAGTGCTGGGCTTTGAGGATGGTATTTCAACGACAGCGATTATACAAAATATCATGGCGAATCAGTGAGCTTAGTCGCTCTGGCATTCGCATCTAGCCTGACTTGGACGCCCATTGCCGATAAGCAGGCTTTGATTTGCCCTTTACCAGAGCTTGGCACTTGCTTGGCATTACTGCCAGAGCAAGTGTTGGTGCAGCTTCCTGCAACACTCGAACAATTTAGGCTTGATTTAGGCCGCAGAAGTGCCATGGTCATGCCCGTCGATGACAATAAGATTGCGGGCCTAGTCTTAGTGAATGAGCAGCTGACACCACAAGTACAGTTAGCCAGTGTCGATATGGTGACCTATCAATTACCTTTGCTTGAACAGCCGCAATTAACCCTATGGCATGAGCTCGGGCATTTGGAGAACCTTGCTCTGCAAGGCTCTGTGTTACCTATTCACTTGAGTGCATATCAACATGAATGGCTAGCTGACATTTATTTGGTTTGGCGTATCGCTCGGGAGAAAAATGATTTTGCCTTGGCGTGGCAGCAATACCACAGACGCAACCTTGATGCATTAACAAGTCCGCAATATTTGTCGCATTGGAGTTCGCCAATGTTGATACAAGTGTTGCATCGATACGATGTTGCTCAAGTGGCTAAATTTGCCGAGTATCGGGACTTTTTAACGAATTTTTACCCTAAAGCCGAGCAATTAGAACCGAGATTATTAGGTGAGTATTCGAGCTTAATGCAACGCACTTTTGGCGCGAGTGTATTGCAACCCCTTCCTGAATATCTATTTTGGCGAAAAGCGGATCTTGGACACTATCTCCAACCGACGTTCGTTTTACTCATGGGCGAAGAAAAAGCACATAACTGGTTGGTACAAAATTCAATGTTATGAATGTGTTAATTAAATCTGTGGTGAAGCCTGTTTTAAACTGAACCCTAGCTGAACAAAAGTGAAATACGCTGGTTACGGCCCAGTGAACAGCAGTAATCCCTGAGCGGCTTTGGTAAGCTTTCCCCCTAAAAATAAGAGGGGAGACATTACTATGGCTAAGCGCTCGCGAGTACAAACTGAGCAAACCATAAATCAAATTATGGATGAAGCGTTAAGACAAATTTTGACTATCGGCTTTGAGACTATGTCTTATACTACGTTATCTGAAGCAACGGGTATTAGTCGCACAGGTATTAGTCACCATTTTCCACGCAAAAGCGATTTTCTTGTTCGTTTAGATAGTCGTATCGGCAATCTATTTGTTGCTGCGCTGGATTTTTCTAGCCAAGAGGCATTGGAAACATCCTGGATGCAGGCAATGCAGGAAGAGCATTACCGCGCAGTATTAAGACTGTTCTTTAGTCTTTGTGGTGGTGCGAATAATGAAATTACCCTCTTTAGAGCGGTGAGTACAGCGCGTCAGCAAGCGATTGCTGAGTTAGGCTTAGCGGGCGATCGCACGATCAACCACCTATTAGGCCGTACAGCTGTGATGTTGTTATCCAATTTTGATGTGGCAAAAGCAGCATAATAGACTGACCAATGAATATAAAAATGGAGCCAGATGGCTCCTTTTTTGTGGGTAAAAATCGTGATTTGTACTGAGGTAAGTCATACCCCAATAGTGTAGGATGACCACTTAACAATGATTTAAGTTAGTGATATTGCCTTTTACTCTTGATTTGACAGGATAAAACATATGGACATGACCCCCATCTCTAATGAGGCAGATATGCCTAAACGCGCCATTAAGCTTGATAACACTGAGCTTATCAAAACCAGTTTTTGGGTGAGTCAGATTTTTATAATCATTGCGACTGTTGTTGGCGTGTATTTAGCCGCGCAAGAAGGGTTGTCACAGGCAATTAAATTTGATGCCCTGAGCAATATGCAGAATAACTATCATCTGCGTCATGCCCTATATGACGAAGTGAGTGACAATGTTGAAATCTTGAGTCATTACGCTGAGACAGTTGAGACTGTGAGTAGTAATAGTTTAGTGAAAATGCATCCGCAGATGGGATTATTTGTCTGGGATAACATGCGCTATTCTGCCAATGCGCTAGAAACACCGAGTGATATTTTGTCTGATATTCGTCGTTTGTATTTAGAGTCTGAGAAGATCATTAGCAATATTGAAACCCGTCACTATAGCGTTTCTTACGGTAAGGATCAGTTGCAAAATGTATTGAGTAAAATCAAAGAAGATACTTTGCCAAAACTCAAAACGAATTATGAAACCTTGTCAAAAGAGCTTAAAGATAACGATATTGCCGTCGACTAACGTATCTTGGCTTAGCTCCAACCAAACATCAGGGGTCATTCTTATCCCTGATGTTTGAATCCATTGATGAATTCAGTGTTGCTGACAACACCTTTGCCTGATCAGCTTTAGTCCCCCATTATTTTATGGCACTTAAGTTAATTATGAATCTAGCCAGCTTTTATTCGTCTGCATTTGTCATCAAAACCATGTTGAGTTAGCTTAATTCCTGTCGATAGGCTTGAGTTAATTTTTGCTGTTGTAGATAGATGCGAATCGCCAAGAAGGTTAATGCAGCAGCAATCACGGCACTGATTGCGTGGTGGAAGACTAAGTGACTTATCAGGAATGTGGGCAAGTCTTCAAAGCTGTCGATAAGGAAAAGCTTAGTGATTAAGCCGATATAGACGAGAAGATGTAGAGCCGCGCCAGTGATAAAGAGTCGTTTAAATTTATCAATCAGTTTGATATCTAAATTGATATTAAACCATCGACAAAATAGGTACCCACTCAGGCCGATAGTAATCGATATCCAGCCAAGCCCGAGTAATGAGGTTTTGATTAATACGGCAGACAGGATAAACAGCCCAAGCAACATTTATTATTTCCTTAAACCAGCTTTAGATTTAACTTACTGTTTTAGCTTACATTAAGCATATCAGCATTGTGGGCAGATAAGCCTCGCATCATATTGGCGCAGAGACTAGCTTAATAGGCTTAAAAAAATGTGAAAAGAAAGGGAGCCATTGGCTCCCTTCATTTCTTTAGAATAGTGTTTATCGCCTAAACGATTTCTACTCTGTTGATATTAAATCAAACTCAAAGTGCCTTTAAAATGGCTTCAACACTGGCCTTAGCATCCCCAAACAGCATTTGGGTATTTTCTTTGAAGAACAGTGGGTTTTGCACGCCGGCATAACCTGTGTTCATCGAACGTTTAAAGCCAATCACGTTTTGCGCTTTCCACACTTCCAGCACTGGCATACCTGCGATTGGACTGCCTGGATCTTCCATTGCCGCGGGGTTAACCGTGTCGTTGGCGCCGATAACGAGCACGACATCTGTGTCTTTAAAGTCTTCGTTGATTTCGTCCATTTCGAGCACGATATCGTAGGGGACTTTCGCTTCAGCGAGCAGTACGTTCATATGGCCTGGTAATCGACCAGCAACTGGATGGATACCAAAACGCACTTTCACGCCGCGATCACGTAGTTTTTGAGTGATTTCCGCAACAGGATATTGCGCCTGCGCCACTGCCATACCGTAACCAGGGGTTATGATGACTGAAGTGGCATTTTTCAGCATATCCGCCACATCTTCTGCGTTGGTTTCACGGTATTCACCCATTTCTTCATCGGCAGTCGAGGCCACACCATCTGTGCCAAAGCCGCCAGCGATAACTGAAATAAACGAGCGATTCATGGCCTTACACATGATGTAAGACAGGATAGCACCCGATGAACCCACTAACGCGCCGACCACAATCAAGAGGTCGTTCGACAACATAAAGCCTGCCGCTGCCGCTGCCCAACCTGAGTAGGAGTTCAGCATAGACACAACCACTGGCATATCCGCGCCGCCAATGGATGCGACTAAATGCCAGCCAAAGGCGAAGGCAATCAAGGTCATCAACAGCAATGCTGGCATAGTGCCGCCTGTCTGTACGAAGTATACCAACAGGGCGAAAGACACTAGCACTGCGACTAGGTTTAGCTTGTGGCGATGTGGCAGCATCAGAGGTTTAGATGAAATCAGTCCGCGTAACTTACAAAAGGCAACGATAGAACCCGTAAAGGTCACCGCACCGATGAAGATCCCGAGGAAGACTTCGACTAAGTGAATGTTAAGCATAGCGCCAGTGAGGTGCTCTTTGCTGGCGGTCTTCACCGCTTCACTTAGTGCATCTTGTACTGCGGCGAGGGTCGTATTGATATCACCACCGACAGCCACCACGACTTGTGATACTTCCTGTGGGTGTAAGTCGATAAAGCTGTTGAAACCCACTAATACCGCGGCCATACCCACAAAGCTGTGCAATATAGCAACCAGTTCAGGCATTTCAGTCATTTCGACTTTTAGTGCTAAACGGATACCAATCGCGCCGCCAATCACCATAGCGATTAAGATCCACGCAATTCCGTTAGTATCGGGGTTGAAAATGGTAGCCAGTAGGGCGATTGCCATACCTAAGATACCGAATAAATTGCCGTGTTTTGCCGTCTCTTGCTTCGACAGTCCCGCGAGACTGAAGATGAAGAGAATGGCGGCAATAATGTAAGCTGCTGTTACCAGTCCTTGAGACACGTTAAACCCCCTTAATCCTTACGGAACATCTTCAGCATGCGCTGAGTGACGGTAAAGCCACCGAAGATGTTAATACTGGCGATCAGCACGGCGATAAACGCCAGTACAGTGACCAAAGTTGAACCCTGACCGATTTGCAGTAGGGCGCCGACCACGATAATGCCCGAAATCGCGTTAGTGACTGACATTAAAGGCGTATGCAGTGAGTGGGATACGTTCCATACCACGTAATAGCCAACAACGCAGGACAGCAAGAATACTGTGAAATGCGACAGGAACTCTGGTGGTGCTACCGATGCCACGGCAGCAAATCCTGCAACGCCTAAGGCGGCGAGCACGTATTTGAGCTTAGATGGCGCCTTTGGGGTGGTATTTTTAGGCTCGATTTTCGCCGCTGGTTTTGCTGGCGCCGCAGAAACCGAAATCGGTGGCGGCGGGAAGGTCACTTCACCTTCTTTAATCACTGTCATATTGCGCATGACTACATCATCAAAGTTGATGCTGGCTGTGCCGTTTTTTTCTTTACACATTAACTTCATCAGGTTGACTAAGTTAGTGCCGTAAAGCTGTGACGATTGCGCCGGTAGACGACCGGGAAGGTCGGTATAACCAATCACTTTTACGCCGTTAGGAGTAACAAACAGCTCACCCGATTGAGTGTATTCGCAGTTACCACCCGTCGCAGCGGCTAAATCGACGATCACTGAGCCGCTCTTCATGCTATCGACCATGGCTTTGGTGATGAGCTTAGGCGCTGGACGACCAGGAATTAGCGCTGTGGTGATGATGATGTCGACTTCTTTGGCTTGCTCGGCAAACAGTGCCATTTCGGCGGCAATAAATTCATCCGACATGGTTTTAGCATAACCGTCCGATGAACCACCTTCCTCGTTACCAAAATCCAGTTTAAGGAATTGGCCGCCCATAGATTCGATTTGCTCGGCCACTTCTAAGCGGGTATCGAAGGCGCGCACTATGGCGCCAAGCGATCCAGCTGTACCAATGGCGGCAAGGCCAGCTACACCAGCACCAATGACTAACACTTTGGCGGGCGGTACTTTACCGGCAGCGGTAATTTGACCGGTAAAGAAACGGCCAAATTGATGTGCGGCTTCAACAACGGCGCGATATCCACCAATGTTTGCCATAGAGGAGAGGGCATCAAGTGACTGGGCACGGGAGATGCGTGGCACCATGTCCATTGCCATCACGTTGATCTTACGTTTAGATAACTTCGCAACCAGCTCAGGGTTTTGTGCGGGCCAAATAAAGCTGACGATAGTCGCCCCGTCTTTGATTTGTTCAATTTCGGCGTCGCTTGGCGCATTGACCTTAAAGATCAGATCGGCTTGCCAAACGTTTGTTGTCACCTTCGCGCCTGCAGCTTCAAAAGCAGCATCATCGAAACTTGACAGTTGACCCGCATTGGCCTCAATAACAACTTCAAAGCCGAGTTTTTTAAGCTGCTCAACGGTGGCTGGGGTCGCGGCGACCCTAGTTTCACCGGCGAGACTTTCTCTCGGTATTCCAATCTGCATGACTACTCCCTGATGGTTTATATAATCGTTCCGCCTGCTGTTCTTCCTTCATCGTACTCAACTGCAAAATCTGTCGTCACCAGCGTTTATTCGGCGGGTGATTCGAGTCAGTTAGGGCATTCAATCTAGGATGGACACTTTTTGTTTTTAAAACAAACTATTCTGTGGGCAACAGAAATTATTGTTCGACAGACTCATGACCATTGTGGCAATACTTTAGCTTGGCACAAGTGCATATTTCTCAAGCAGGCCGTTTCTGCACTGGTCGGATCAAAAACTTTTAACCAGTGCACACTTTTGTAGCTTAAATTTTGCACTTTGTATATTCCAAAATGGAATTAAAAATCCTATTTTATTCTTTTTTGCTTTTCTTAAACCGCGATAAGCTTGTGGACATTACACTGTCATAGGGCCGTCTCATGTTGTTAAAAGAACTTTCATCGCTGGCTTCGCCATTGTCTCAAGGACAAGTCGAGAAGCTAAAACAACTCACTTCTGAGTTAAGTGCTGTGCAATTGGCCTGGGTGAGTGGCTATCTTGCTGCTACAGCTAATGCGGGCCAATTAGCGCCTGCCGCACAGGCGCAAACGGCTCAAACTGTGACGATTCTCTATGGCAGCCAAACGGGTAATGGCCGTGGTGTCGCCAAAGCGCTCGCCGATAAGGCGCAAGCGCAAGGTTATGCGGTCAATCTGGCTTCAATGGGCGAATACAATGTTCGCCAATTAAAGCAAGAAGCTGTGCTTTTATTGGTGGTCAGCACCCATGGTGAAGGTGAAGCGCCGGATGATGCGATTGAATTACACAAGTTTTTAGCATCGAAACGTGCCCCTAAGTTAGACAATCTACATTACTCTGTGCTTGCGCTGGGGGATTCTAGCTATGAATTTTTCTGCCAAACCGGTAAAGACTTCGATGCCCGCCTAGCGGCACTCGGTGCTAAATCACTATTACCTTTAATTGAATGTGATGTGGATTATGAAGCTGCCGCGGGCCAGTGGCACGCCGATGTATTAGAGGCCGTTAAGCCGCTAATCGAAACCTCGTCCGCCAGTGTGGTATCTATCGGCACCGCTAAAGCGATTGGCGAAAGTGAATTTACTAAGCAAAACCCCTATAGCGCCGAAGTGCTTGTGAGCCAGAAAATTACCGGCCGTGGATCAGACCGAGACGTGCGCCATGTTGAAATTGACCTTGGCGACTCAGGGTTAACCTATCAAGCGGGTGATGCCCTCGGTGTGTGGTTTAGCAATAACGAAGTGTTAGTCGATGAAGTCTTAGCGGGTCTGTCATTGGCCGCCGATGAGTTAGTGACCCTTGGTGCTGAATCTTTGACCCTTAAGCAGGCTTTGGTCGATAAGAAAGAACTGACCCAGTTATACCCTGGATTAGTCAAAGGCTGGGCCGAATTGAGCGGCAGCGCTGAACTGCTGGCATTGAGCGAAGATAAAGAACAAGTGCGCCACTTTATCCTTAAGCATCAATTTGCCGATTTAGTCACTCAGTATCCGTTATCAAACAACTCAGTAACCTTAAATGCAGCAAAACTGCTTGAGCTACTGCGTCCATTAACGCCAAGACTTTACTCTATCGCCTCAAGTCAAAGCGAAGTTGAAACAGAAGTCCACTTAACTGTGGCCTTAGTGGAAGATGAGCGCCACGGCTCAGCACGTTTTGGCGGCGCGTCACACTTCTTAGCGTCTGCGCAGGAAGGCACGCAAGTTAAGGTTTATGTTGAGTCGAACAAGCATTTCCGTTTACCCGAAAATCCAGAAACACCGGTGATCATGGTGGGCCCTGGTACAGGTGTTGCGCCGTTCCGTGCCTTTATGCAGGAGCGCGTAGCCCAAGGTATTCAAGGCGATAGCTGGTTATTCTTCGGCAATCCACACTTTGAGCAGGATTTCTTGTATCAAACTGAGTGGCAACAGTATTTGAAAAATGGCGATCTCAGCCGTATCGACGTGGCGTTCTCACGCGATCAAGCCCATAAGATTTATGTGCAGCACCGCATTAAAGAGCAAGGCCAAGCCCTGTGGCAATGGTTGCAAAATGGCGCGCATCTTTATATTTGTGGTGATGCTGAACGTATGGCCAAAGATGTTCACCAAGCCTTGATTGAGGTGGCAGTCGAAGTCGGTGGTTTGAATACCGAAGCTGCCGAAGCCTATTTTGAAACCCTGCGCAGCGATAAACGCTACCAAAAAGACGTGTATTAATCTCAACCGTTGCGCGCATAAAGAAACGCATAAGAATAGCCAAAGCTGCACACGTGATGACCTGTGCAGCCAGCGAACCCAATTTTAAGAGGCAGTTGCCATGAGTGAGCAAAAGTTAGCGTTAAACGAATACCTAAAAACCGACAGTGATTACCTGCGCGGGACCATCAAAGAAGGTTTAGATTCTTCTGTGACTGGCAGTTTCAGTGACGGCGATCAGCAGCTGATCAAATTTCATGGCTTCTATCAGCAGGATGACCGCGATTTACGTAATGAACGTAAAGAGCAAAAACTCGAACCTTTATATAGTTTTATGTTGCGTGCCCGTGTACCCGGCGGTATTTGTTCTCCGCAGCAATGGTTAGGCGTAGATAAAGTTGCCTCGACTTTAACTAGCTCGAACAGCATTCGTTTGACGACCCGCCAAACCTTCCAATACCACGGTATTCCTAAGCGTAACTTGAAGACCATTATTCAAGACTTAGATCGCGAAGCGCTGGATTCGATTGCTGCCTGTGGTGACGTTAACCGTAACGTGATGTGTAACCCCAATCCGGTGGAATCGAAACTGCACGAGCAGGCCTATGCAGTGGCGAAACAACTGTCTGATCATCTATTACCCCACACTCGCGCCTACGCCGAAATTTGGTTAGATGAAGAAAAGTTACTCTCAACCGAAGATGAAACCGTCGAACCTGTGTATGGCAAAACCTATCTGCCACGTAAGTTCAAAATGGCGGTTGCGGTTCCTCCCGATAACGATGTTGACGTTTACACTAACGATTTAGGCTTTATTGCTGTTGCCGAAAACGGCGAGCTAGTTGGCTTTAACTTAACCGCGGGCGGCGGCATGGGCTCGACCCATGGCGAAGTAGAAACCTTTCCCCGCCTAGCGGACGACTTTGGTTTTATCAAAACTGAAGACGTGATGAAGTTTGCCGAAGCTGTGATGACTGTGCAACGTGACTGGGGTAATCGCTCTAATCGTAAGCGCTCGCGCCTTAAATACACAATCGTTGACCACGGCTATGAGAAATTTAAAGCCGAAGTTGAAGTACGTGCTGGGGTGAAATTTGAACCTAAACGTGATGTAGTGATTGGCGATCGCGGCGATCGTTATGGTTGGGTCGAAGGCGTTGACGGTAAGTGGCATTTAACCTTATTTATCGAAAGCGGTCGTATTAAAGATTTACCAGGCCAAACCCTGCAAACGGGGCTGCGTGAAATCGCTAAGATCCACAAGGGCGATTTCCGCATGACCTCGAATCAAAACATGATTATCGCAGGTGTAGCGGCAGAAGATAAAGCCACGATTGAAGGTTTAGCCCGTAAACATGGTCTGCTGGGCCAAGTGTTGACGCAAACTCGCGGTCACTCGATTGCCTGTGTGGCGTTGCCGACGTGCCCATTAGCGATGGCGGAAGCCGAGCGTTATTTCCCTGAGTTTATCGATCATATCGATGCGCTGCAGGCAAAACACGGCATTAGCGAGCAAGCGATTGTGGTGCGGATGACGGGTTGTCCAAATGGTTGTGCCCGCCCATTTGCCGCTGAAATTGGGCTTGTGGGTAAAGCGCCGGGCCGTTATAACTTGTACTTAGGTGCAAGTTTTGAAGGGACTCGTTTGAACAAAATGCACAGAGAAAATATCCAAGAGGCGGACATTCTCGCCGAATTGGATACCCTGTTTGGCCGCTACGCCGTAGAGCGTGATGCAGGCGAAACCTTTGGTAACTTCACCGTCCGCGTGGGTGTAGTGAAGGCGGTGATCGATGCCGCTAAGGATTTTCATGGCTGATCTTGAGCAAAAAACCAGTGATAAAGTGCCGACTGTGGTCAGCGCTGCCGAACTCAAGGCATTATTGAGTGCGCCTAAGGCAGAGCAAGCGATAGAGCTTGAACGTATTAATCAGTTCTTAGGTGGATTAAGCGCACAAGAGCGAGTGCTATGGGGCTTAACTTATTTGCCCGGTAATCATGCGCTGTCCTCAAGTTTTGGGATCCAAGCCGCTGTAATGCTGCATATGGTGAGTCAGGCACAGGCGAATATTCCGGTTATTCTCACGGATACGGGTTATTTATTCCCTGAGACTTATCAGTTTATCGACGAGCTGACAGAGCGTTTATCACTGAATTTAAAAGTGTACCAAGCAGTGATGACATCGGCATGGCAAGAGGCGCGCTTTGGCCAGTTGTGGGAGCAAGGGGTAAACGGACTAGAGCAATACAACCGGTTAAACAAAGTTGAGCCTATGCAACGCGCTTTAGCCGAGCTTGAGGTAGGCACTTGGTTTGCAGGGCTGAGACGCAGCCAAGCCAGTACCCGTGAGGCGTTGCCGATACTGGCGATTCATGGCACGCGCTTTAAGTTACTGCCGATTATCGAGTGGTCGAATAAAGATGTGCACCTCTATCTGACTCAATTTGATTTGCCGTACCATCCACTTTGGGACCAAGGCTATGTTTCTGTGGGGGATACCCATTCGAGTAAACCACTCGAATTAGGTATGACAGAGGAAGAAACTCGCTTTAATGGCCTACAACGTGAGTGTGGTTTGCACTACGATATCTAGTCATTTTATTGATTTTAAATATTAAACGCCTCAACTTAGTTTGGGGCGTTTTTTTATCATTTTAAGGTAGGTGGGGTTTGGGGTGAATTTAATACTCTGGATTGCCGAGGAAGTTAAGTGATGTCATTTAAGCATCATTTAACTAAGATAGATTGATATTCATAGAGTTAGTTTGCATTCATTTTTAAATGCTAAAAATGTTGTACATTTTTACTCACAGAGTTATGCACATTGGTTAAGCCTGCGCTATATTTTGAAGTTCCCGTAGATGGTTTTGAAGCGTTTTACTGCGTTAATTGACATGATTCATGTCTTTTATGAGGTTAAGTTGTTGTATATCGGTATTTATGGGCTGGGTTTGCTGTGTATCGATATGGCTTAATTGGATGCAGTGAAAGCGTTGAAAACCTGACTCGCACCTGCGAGTATCAAGCAGTTTGATTGACTTGCTAGCTCTCGTTAATCAGCCATCATTACCTCGGTCAGCTGTCGTCAAAGCTGCCGAGGTCAAGTTAAGTCGACTCCAGTCAATCTTCAATAGTGATTTGTTCTTGTTATGGTTATTTCTCAACCTATCTTTGATTATCGAGTAAGATATCCTTGGTGTTTCCTCTATTCTCGTAGCATGATCAGCTTGCAACTCGCGTAAAGCTTTAGAATATTTTCTGTAAGCCTAGGTTGCCCCAAAGAATCCTTGCAATGGGATGGCTTGACTGGATAGATGAGAAACAAGAAATGAGAGTGTGTGGATGAGATGGTATAAATGACGACCCCTTTATATGCGATGCGAGATCATGTCAGGCGTCCAAGTGTTAATAAGTCGAGTGACCCAGCACCTCAGAGACGAAAGCGTGGTTTTCGTCGTTTATTGTCTTGGTTATTTAAGGGATTAGTTTGGGCATTTATTTGCTCAATTTTATTAGTGATCCTACTACGATTCGTCGATCCTCCTATGTGGACTTGGCGTATCGAGCGTGCCTTATTTCCACCTGCACCTATCGGTGAGATCAGGCATCAATGGCGCGATTTAGCGCAAATTTCTCCCGAATTACAATTGGCTGTGATTGCTGCGGAAGATCAACGTTTTGTTGAGCATACTGGATTCGATTTAGCCGCGATAAGTTCGGCACTGAAATACAACCAAAAAGGCACTAAAGTCCGTGGGGCAAGTACCTTAAGTCAGCAGGCGGCGAAAAACCTTTTTATGTGGTCGAGTCGCAGTTTCTTTCGTAAGGGATTGGAAGCTTGGTTTACGTTATTGATGGAGTTGACTTGGGATAAGTCGCGTATTCTTGAAGTGTATTTAAATATTGTAGAATTTGGCCCAGGTATTTACGGCGCCGAAGCGGCATCAAAGCATTATTTTGGAAAGTCAGCGGCAAAACTTACCCAATACGAGGCCTCATTACTCGCAGCCATTTTACCCAATCCTTGGCGCTATAAGGTGTCTCCACCGTCATCCTATGTGCAGCAGCGCTCAGCTTGGATCCGTAAGCAAATGCGTCAGCTAGGTGACGTCACGCTTAAAAAAGTCCACGAAGCACGATGACGCTCTGGTGAGGTAGTTTGAGTGAGATGAGCTTAATTTGTCATTGAGTTCTTTGCTTAATCGTCGATGACTTTGAGATGTTTTATTACCGAATTGAAATAAGATTGGAGTTATGTTTAATAAACGTTAATTCTAATGCGTTTTTAATGCTGCGAACTCCTATCCTGTTCGCTTCTGTGTCGGTTTAATGTTAAATTATCGGGAAAATTTTATACCTTAGTTTCGCTTAGCCTAAGCATTTTAAACTGGGTTTGTATTGCGTAGGGCTGAGTCGTTGCGTTTTCTGATTTTGCATTATCTGCGTAAGGGATATGTAAGAGCGGATAAATATTTAAATACCTAAGGTGAGTTCTTTAGGTATTGTTTTCATAAAATTGAATGTCATTAAATGGAGTTTCTTAAATGAAAAAGATTGTGATTGCCGCGGCAATTATTGCAGCAGGTGCTGGTGGTTATTGGTATATGCAGAATGGCGCGGGTTCTAGTGCCTCTGCTAATCCTTTGCTCGACTATGTGCCTGCCGATACGCCGATATTTTCGGGCCAGTTAAAACCCTTCCCGTTAAAAGCGTATTTACAGTCTATTTCTGGAAATTATCAGCAATATCCAAGTAATACGCTTGATGAACTCGGTGTGCAGGATAGCCCTATGGGCAAGTTCTTCGTTAGCATTTATCAGCAGTATATGGATGGGATGAAAGATCCTGCCTTACTGTTAAAAACCTTCGGTTTCCCCGATGAAGTTAAACCTTATATTTATACTTTAGGTGCTTTGCCAGTATTAAAGATTGATGTTAATCAGGCCGAAGCATTTTGGGCTGTATTAGATAAAGCCGAAAAAGACAGTGGTGTAACCCACGAAATGCGTAAAGTGGGTGATGTTGATTATCGCGCTTATGCACTATCGGATGAAAGCTCAGCAGAGAAAGCAGAACTGCTATTTGCCCAGAAAGATGGCATATTAACGATGACTTTCAGCACCTCTATTACCGAGCCTGAGTTATTAGAAATGGCATTTGGTATTAAGAAGGCGCCGCAGTCATTAGCCGCTTCTGGCATATTAGAAGATATTATTAAGACCCATGGTTTTAAAGATGACAGCATTAGCTTTATTAACCATGTGGAAATTGTAAAGGCATTGACCTCTGCAGATAGCAATATGCTAGCTAAGCAACTGACTCAATTTTTTGCTGATGAAAGTGCGGGTGAAGATCCATTAGCTCAAATCAGAACACCAGAATGTCGTACCGAACTGACTGCGATTGCCGCTAACTGGCCGCGTACCGTTGCTGGTTTAACGGCGTTTTCTGTGACTGAAAAAGAAAGCCATATGGCGGCTTCATTTGTTGTCGAAACGAAGAATCAACCTATTCTTGCGGCAATGCAAAAGATGCGTGGTTTTATTCCATCGCATCTGGCGGATATCGACAGCACTATCTTCTCCATGGGAATAGGTTTAGATATCAATGAAATTACCCCTTCATTAACGGCTATTTGGGATGATCTGCAAAAGCCACAACTGACCTGTGCACCATTGGCAGAGTTGCAGGCTGAGTTGAGCCAACAGAGCCCTGCTATGCTAGGCATGTTTACTGGCATGGCTAACGGTGTGAAAGGCATGAGCGTTTCATTGCTCGATTTTAAAATGAGCACACAAGATCAAGAGCCTAAGTTAGAAAGCTTAGATGCTTTAGTCAGCCTTAGCGCCGAAAACCCATCCATGTTGTTCAATATGGTCAAACCTTTCGCCCCTATGCTGGCTGAAGTGCAATTAGCCGATAACGGCGATGCTACTGATTTATCTCCAATATTGATGTTGCCTCCAGAGTTAGGTGTTAAGCCAATGCTGGCGATTAAAGGCCAACATTTAGTGGTGTATAGCGGTGATAAAGGCTTGGCTTTAGCCAACAAATTAGCAGGCGAGAAACTGTCAGCTAATGGCATGTACAGCTTGTCTGCTGATTACGGCAAGATGTTTACGCCAGTGCTTACACTGTTAGAAATGAGCGGTGAGCCGATCCCTGAAGAAATGCAAATGCTTAAAGATTACAACATGCGAGTTCAAATGAGCTTCGATGTGAATAAGCAAGGCTTGGTCATAGGTTCAGTCGCCAATTCTAAAGCGACTGAAAAGAAGTAATGCGTTAGTAAACTCATATTTGTTTGAAATGAGCCAGCAGATTGCTGGCTCTTTTTTTGGCTTAATTTAGCTTAGCTTGAGCCAACTTAGTGTGCTGTGCTGGCAGAACAAGTTGCGCTTTGGGCTTGGCGGAGCGCATTAAACTAACGAGCCCTTGCCATTGAATATCACTGTTCTGAGGGAGCAAAATATCCGGTTCAGTCCCAATACCGGACAGGAGTCTCCCCTGTGCATCATAGGTTAACGAACTGCTGAATCTTATGTTTAATCCACTGTTTGGCAGTTTGAAATGATACTGACGTGCAAAGTCGCCTGAGGTTTTTTCACCAATCAAATTTGCCCTAGACCAAGATTTAGTACGATAGGCAATCCACTCGCATTCTTGGCGACAATGGGGACTCACGAGTAGCGCTAAGCGATTTCGCCCTTCAGGAGCCACCGCAGGCTTAGTGCGAACATACCAAGGGCTGAATTTCTCTTTATCGACAGAGGGTAAGTTACGGGTGAGAGATTTGAGCCTAGGAGGGCTGTACTCTAACGCATCCAGAGGCATAAAATTGAGCGGCTGTAGATAATCATTTCTCAGCTCTGGTGAGCGGCGATAGTGCGCAAATCCCATCACATTAGGTGCTAAAGTGTTATTTAAATCCGCATCTTGATATCGCGACAGCATAGTCAATAATTTCGGACTAAAGCCACTGGCATCACGTAAATCAATGATCAGTAAGGGATGTGTCATGCCTTTGAGCAGTTCTTGCTGTTGTTCTTTATCTAATTCAAAGGCGTAGAGATCGCTGATCTTAAGTTTGACCGTCGTATTGTTGACCGTCTCTAATTGATTTGGCATGTCTTGAAATTCGGGGCGCTCAAATTGAGATAATTGGTTAATAAACTCGAGCACATTAATATCTTGAGTCTCGTCTTTTTCACTGATAGTTGCTAATTGAACTTGCGGTTTATGGCTTGGCAGGGCGAGAGTCACCTGCTGGCTTTGCAGATCATCATTAATTAGCGTAATGACCACATAGGGCTTTATGCTGAGTCCTAAGTCTTCGCGCAATAGGTTAAGTTTTTTCAGCCAAGGTAACTGCATTTCTTGACTCTGTTTTGCCGGCTCAGGTAAGTAGGTTTGGCTGGCCGCTACCCATTTGCTCATAGGTAAACCATCGATATGAGTGATAAAGGGGAAGTCGTTGTTGACTGGATTATTACCGTTATCCAAGGCTAACCATTGGTCGTTGACTGGCCTTAGCGTTAACGGGAGATCGCCGCTTTGATCATCGAAGTTATGCACTTGAGCGCCTGGATCTTTGAGGGTATTGAGTAATTTAGTGACTTCAGCAGCAAAGCGATCATTGGGAGTAATATCTTGATACTGTTCAACAATAAGGCTAGCCATAAATTTAAGCTGCGGGTTGGCTTTGTCGGCCGTTAAGGCATAAAACGCTGAGTGTTGCTCGATTTGATCCAATAAGGCATAGAGATCTTGGCGTACCTCTTGTGCATTCAGCACTGGTGCAGCGCTATCTTTTGGCACAGCGAAAAACGCGAGCTTAAGTAAGCTCGCGAAAATAATGACACTGAGTAGCATGACTATGCTGCGGTAGCTAAAACTCATATTCCTCCATGATGTTAAGGCGCTGCTTCAGGGCACAAAAAGGTGTGCGACTATCGGCTTAAATGCCATTCGGATCAATGTAAATCGTCCTGCTCTGCCCTAAACTCAGGTCCATCTGAGCAATTTAGCAGCAGGCTTGGTAGATTAGCAGCAAATTATGGTCGATTTTTGTACTTAGTCACTTTATATACCCAAACAATCTTAAATAGCGGGATCAAGTGGGTATATCTTTCTTAAAGAATATCGTTGAGTGAAATTCCGATACCAATACGTTGATTGTGATAGTTGTAATCGATTAGGCTTTCGCCATAACCATTAAAGTATTGAGTATAAAAGCGTAAGTTGCCGACGATAGGATGACTCCAAGTCAGTTCTGCTGAGCCTCTGTCGATATCTTCTAGATTCGTTTTAACGGTTAAAGTGAATCTATGTTCATCGATACCATAAACGCCAATAAACTCTGCTTTACCTATATAGTCATCAATATTAGGGTTATCGTCGCCGCTGGCTTTATATGGATCTGTCTTTTCATCTTCAGGAATACGCCACCACACTTTGGTGGAGAAGGCGAGTGGGCCTGCATCAAAAATCATAGTGGCATAGAGGCGATTCCAACTGCGGGAAAGTGGCCCTGCTTTACCATTCGATTGATGTACGGCACCAAATCCCCAAAAGGAATTGGTCACACTGCCAATTTTCCAATCGTTATTAAACAGCATAAAGACTTCAGGCTCGTGATTGGTTTCCCTAAAAGGCGATGAAGTGTCTTTGTTATAAACCTGCCAATAGGATTGATTGGTGTAAGCAAAAAATAAATGGCCATTATCACCAAACACATTGTACCAAATAGGAAATTTAAAACTGATTTGGAACTTAGCCTCAAACTCATCTAAAGAATAGGGGTTGAGTATTGCATCTTCGGTGAAAGGTGCCATGTTGGGATCTGGGCTGTAGGTGACTGGTAAAAGGTAATTCACTTTATGTGGCGTAATCACAAAAGGTAGATCCGCCGTGGCAAGTTCATCTTTTACTCTTCCTTTTACTAATGATTCTTCGGCATTTACGTCCGTACAGGCTAATAGCCCTGCCAATGCAATACCTGAGTAAAGTGGTTTCATCTGCCCTCCTTGATGTGTTTATTTATTTGTCAGTCGTACTCAACAAAGATAGTTATTTCCAGCTTAACATTAGAAAGTGAATTTATGGTTATGGAAAAATTCGGTGTCACTTAATGACAAATCTTGTAGTCAGCCATTTTTAGTCCCATAGAGATATGTTTAGGTAGAATTTTTGGCAATAACATAGTGCCAAAATCATGCACTTAGCGGACAGAAATTATTTTGATGCAATTCGCTTAATCTTATTAAGTCATTTTTATTTCAATGGGTTAACTTGGATTTATGGCATTTTTGATTTTGAAACCCAAGGTTTTCCCCACTTTAAGTGAGTTGTCACTCATTCTTTTATATCTAAATGATATAAAAACTAATAATTATCTATTTATTATGGAATATAAGACGCGCTATATTTCTACAGACTAAAGTGATCTTGGGGATTCTGATGGAAATTTTCTCTTTACCGGGCCAAGCGGCCAAAGGCAAAGTCTGGCTGGTGGGTGCCGGCCCCGGCGACGTTGAGTTATTGACGTTAAAGGCATGGCGCATCCTTAAAGCTGCTGATGCAGTGCTATACGACGCTTTAGTCAGCCAAGATATCCTCGATCTTATTCCCAAAGACGCTGAGAAGATTGCCGTAGGTAAACGTGCGGGCAAGCATAGCGCCGCACAGGACGAGATTAATCAGTTACTCGTCACTAAAGCCTACACCCGTAAAAATGTGGTGCGCCTTAAAGGTGGCGATCCTTTTATTTTCGGCCGCGGGGGCGAAGAGTTACAAACTTTAGTCGAAGCTGGGGTTGAGTTTGAAGTCGTTCCCGGCATTACTGCTGCCAGCGGCACGTCAGCCTATGCGGGAATTCCCCTAACCCACAGAGACCATGCCCAAGGCGTCACTTTTATCACTGGCCATTGTCAGTTAGAGAGTCGCCCTATGGATTGGCAAGGTTATGCTAATCCTAACAATACCTTAGTCGTGTATATGGGGATTCTGAACGCAGGCATTATTCGCCAAGGTCTAGTCGATGCGGGCCGAAGCCCTGAAACACCCGTGGCGATAGTGTCAAAGGCAACCACTAAAGAGCAACGTCGTTTTATCGGCCGTTTAGGTGAGCTTGAACAGCTTGCCGCCGATCCAGAATTACAAATGCCAGCTTTGATGATCATAGGTGAAGTCGTCACGCTGAGTGACACCTTGCATTGGTTCAAACCTGAAGCGATTGAATCGACTCAGGTTAGCGATGAACAGACTCAATCGGTTAGAGTCTCGGCCGTCGCGTCGATAAGCTAAGCCGCAAACAGTTAAAGCTATTAAGCAGTTAAACAAATTAAGCTAATCCATGCTGTGGTAACACGGCGAATTTAAGGTAACGGAGAATAGTATGGCCGGGCGTGAATTAAGCCACTTACAACAACTGGAAGCTGAGAGCATTCAGATCATTCGTGAAGTTGCAGCCGAATTCGATAATCCTGTGATGTTGTATTCCATCGGGAAAGATTCTTCCGTTATGTTGCACTTAGCGCGAAAAGCCTTTTACCCGGGCAAGATCCCATTCCCGTTGCTGCATGTCGACACGGGTTGGAAATTCAAAGAGATGATCGCGTTTCGTGATGCGCAGGCAAAGAAATTTGGCTTCGAGTTACTGACGCACATCAACCCAGAAGGGTTGGCGCAGGGGATTAACCCTTTCGACCATGGTAGTGCGAAACACACTGACATAATGAAAACCCAAGGTTTAAAGCAAGCACTTAACCAATATGGTTTCGATGCGGCTTTCGGTGGGGCTCGCCGCGATGAAGAAAAATCCCGCGCCAAAGAGCGCGTGTATTCCTTCCGCGACCGCCACCACAGATGGGACCCTAAAAATCAACGTCCAGAATTATGGCGCACCTATAACGGCGCAGTGAACAAGGGCGAAAGTATTCGCGTATTCCCATTATCTAACTGGACTGAGCTGGATATTTGGCAATATATTTATCAAGAAAACATTGAGTTAGTGCCTTTGTACTTTGCTGCTAAACGTAAAGTGGTTGAGCGCGGTGGTCAGTTAATCATGGCCGATGACGAGCGGATGAAGTTAGCCGAGGGCGAGCAGATTAAAGAAGAAGTGGTGCGTTTTAGAACCTTAGGTTGCTACCCACTCACGGCCGCCATGTATTCTGAGGCCGACAGTCTAGAAAAGATTATTGAAGAAATGCTGTTAACCCGTTCGAGCGAACGTCAGGGCCGATTGATCGACTCAGATCAAAGTGCCTCTATGGAGCAGAAGAAGCGTCAAGGCTACTTCTAATCTCTACAGGGTTAACCCTATTTCGCGAAAGTGGCGCAAGTAAAGCGCGACCTTCAGCCAAGCAGATCAAGAGTGAGAATAAGATGGACAAAGCGGTCAATAAAACCAATCTCATGGCGGCAGAAATTACCCTCCATGGTGTGAAAGAATATCTAGCCCTGCAGCAGCACAAAGGCTTACTGCGCTTTTTAACCTGTGGCAGTGTCGACGATGGTAAAAGTACCTTAATCGGCCGTCTGTTACACGACAGCGCCCAGATCTATGAAGATCAATTAGCGAGCCTCAAGAGCGACAGCGCCAAGATGGGCACCACAGGTGAAGCCATTGACTTAGCCTTGCTGGTGGATGGTCTGCAAGCCGAGCGCGAGCAGGGCATCACTATCGATGTGGCTTATCGTTATTTTTCAAGTGATAAGCGCAAGTTCATCATCGCCGATACGCCAGGGCATGAGCAGTACACTCGCAACATGGCAACGGGTGCATCAACCTGTGATTTAGCGGTGATTTTAGTCGATGCCCGCTACGGCGTGCAGACTCAGACTAAGCGCCATGCGTTTATCGCGTCATTACTGGGTATTCGTCACTTTGTTGTTGCTGTTAATAAAATGGATTTGCTTGGGTTTGACGAGCAAGTATTCAACCGTATTCGTGCCGATTTTACGGATTTCGTTAAAGACTTCGGTAATCTCGATATCCACTTTGTGCCGTTATCGGCGCTTAATGGTGACAACGTGGTTGAGCGCAGCACCCAAAGCCCTTGGTATCAAGGCGGTACACTGCTTGAACTGTTAGAAACCATTGATACTCAGCGTGAACTCAGCTCATTGCCTGTGCGTTTCCCTGTGCAATATGTGTCGCGCCCTCACTTAGATTTTCGCGGTTTTGCGGGCACTTTAGCCTCTGGCATCATTAATGTCGGCGACGAGTTAGTCGCTTTGCCATCGGGCAAACGCAGCAAGGTTGAACGTATTGTGACCTTCGATGGTGACATACAAGAAGCGGTTGCAGGCCAAGCTGTGACTATCACGCTGGAAGATGAAATTGATATTTCCCGTGGCGATTTACTGGCAAAACCCGATTCTGCGCCAGCCGTCGCTAACGTGATCAGCGCTGATATAGTGTGGATGGATGAAAAGCCATTACAACTCGGTCAGTTATACGACATCAAAGTGGCTGGTAAGAAGACGCAAGCCTCTGTGACTGCTATCGATTATGTGGTTGACGTTAATACCTTAGCACGCAGTGCGACGGACACTCTTGGGTTAAACGCCATTGCGCGTGTGACCTTAGAACTGACCGAAGACATAGTGTTTGATGCATATTCGTTAGTACGCGATACCGGCGGAATGATCTTAATCGACCGCCTGAGTAATGCGACGGTTGCCGCGGTTATGGTGGTGTCGGGTCAACATGTTAACAAGCAAACAGCGTCACAATTTAGTGCCTTTGAAGTCGAGTTTAATGCCTTAGTGCGTAAACACTTCCCCCATTGGCAAGCGATAGATATCACTAAGCTTGGAGCTTAATTTGTGAGTGACTTGTGGCTATTAGCGATTATTTTGTTAGGGCTTGTGGCTGGCTTAATTAGCGGCCGTATCAATCCAGCGGTATTGTTTTTATTTGCATTTTTGCTCTGTTATTTGCTTGGCATGGTTGCGCTCGATACCGCATTAACAAGCTTTACCAATATTGGCTTAGTCACGCTTGTCTTGTTGGTGTTGGCCGCGACGGCGTTAGAAAAAACGTCCCTGCTGGGAAAGTTGAGTCAAGTCATAGGCAATAGTTCTTTGCCTATGACAATGGCAAAGCTCGGTTTTTCGACGGCTTTACTGTCGTCATTTACCAATAACACTGCAGTTGTGGCATCACTGATTGGTGTTGTGCGCCGCAATCAGGCACACGCGCCGGCTAAGTTATTATTGCCGTTAAATTATGCGGCAATTTTAGGTGGCACACTGACCCTGATTGGTACCTCGACCAACTTGATTGTGAACTCCTTTGTAGAAAACGCCGGCTTACCCGCCTTAGGGTTCTTCGAGTTTACACCAGTTGCAGTGGTGATCGTCGTCGCAGGCATCTTGTTACTGACCTTACTGGCGAACATTCTGCCCGACAGACGGGAAGAATCAGGTGAAGAAGCGCTGCCATATTTGCTCGAAGCCCATGTGGCAAAAGGCTCGTCCTTAGTGGGTCGCAGTGTGGTGGATAACAAACTCAGGGCGCTGAAGAAGTTATATCTGGTTGAATTAGAACGCAGTGGCATTTGTATTTGCCCTGTGCCGCCCCAGTTAGTGTTGCAAGCGGACGATGTGCTGCGCTTTAGTGGCGCGGTGGAATCGGTTGAGTTATTGCACCAATTCGATGGTTTAGATTGGTTTGGTAAACATCAAGCCAAAGGACAAAATTTAGTTGAAGCTGTACTCGCACCGTCGTCCAGTTTAGTGGGCAGTTCATTGAAAGCGTCGCGTTTTCGTGAGCAATTTGATGCAGCTGTGATGGCCATTCGCCGCGGAAATCATCCGCTGAAGGGCGGACTCGGTGACATTATTCTGCAACCCGGTGATGTGTTGTTATTGACGCCAGGTGATGGTTTTAGCAATAGCGCAAAGCTGAGTTCAGAGTTTGCAGCGATCAGTGGCTTAGATTTGAATGTGCGTCTAGACAGTCGTCGTGGTCGTTGGGTATTGCTGGGCTTTGCGGCAACGATCATCCTGAGTGTCACTGGCATATTACCCTTGGCTAAGGGTTTAGTGATATTGCTGCTCAGTTATTTTGCCATAGGCGCAGTCACGCTGGCTGAGCTTAAACGCCGTTTCCCATTGGAATTAGTGGTGATAGTGGGGAGTGCATTAGGGCTTGCCAACTTGATGATGAGTACTGGCCTTGCGAACAGTTTAGCCCAAGGATTACTCTCAGTTATTAACGGTTATGGGGTATTTGGCGCTTTTGTCGGCGTGTATTTAATGACCTTATTGCTGACTGAACTGGTGACCAATAACGCAGCGGCGGCGCTGGCGTTCCCTATCGCTTACGCGATTGCGCTTAATTACGGTGTCGATGCAAGGCCCTTTATTATGGCCGTTGTCTTTGGTGCCAGCGCGAGCTTTATTTCACCCTACGGCTATCAGACCAATTTGATGGTATTTAATGCGGGTAATTATCGCTTCAGTGACTTTGTCCGCCTTGGATTGCCGTTATCTGTGCTGTATTCCCTGATAGTGATATTTATGGTGCCGATCATCTTTCCATTTTAGTGATTAGCTTGAGTTTATTGCCCTTATGTTAGCGGTTAGTCAACATGGGGTTTGAGGAGTTTTTATGACAAATATCGTGTGGCATCAACATCCTGTAGACCAAGCCGCGAGAGCCGAGCAGAAAGGCCAAAATCCAGTGCTACTGTGGTTTACCGGACTTTCTGGCGCGGGCAAGTCAACATTGGCGGGTGCACTAGAGCGGGCGTTATTTGAGGCGGGATTCCACACTTATCTGCTCGATGGCGATAATGTGCGCCATGGCCTGTGTAAAGATTTAGGGTTTACGGTTAAAGACCGTGATGAGAACCTGCGTCGTGTGGGCGAAGTGGCTAAATTGATGGTGGATGCAGGGCTTGTGGTGTTATCGGCCTTTATTTCCCCGACCCGTGAAGAACGTGATGGTATTCGTGCCCGTTTTCCTGCGGGGCAGTTTATTGAAGTGCATGTAGCTACGCCTTTGAGTGTGTGCGAGCAGCGTGACCCTAAGGGGTTGTATGTGAAAGCGCGCAGTGGCGAAATTAGCAATTTCACTGGTATTTCATCACCCTATGAAGCGCCATTGGCCGCCGAGTTAACCATAGATACCAGCAAAGGCGATTTAGTGACTCAAGTACGTGCATTAATCGATTATTTAACGGCGATCAATGTCATTAATGCCGATAAGGCAAAAGCGCTAGCTTAACATTTAGCCCTTATCTTGCTTAAAAGGAGCCTTTAGGCTCCTTTGTTATTTCTAGGTTTTACTGCTTATACCATTGATTCATAATTTTTTATGACGTGAGCATTATTCTATTTTAAAGTCTTTAGCAAATAAGAGCTGCAGAGCCTTCAAGTATTCTTGATCCGGCTTAGGTTGCACGAGTTGGGCGAGTTCATCACCAATCGGTGTTAAGCGATAATAGCTAAAAAGCAGATTACCGCTCTTGGGCGTAAGCTTCATTTGTATGCCTTGCAGGGCAAATTGAATTGGTGTTTTGTTATTGAGTAGGCCGGTTTCGAACTCACTGCTGTGAAGTATTCCCGCATCGACTAAGGTCAAAATACTGGAATAAGGTAGCCCAAACTGGGATAAGCCTAAATTGACTGAGGTGGTTTTACGGAAATACTGGCCAATCCCACCTGACAAGCGGTAGCCACTGATGAGTTTTAGGCGCTGCTCGTTATTTACCTTAGCCGCCATGCCAAGGGCTTTTTCAAGAATTTGTGCTTCTCTGTGAGTCAGTTGCTTGAGCAGCGCTAGGGTACGTAGACTGAAGTTGCCCGGATTGACTATCTCGCTCGACAATATCCGAGCCCACAAATCTTGCATCTTACGGTTATGGATTTGTTCCGCCATCAAGAAAAATTGATGGCTCCAATCGGGATCAAGATCGACCCCAGTGACATCTGAGTGGGTATAACTGAGGGCTAAGGCAAAAATGGTTTCCACATTAGCCTGATATTCGCTCGATAACTTGCGTGCTCTATGTTGAGCTCGCTCGGCAATTGAGGCGTTCGCAGGGCGATATTCTTGCTCACTGGCGAGCCCTAATTGGCGACCAAGTAGCAGAGCTTTTTTGCGAGCGGATACCTCGGATGCTGACTCGCCTTCTTCTGCCAACAGTAAAATATCTGAATCCTTCATCGCGTTATTAATCCTTGAGCCTGCACTGTGGTTGAGGTGAGGGTTTAGTGAACTCTTACATTCGGTTGTAGCTCACTTTAGATGATCATCTCTTTAGTTTGAGCATCTCGTTAAGCCAATTCTTTGGTTCGTTATTATGCCGTTTTATTTAACGACTTTAGCAATTGATGTCGCACTTTTAGTTGGCCAAGACCATAAGGTTTCATTACCCGGTTCAGGATGGCGCGGAACATTCAGCGCTAGTATTAACGAACATACGGCAAAGCCCGCCCCTATGTAAAATACAAAGGCGGGATCGGTTAACCATAATAAGCCCAAAAGCACAGGAATAATCACAGCCGCTATGTGGTTTATGGTGAAACTGACTGACATAGTGGCGGCAATATCTTTGCTATCGGCGATTTTTTGAAAATAGGTTTTCATCGCAATTGCCATCGCAAAAAGTAAATGATCGATAACGTAGAGTGCTGCCGCCATATGGGCTTGTTCGACTAGGGCATAGCTGATAAAGACTAAGATGAGTCCAATATATTCCACAGTAAGCGCATTACGCTCACCAATACGTCCAATCAAACGACCAATAGCAGGCGCAAACATTAGATTAACGGCATAGTTGATTAAGAACAGCGCAGTGATTTCACTGACGCTATAACCAAACTTTTCAACCATCATAAAGCCCGCAAATACCATAAAGATTTGCCGCCTTGCACCTGAAAAAAAGGTGAGCAGGTAATAGAGCCAATAGCGTTTACGCAGTATGATTTTTTTGTGTTGTATTTCCGTTGTCTCAAACTTGGGGTAATACCATGTTATGGTTAGCACAATGATGAGACCTAATACGCCTATGATCAAATACATATGCAGGTAGTCTAGCTTCAACCAAGTCATTACTAGCCAAATGCTGGCATAACCGACTAAAGCGGCCGCCGAACGCCACGCCAGTGCTTTACCCATAAATCCAGCTGCGTCTTTTTTATCGACCCATTGCAGCGTTAGCGATTGGTTGATGGTTTCAAAATAGTGAAACCCGACAGACATCAACACAGTAGTTAGATATAGGCCTATGACCTGAGGAAAGAAACCTGTTACCGCTACGCCGATACATAAAATGGCGAGCGAGAGCAGGGCGAAGGCTTGTTCTCGAATGAGCAGCAGCACAAAAATCGCCGTAAAAGCCAAGAAGCCGGGGATTTCGCGCAGGCTTTGTAACATGCCGATTTCAGCACCAGTGAATTGGGCTTTCTCAATCACGAAGTTGTTGAGCAATGCCTGCCAAACGGCAAACACGAGTGACATAACAAAGGTCATCCACAGCAAGAGTGCTTTAGGATCTTTTGCTTGAATAGCTTTCATGGATAAGGGACTCAGGCGATAAGTGTTCAAATGCTAATGCTTTTTTCTTAGGTTGGCTATATAAGGTGTGACTTATCCCTTTCAATTTTGTAACAATGTTTAGACGAATTAACTCCCTAGGTTACAAAGACGCTAAAGCGAGAATATACCTAAGGCGTTATTTTTGTGAGGCAGTTAAAACTACCGCATATACTTGGGGTGTTTGGCGCTAAGCCCGTGATCTATTTCATGTAAATTGGCGGGTAAATCACCTAGTATGAAATATCATAATTGTCATTTTACTTTTGCATACCAAGTTAAATTCCACTGGAATGCCAATGACTCTGGGTGTCCATTGCTGCTTTTAGCGCATTTAGTCTGAGCGTTGTGATGTCATTTGATATGCCAAACGGGCATAGAGAGTCGAAATTAAGTCGCCTGCACCGTCTTTTCTAGGCTGCTTATTGTTATTTTGCTTGGGATTAATCGAGGCTAAATTGAAAAGAATTCTTATCATTTACTCTAGTGTTCACGGCCAGACCCAAAAGATTGCTAAAAAGCTCGCACAGCAGTTAATGGCTTTAGGTAATGAAGTGGTTACTGCCGATATCAAGGCCGCTCCAGTGCTCACTGAGTTCGACACAATCATTATAGGCGCCAGCATTCGCCATGGTAAACATAATCCAAGTTTGTACGAGTTTATTGAAAAGCATCAAGCCGTATTGACGGATAAGGTCAGTGGTTTTTTCTCTGTCAGTTTAGTGGCACGTAAACCCGAGAAAAACACCCCAGAGACCAATCCTTACATGCAGGCATTTTTAAGTAAAACCACTTGGCGGCCACAATTGCTGCGCGTTTTTGGGGGTAACTTGAATTACCAAGGCTATAACGCTTTAGATAGAAATATTATCCGTTTCATCATGTGGTTAACGAAAGGACCTACGGACCCTGTTACTAATGTTGAATATACGGATTGGCAGAAAGTGACTGAGTTTGGTGAGCAGATCCACAGCGCTTAAGCTTGATATCAAATTTCGGTGCTTCATTTAGCTCTATTCTATTCGCGCCCTGCAAGTTGTATGTATGCCTTAGTCACAAGGGCAAAGGAGCATTAAATATGATCAGTATGATGACTAAACTTCGCTCCTTGTGCCGAGTCATTATGGCGCAACTGCATGTGTGGATTGTCGTGTTGACTATTTTACTCGTGTGTTCCAGTCCGTGGATTTTTATGGGCCGACGGATACCCGATAACGCCAGTTTTTGGGATTATTTGCATGTATATTTAGGTTTAGCGTGCACTGTGCTTGGGATTCTTTTTTTACTCAGCAATACCTTGCGTGGCAAGTGGCACCAATACTTTGGCTGGTTGGCGGGCGATTGGGCACAGTTAAAGCAAGATATTGTTGGACTTGCTAAAGGCAAATTCCCCGTCGCTGGTGGTAAAGGGCTGTTTAGTGCCATAGAAGGTATTGGCATGCTGTTGCTGGTGGCTACAGGGGTTACTGGCCTAGTTTGGTTTGTTGTTCAAGGGACGCCAACAGCACTGGCATGGCGTGGTTATCATCAAGTCTTTGCGCAGGCTTTTATTGGTTTCTTGATCCTACATCTCGTCTTGGCTGCGAGCCATATTCTTGACTTTATTCGGCAATAAACTTCAGAACCCATATTGAGCGCTTATACCAATCACTTGGATTGAACACGCATAAAAATGGCCTCCTAATTTGGAGGCCATTTTTTATTTCAACAATTGTTTTGAATTAGCTAAGACGTTGCTGACGGGTCACACCAATTGCGGCGGCGAAGACTAGAAATAACCAGCCTAGACTGCCACCCGATGAGGTTTTAGCGGGGGCGGCATCTTTCTCAACAGCAAGGTAGTTAATTAACCCAATTAACTCATCTAAGGTTTTGATGCTGTTTAAATTTACCGCATATTTATCGTTCACGATAAAGGCGGGTACGCTGTCGATTTTGAATTCATTCTGCTGGGTGCGCCACAGGGAAAGCTTTTCATTAGTGCTTTTGCTATCGGCTAATTCATCGTATTTAGCAGCATCGACACCAAATTGGGCGAAGACTTTTTTGATGTCATCCCGGCTGTTAATTTGCGGCTCATGCTGATGGCCAGGTGCACTATGATCGTGGCCGTTTGCGCCCTCTGCGCCTTGGATTGCGGTAAACATGGCATGGGTTAAGGCGTCTTTGTTATCAACGCTTTGGATCACGGCTAATGAACGCATCACTTCGGTGCCAATGTCGCTATTCATAAAGTCGACATGCTTATTGTCGAAACTTATCTGTTTGTTGAGGTTCGCCTTGATATCAGGCAAATAGTTGGTTTCCATATTGAAGCAGTTATGGCAATAAAATGAGTAGAATTCAGTGAGTTTTGGTTCGCTGCTAGGCGCTTTGGTCGAGATTTGAGTGTAATGTGTGCCTTCAACAAAATTGGCGGCAAAGGTGCTCAATGGTGCAATCGCTAAGGTTACAGCCAAGGCTAATTGTTTAATCATAGTTTCCTCAAATTCGGTGGGATTGAATTTACAATGTCAGTCGTTGTTATCGTTGACATTCAACGGTCAACATAAGAGATAGAGTGAGCTTCAACCTAGGAGTTAAGCTAGCCAAAATGCCAGCGTTGACACATAGGTTCAGGTTAAATGGAAAGGCTTAATTATGACTGAATTGGCATGAAGCTAGTAGGCTAAATCTGTGATCTCAATGGAAGTTTTACCTTAGATTTGGCAGGACTGTAGACAGGATCGCATCGCTAAGTCGGTGCATGTTGATTAAAGCCCAGTTCTGCATCATCACTGACTAAATTCTTACGCAATATCCCTAAGCGACTGCCAAGCTTCGCACACCTCGCGAAAACGCGCCGCATCGCCATCGGGTCTGTCTGGATGCCATTTGAGCGCTAAACGACGCCATTGCTTGCGGATATCACGGGCGGTAGCACTCTCGTCTAATTCGAAAACTCGCAGCGCGTTACCTTTGTTCATCAGATTGATATTTAAGCCAATATAGCTCTTATAATTGCTCCAGAATGCCTCAAGTAATTCTCGTACTACGTTTTCGCTGGTGTCGTAGTTATTCCAATCGAGGTAATACTCACGCAGGGAAGTATCTTGCATTATCAGTAGGTTAACATTTGATGGTACTAAGCGGAAGATTTGAATTTCCATGGCTTTGACTTGTAGCCATTGCTTGGGCAGTAATATTTCCTGCAGTTCAAACAGGGCGTTCATCAGTAGGAAGTTACGTTTGAATAAATCGTTACCCGGATTTTCATCAAGTTGGTGGATCAGCCCTTGGGTTTGTAATTCAGTGGCTAAGTGATGGATTTTCCAACTTTGATTTGAGGCTTGTAAAACCGTAAGCAACGGCCAGATCAGTGGGTTATCGCCCTTAGTGTTTGCAACTCGAATCGATTGAGGTTCTTCAGTGAGTGAGGGTTTGGCAAATAACATACTGACTGTCCCATCCTAAATTGTGAGTGTTACCAATGCGCCGATAAAACCGCTGGGCTGCAACAAAGATGACTCGAAAGGCGACGATAAATGATCATTCACTAAGTTGAGCCGCAAACTATGCCACAGAGCCAAAGTGTAGGCAAAGATGAATTTTAGAGCAATACAGTGATGGTTTACTCCTACTTTAGATGGTTTCTCGGCGTAAATAAGCCGTTAACAGCAGTTAGGTTTTAGGGGAAGGCAGTTAAGAGAGGGCTAGTTTTAGACATGATGCCCTTGTTTATATCACATAAAATCAAGGGCATGCTTATTTTTACATAGAGTGAAGGACTAGATCTCGGTGAAGATCACTTCTTGATCTAAGCGAGACTTAGGCAATTTAGCGTTGAAATCATTTTCTGAGTGATAACCTAATGCAACAACCACGCAGGCACCTAGACCTTGTTCTCTTAAGCCTAGGACTTGATTCATTTTAGTGGCATCAAAACCTTCGATCGGACACGCATCAATATCTAATACACTTGCACCGAGCATTAAAGTGCCAAGCGCTAAGTAGACTTGTTTTTCCATCCAATGCTGGGCATCTTTCAGCTCAAATTTATGCATATTAGCGAAGAAAGAACGGCCATTATGTTGGCCTTGCTTGGCTTCTTCATTAGCAAAGCGGCCATCCTTCGCTTCTTGCTCGAGTACTTGCAGTAAGTGTGCTTCATCTAATTGAGCACGAGCACAGAGTACGAGTACATGGGAAGCATCGAGAATTTTTTGGGTATTAAACGCATAGTTTTCGGTCGCTTGGGCAACTAACGCTTTACCTTCCGCCGTACTCGCTAACACAAAATGCCAAGGCTGTGAGTTAGTCGATGATGGGCTGTACTGCAATAAGGTTTTGATTTCTGCTATTTTATCCGCAGGAATCGTCTTAGTTGGATCAAAGGCCTTAGTGGTGTAGCGCTTTTTGGCGAAGAAACTTAAATCACTCATGTAACGGCTCCAAATCATTAAGGAATACAAATTCAATGGCAGCATTTTAAGCAGGTTTAAGTAAAAAACAATGTGATCAAGGCAGGTATTAGTTTCAAAAAAAATTTGAAACTGGGTGCTTATGCGTACTAGACAAAGCTTATGTGTGATGGAGTCGATGGCATGAAGTTTCAGACAATCCCAATTATGCGGATCTTTGATGAAGATAAAGCCAAAGAGTTTTACCTTGGCTTTCTGGGGATGGAATTAGATTGGGAACATCGCTTTGAGGATGGCTACCCGATTTATATACAAGTTTCACTTGGCAATTTTGTTTTGCACTTGAGCGAACATTCAGGCGACTGTACTCCTGGCTGTAAGGTTTTTGTGAATGTGAGTGAACTTGATCAATTATTTGCTCATGTGACTTCTAAGCCATATAAATACAACAAACCTAGTATTGAAGATGCGCCTTGGGGCGATCGTTGCTTTACTGTAACAGATCCGTTTTCAAACAGGATTTTGTTTAATGAAGCAGCAGACACATAACAGAGTGAGGTATTCGAGGCCTGCGGCATTCACAAGTTTACGCGCATGGGCACTGCGTTATGCTTTCAGGAGAAAAAATGAGTTCAGTTGAATTGTGGAAATGCTTTGTTGACGAGTTTGCTCAGTTACATGATGGAGTATTTGAAAAATGGGTCTTGCAAGAAGGGAGCTATCCAAACAGGCAGGAAAATTCAGAAATAAATGAGTTCTTAACGTCACTAACTGTCCAGCAAAGAGAGATTCTCGTCAAGATGCTTATTAATGCTAGGCATGGTGGTATTCATGATGCCTTAGTACGACTTAATGACAGAATGGACTGTAAAAATGGTCAGTATTACGAAAACGGCATTGAGATGGAATTTCAGCCCTTTGGTTCCACCCTTTACTATGACTATGTTTGTCGCCGAGAAGGGGATAATTGGGAGCAAGAATAGGTATTATCGGAATATCTTGCTTCCAATGAACACCCTGCAAAGCTGAATTATTTCAGTTGCTTAACAAAGTCATCGTTGGTTGAAGGCAAACCAAAAGTGCATTATGTTGTTGATCTAAAATGGATGGCCAGATTTTTAGCCAGATTTTTTAAATACTAAGACGTTAGCTTCAAAACGAGGAAACTGAATGACATCTGCAAGTCAGGTTGCAAATGAATGTAGCGCTTGGATTGATCCAAAGTTAATCATTCCCGCAGTTTGCGTAATTCTAGCTTCCGTAATTGTTCCGATACTTTTACACCATCTTAAAGGGCGTAGAGAGCGTAACGACAAAATATTTGATATACGCAAAGTCGTTTATACGGAAGACTTTAAGAAGTACGAAGAAGCCGCTGCAAGTCTAGGGCAGGACTATGAACATTTTTCAAAAGTAACATTTAAAGATGCCTTTTATAAACTCCTTGAATCCGACAGTTCATCAGAATCTATTGTGGATTTTCAACAAGTTGTGGGTGAGTTCCCGCTGAAGGTTCAAGATTCGCACAGGAAAACAACCCAGGAGTTAACCTCGTTAAAGGTGCTTGGTTCTTCGAAGTTGCTCTCACTTACTAAAGAGTTTGAAGATCTTAATAATCAAATACTTACGCTAGTATCTGAGTGGTTAGGAGAGCTTAATCAGTCTATGGCTATGCCCGATTTTGAGGCCCCAATAGCTATTCGAATGAAAAAGTTAGGAGCGCAAGCGGAATCGCTGAAAGAAAGCATTATTCAACAAATGAGAATTGAGCTAGGTTTAAATAAAAGCTAACAAATTGCTCCAGTTGACGCAGTGGTCTACGCTCCTTTTGTGCATAGCTTGCGGCCATTGTTGCACAAATTCCACTACAAACGCTGCGCAACTGAGCACGGCGTTAAACCTATAGAAATTTTAATCCGAAACTTACGAGTTAGAGCAAAGGGCCTATTATGCTTTTGTCCCAAAGTATGTTGCGTATGTCCGGTGTCTTTTAAATCTACAGGTTATGCTAAAGCCAAAAAGGTGAGTCGTGGTGATTTGCGAGACGACCGTCCGCCCCATGGACGGGGCGGTCGAGCATCCACGGACGGACTTGCTGCGAGTCGACGAGCAAATGGCATGGCAAACCTATAAGTCGGGGCCTATGCATTAAGTTCCCAATAGCTTAAGTTATAAGTTACTCAATCGTACTATTTGTGCACATTTTCCAATGCACTTTTGTCCCAAAGTACGTTATGTATCTCTTTCAAATCTAAAGGTTACGCTAGTGCTAAAAAGGTAAGCTAGGGTGATTTGCAAGATGACCATCCGCCCCTGTCTCCAATGATGAATTTAACTGAATCCGCATTAGCTAGCGCAATACTTTGCTTAAAAATGCTTGGGTACGGGCTTCTTTTGGGTGGCTAAATAGTTCATCGGGTGGGCTTGATTCGACTACATAACCGCCGTCCATAAAGATCACTCGATCGGATACATCGCGCGCAAAGCCCATTTCGTGGGTGACAATGACCATGGTCATGCCCTTTAGCGCTAAATCTTTCATCACGTCTAATACATCCCCGACCATTTCAGGATCGAGTGCCGATGTTGGCTCATCGAACAGCATCAAGTCTGGTTCCATCGCTAATGCGCGGGCAATGGCGACCCTTTGCTTTTGGCCGCCCGATAAACTGGCGGGGTAGGCATTGGCTTTGTCACTTAAACCAACCTGTGCCAGTAGGTCGAGGGCTTTAGTTTCGGCCTGAGCTGGCGTCATCAGTTTTAGACTAATAGGCGCTAAGGTGATGTTTTGGATGACGGTTTTATGGGGGAACAAGTTAAAGTTTTGGAACACCATGCCCACTTTTTGCCGCAGTTTATCTACGCAGGCGTTTGGCGCTGTGATCAATTGACCTTCAATCTCAATATCGCCTTGGCTTGGCTGCTCTAACAGATTGATACAGCGCAAAAAGGTACTCTTGCCACTGCCGCTTGGGCCGATCACACTCACCACTTCGCCCTGACGAATATGCTCGCTAATGCCCTTGAGCACTTGGTTATCGCCAAAGTTTTTATGCAGGTTGGTTATTTTAATCACTTTGTTTCAACCTCTTTTCAAATTTCGACAGCACAAACGTGAAGCTGTAGGTCAGGAATAGGTAGATGAGGGCGCAGGTAAATAAGGGCACACTGTCCTCGAAGGTACGGCTACGGATGATTTCACCGGCGCGCATAAGGTCAACACCACCGATAAAGCCAATGACGGCGGTTTCCTTGAGGAGCACGATAAATTCATTACCAAGTGCGGGCAGAATATTCTTAATCGCTTGGGGCAGAATAATCGATTTCATGGTCATTGCTTGGGACAAGCCAAGTGAACGGGCCGCTTCGGTTTGACCTTTATCAACGGCTTGAATCCCTGCGCGGATTATCTCAGAAATATACGCGCCGCTATTGAGACCAAAAGCGATAATGGCGGCGGTGATTTTATCGACATCTAAGGCTGAAAGCACGATGAAGTAAAGGATCACTAATTGCACAACTACTGGGGTGCCACGGATCACACCGACATAAAGATTGGCGGGGAAGCGGATATACCACTTAGACGACATCTTCATAAAGGTAGTGCCAATGCCTAACACTGCGCCTAATAACATGGCGAAGAAAGTGACGATTAACGTCACTTTCAAACCATTTAATATCAGCAGTATGCCTATCATGCCATCTTCGCCAATCGGGCTAAACAGCGAGGTATTAATTGCGTCTATCATGCTGATATCACTTTATATGGGCAGAAACGAGCGTCTGATATTGGCCGTCAGCTTTCATATTAGCCAGTGTTTTATTGATGCTCGCCAGCAGTTCAGGCTGCTCTTTCGACACGGCGAAACCATAAAACTCAGCAGGAAAATCCAGTTTAATCATCTTTAATTCAGGATTTTTAGCCAGATAGTTAGCGGCAGGTTCGCTGTCGAATAACACTAAATCTACCTTTGAATTTTTAAGCTCCATAATGGCTTCGAAACCCGTATTAAAGGCGGTGATATTTTGGGTATATTTTTTCGACATGATGTCAGCGGTTGTGCCTAACTGCACCGCAAAGTGTTTGCCTTTAATATCTTCAAGCGTATGAATACTATTGTTATCTTTATTAACCAGTACCACTTGGGTCGCTTCGTAGTAAGGCTCAGAGAAGTTTACGTTGGCCTGACGTTCAGCGGTAATCGTCATACCTGAGGCGATAAAATCAATCTTGCCTGAATTAAGCGCGACGATCAGTGAATCGAACTTCATGTTTTCGACTTTGAGCGTCTTGCCCGCATCTTTAGCGATTTGCTTGGCCAGATCGATATCAAAGCCTTTGATTTCATCGCCACTTTGGCCGCCAACATATTCAAAAGGAGGGAAGGCGGCATTAGTGCCAACGACTAACACGTCATCGCTTTTTCCGCATCCAGCTAACAACAAGGTGGCAGTTAAGGTCAGGCCGCCTAATAACATGGATTTTTTCATTTAAGACTCTCTTGTTCGATTTCACTATCAGTGTGGCGACTATAGGCAGATGAGCATTAAGTGTCAATAATTATGCTGTTAATTTGATTAAAAATTCATTTCTATTTTGCGGTTTTCAGTCGCAAGATTGAGGCCCGCTGCTTTCCTGTACAAATTTGTGTGTAAGTTGTTTTCTCTGGGTTGAATTATTGTGTTTTGGTCTATAACTATTGTTACTGTTAGGTTTTTGGCTATCTATACTTCTGTGGTGTTTATTAGCGGCAGCTCAATGAGAGTGTCATAATTTGAACTATCGCCTATTATTCTTTGATTAAATTGGCTAGTTTAGCCGCTCTTTAACGGCAACCTTAGTTGGTGTTATTCCTATTTTATGCAGTTTAATCCTCTGGCTGATTTGATTATCAAGCTAGAAACGATGTTTCAGGAGTTAAAAGTGAACTATCTCAACTCAGCATTAGTGTGCTTAGCCCTGTGCTTATCGAGTGCACTGCAGGCCGAAGAGCAAACTCAGTGGCATTACAGCTTAGGCAGCCATAATTTTGTGGTCGAGGATTCTCACACCTTAGGGGTGAATGCGAGTCTATTGTTAGAACATAAAACCCAAAGCGATATTTTGCTGACGGCGGCGCTGGATGCCTATATAGACGTAGATGTCGATAAACTCGACCCTGACCACATCCCTGTGTGGTTTAAGTCTGCCTATGCCGCGAGCGGTGAACTTTATCGTGTTAATCCCGCGTTTTCATTTGGTTGGCAGTTCGATTTACAGGGAAAGCGTAATACCGTTAGCTCGGTTGAGAAACAAGCTAAGGTATTTCCTGGGCTGACAGCTAACTTTGACGGACAAGCATTACAGGCCCAGTTCAAGGCAGGTGCGGGTTATTACTATCTCGAAATCGATGACGATGTGCCTAGAACTCGAGGTTACGATCGTGGCGATTTTGGGAATGGTACGTTTGCTTATACCTTTATGGGAAGTGTAGGGGCTAATGTGACGCCTAAGCTACATATGCAAGTGGCCTCACAAACCTGGCAAGACGAAGACCAATGGTTAGAGAATCAATATCGCTTTGAGCTGAGTTACCAAACCGATTTTTGGCGGCCCAATAGCGTGTTAATGCTGAGCGCTGAGCACACGCAGTACAATTTAGACCACTATGCCAAAGTCGATGTTAACTCGGCTGAGTATTTGCCTATTCTGCCATGGGATAGCGATACGCTAGTGCGTTTAAGCTTAGTTGTTCCTTGGTAAGAATAGGGTTATTTATGGGTTAAGTGCTTCTCGACTAAGGCGATCATTGCTTGAGCCGCGAAGGATAAGACTTGGTCTTTGCGCCAAAAGAGGGATAACTCCCAGCGCAGCTCGTCACTCGCCAGCGGGATATTTACGACGCCGGGTACACTGTAGCGCCGCGCGATGGAGCGCGGCAATACCATAACCCCTGTGCCCGCGGCGACTAAGGCAATACCGAAATCGGCTTGGCTAACGCGGGTAATGTTTTTAGGGACAAATCCGGCGTGTCGGCAGGCATTGAGCACTAATTGATAGAGAGTGTATTCGGTTTCGAACATCACCTGAGGGTCGGCACTGAGATCGCTAAACGATAATATCTGTCGGGTGGATAACGGATTTTCCTTAGGCAGCACTACTACCATAGGATCGTTAAACACGCGTATGCCGTCATAGCCCTCATCAAAATCAATAATCCCAGTGGCCAGTTCAATTTCGCCCTTTTGGATTGCCGCGGTTTGCTCTACACCGCCACGGACGAGTAAGTGCATCTCTATCTGCGGATATTGCTGGCGATATTTGGCAATAATCGGGGCAAAAATTTCGGCACTCCCTAGAGGAGCCAATCCGAGATTGAGTTCGCCCGCGGTTAAACTGCGTTGGGCCGTGAGTTCAGCGAGCATGCGTTGTCGGCCAGCGAGTAACTCTTTGCCATGTCGATAAACAACTTCGCCCGCGGGCGTGAGTTTGACTTGGGTGCCGCGTTTACCGCGTTCGAGTAAGATGAGGTCTAGCTCCTCTTCCAATTGGCGTACGGCCTTTGATAGTGCAGGTTGGGTGAGATGGACTTTTTCGCTGGCTTTACCGAAGCCTCCAGCATCGACGATTTCGATAAAATAGCGGATAACTTTGAGGTCCATTAAGGTTCACCTTTAAATGTATTCTTAAAATTCATGCATTACATTCTTAATATTCATTTTTTTTATCAAATAGGCAAGCCTAGAATAGCCCTATAGAAAACTTTGTTCTAACCGAGAAAATCATGTCATTCCCACAAGCCGCAATACGTCAGTGTCGACATTGGGCTTTGTTATTAAGCCAAATCTGCCTCTTCTGTTTACTGTCCTTCGCATGTCACTGGTTCGCCACTTGGGCACATTCTCCTATTCCAGGGAGTGTGATTGGCTTAGGCATACTCTTATTTTTATTAGGTTTTAAACTCATTCCTGAAAATGCCGTACAACTGGGCGCTGCATGGTTGATTGGTGAGTTATTGCTGTTTTTCATCCCGCCAGTGATATCTGTTATTAAGTACGAAGGTTTGTTTGAGCAATACGGCACCAATATTTTATTCACTTTAGTGATGGGCAGTGTGTGTGTGATGTTTGGTACAGGCTTTGTGGTCGATAGAGTGTTTCGTTTTGAGCGCCAACTGAACATCAAAAAGCAAGCCCGTCGCCATGCTAAGGCGGCTTAATGATGACTGACTCAAAAGTGGTGGATTTTGTGTTGTCGCAGACGGGATTAGCCTTATTCAGCTTATTGCTGACCATATTCTGTTACTTCGGCGCCAAGCTTCTCTATAAGTACCATAGAGTCTGGTGGTTAGCGCCCATAGTATTAGCGCCAATAGTGATTACCTTATTGGTGTTTAATCTTAAGATCCCGCTGCCAACCTATTTTGAGTACACCCATTGGTTGATGGCCATGTTAGCGCCCGCGACTATCGCCTTTGCTTTGCCGATTTATCGTGAGCGTAACTTGATCCGCCAGTATCCGCTGACGATAGGGTTAGGTGTAACGGCCGGATTGTTTCTGGGGATGATGTCTTCTTGGCTGTTGGTGAAGTTTGTGCCTTTACCGTTGGAATTGTCTAAGAGTTTGCTGGTGCGTTCGGTGTCGACTCCCTTTGCGATGGAAGCGACCAGTGCCTTTGGCGGCGTGCCTGAGTTGACGGCCATGATGGTGTTAATTACAGGCGTCATTGGCATCTTGGTGTGCGATCCCTTATTTAAATTTATGCGTATTCGTACTTCGTTAGGTAAAGGTGTTGCTCTAGGGGCATCTGCCCATGGTGCGGGCGCCGCAAAAGCCAATGAAATCGGCAAGCAAGAGGGCGTTATCGCCAGTTTGACTATGATTTTTATTGGTATCGCTATGGTGTTAGGCGCACCCGTTTTTGCATTGATTTTTATCTAGGCTTTGAATGCTATCGTGTGAGTTTTATGGCTTGAATTTACACCCCTCAATTTCGGCAAATTTGCCTCTTCGAGCGCTAACTCCTTCTCGGTTATGCGCTTTTTTTTTGAGCTTACCTTCATAAAATGTGGCATGCTGTACCAAGTTGAAATACATAGTATTAATGGTGATACCTATGTTTAGTAAGTCAGACAAACAACCAAACACGCAATACAGCGTGAGTTTACGCCAGATTATTGAAAGTGATCTTGAAGCTATTTTTGTGCATCAAAGCGATCCCATTGCTAACCAGCTTGCTCAATTTCCTCCTCGGGATCGAGAAGCATTTTTTAAACATTGGCATCAAAATATTCTGGGACAAGTAAATGTATTGCCAAGGGCGATAGTGGTCGATGGCAAGTTTGTGGGCAATATTGGGCATTGGCAAAGTGATGGACAAGCGCTTATAGGGTATTGGATTGACCGTGAATATTGGGGCAAAGGGATCGCGACACTGACCTTAGCGCAATTTTTGCCTTTAGTCAGTTTAAGACCCCTCTTTGCCCATGTGGCTAAACATAATTTAGCTTCACAGCGAGTACTGCTCAAACACGGTTTTGTGCTGACAGACCAACTGATACAAGAGAGCGAAGATACTGAAGCCTTACTCGAATTTGTCTTACGCTAGCGGATAAGATGCTATAACGCGACATTTTAGGGCGTATGTTAACGCTTTCATTCGGCTAAAATGACGTATTTAGATGCTTGAAACCACTGTTGTACAGGGACTTTTGTTAAAAGTGCAAAAAGTCGCCCATTATTTTCATTTCAAATTATTCTACTGAAAAAAGCCTCTTCCTAAGATTTTATCTCTACTGTAATTGAAAAGCCTAGATCTAGGTGCTTTATTGCTCTGGATTGGTGACAGGTTAAGCTGGTTTTACATAAAAAAATTGAGAAGAAAGTGCTGATCTTACTGATAAAAGTCTAATTGCATTCTATTTCTTTCACTGTAGAACTCCTATACTTAGCCAAAACCTGTGCCATAGCACAATCGATCCCTTATCTATTCAGTGAAATCTATATGAAGATCCGTTTTCTGCTCAGTAGTTTTATTCTTGCGTGCAGCAGTCTCACCGTTGCCACGACAGCGCATTCAGCCGATTCGGCCTCTGTCGCATATAAAAGCACCAAAACTCAATCGACAGCAAAAACGAAGCAAGCACCATTAAAGCAAGAAATTGCAGGACGTAGTGCGATAGTCGTGGACTTAAAAACCAATGAAGTGCTTTATTCCAATAATCCTAATGCAGTAATGTCAATTGCATCTGTCACTAAGTTGATGACAGCTATGGTGGTGCTGGATGCAAAGTTACCTATGGAGCAAAAGCTTGCGGTAAACATCCGTGATACCAAAGAAATGAAAGGTGTTTATTCTCGAGTTCGTATCGGCAGTGAAATCAGCCGTAAAGAAATGTTATTGCTGACCTTAATGTCATCAGAAAACCGTGCAGCTGCAAGTCTTGCACATCATTATCCCGGTGGTCATAAAGCTTTTATTAAGGCGATGAATGCCAAAGCAAAAGCGCTGGGAATGAAAAATACCCGCTATGTTGAACCTACAGGTTTATCCTATAAAAACGTTTCGAGTGCCAGTGATCTGATTGTATTACTTAAGGCCAGTGAAAAGTATCCTATGCTAGGCCAGCTGAGTTCGACCGAGAAGAAGACGGTTACCTTTGCCAACCCAAGATACAGTCTGGATTTTCGTAATACCAATCGTTTGGTTTATAAAGATAACTGGGATATTCATCTAACCAAAACAGGCTTTACGAATGCAGCAGGGCACTGCCTTGTGATGCGTACTGAAATGGCAAAACGCCAAGTGGCATTTGTCGTGCTCGATGCTTACGGCAAATATACTCATATTGCGGATGCTAACCGTTTACGTAACTGGCTAGAGACTGGCAAAGTCACTCCTATTCCTGCTGAAGCTAAGCAATACAAGAAACAACGTAGCCAGCAGCAATTAGCTAAGTTGAGTGAGACCTAGTTTCTCGGTTGCAGCTTTATAAAAGTACAAACATAAAGGCCAGATGAGCAATCAATCTGGCCTTTATGTTTTAACGCTTTGAGTTTCTACTCAATTTTGATAAATTTATTATGGATTTGAGCGTACCATAGTCGTTATTTTATGTTCTCAAGGATGACATTCGTGTGGATGTATTTTTAAAAAAAATTCAACTTATCTATTTTCCCTTCTTATTTCTCAGCCTGTTATTTGTTTCTGGTTACAGTTTTGTCCATTGGCTGTTGTTGGTTAACCTTGAGTTTTTTAGCCTAGATGAAGATATCGTTAATTTGTGGCTGCCGCAGATACTGTCTTGGCTATTGTCGATCATTTATATCCGACCTAGGCTAAAACGACTCAAGTTTGTTAAAGATAATTCGCGCTTTTTCTATTTATTGATCGCGGTGCAATTAATGGCTGTTCCTTGTATCGTTGCGCAGGAATATCTCAAGACTACCATGGGCAAGTTAACGCAATTAGCTTCGATACAAGAATTATATCTCCATGAAAATACTCAGTATTATCAGTTGCAGCAATCTTATGTTGATAAGACGCAAATTGGTTTGCAGCGAAGCCTAGAGGTTACAGGTAAACATAGTAGTCACTTAAATATGGCGCTGTATATCGCTATGCCGATTTTTGCAGAGCGTGCAGACAGTTGGCATGCTAATGCCCTCGCTTGGTATGGTAAAGTTTATCAGCAGGAGATCAGTAATCGACTTGAACCCAATGAGAAAGAAGCGCAATTCAAAGCGTTTTTGGCTAAATCCCTAAATGAGTTCAATGAGTTGGATCCCCAGAGTTTTGTTTACCTTGAACGATTAGCCCCATCCTCACTTCGTTCAGAGTTGCTCAGCGCCGCACAAAAAAGTCCGCTTTATCAAGCTGAACATCAAACGATTTTTATGCCCAAATTTGAACCATTTGAGGCTCGTAATGGCCATAAGTTAGTGTGGATTTTTATCTGGTTTGTTGTTGGCGCTTTAGTCTGGTTTGTACTCTTACTGCGGGTCAATCTGGATGAGAAAAGCGTAAAGCCGAGACGCAAATAAATCACGCTCGGCCTTGGATTTAATCAAGTTTAGGCATGTTCAAACATTAAGAACAAGTAAACGATAAACAAGACTATATGAGTCGCGCCGTGCAATGCATTGGTGCGACCGCTGCTAAAGCTTACCTTACAGACCATTAAACTGGTGATTAACAGCACCATGTCGGCGGGTGACAGGCCTAAATGGACTTCTTGATCTATCACGCTGCCAATAATTAATACCGCAGGGACTGTGAGTGCAATCGTCGCGAGCACTGAGCCAAAATACAGATTCATCGCCCGCTGTAATTGATTGTTTAACGCGGCCTTAAAGCCTCCCACAGCTTCGGGGGATAAAATCAAGCAGGCCACAATAAAGCCCCCTAATGCCTGTGGAGCGCCTAGGGTTGCTACGCTGTAATTGATGGGCATAGCTAAGGTTTTTGCCAGCAAAATGACCACGAGTAAGTAGCCAATTAATAGAATCGTATGGTAAGCATTACTGCGCAGTATGCCGTGGTGTTCCTCATGGTCTTCATGATCGGCATCGACAAAGAAATGGCTGTGGCTCTTCGTCTGTACCACTAAAAAGACGCCATAGAGCAGAATTGAAATAATGATCAGCATCCAAGACATGGCTTTAGACATGCCGCCAATAGTGCCACCTTCGGTAAAATTAGGCAGTACTAAACAGAGTAGGGCGAGGGGAATAATCGCCACGAGATAGGATTTTACGCCATCTAAATTGAAATGCTGGGTATGGTAACGCCAGCCACCAAGTAATAATGTAAAGCCCACTAAGCCATTGATGATCAACATGACGACGGCGAACATAGTGTCGCGCGCCATGACAGGGTTGGGTTCTCCGGTCAGCATCACGGAGGAGATCATCACCACTTCGAGTGAAATGACCGATAAAGTTAAGATTAAGGTGCCATAGGGATCGCCAAGCTTAATCGCTAGTGCATCTGAGTGGCGCACCACAGAGAAAATAGCCCAAGTCACTACACCCAATAGGGCGAGCGAAACGGGAATATAGGTCGAGAGGGCGGTGCCATCGGCGAGTAAGCTATCGCCACCGGTTTTAAAGAATACTAAGGTCAGTATTCCCAGTAGCAGGGCTAACTCGTCTTTCATAAATGTCTTCATAGGCAATTTGTCCTAAACGAAAAAAAAGGCCGTTAGTATAGACACTGGTTATGGCACACTTTGCATGAAACTTCCTTTAGATTTGGAGTTAAGGATAAATGTTTGAACTAGATCGCTTTTTAATCTAAAACCCCATTTTTAGGCTAGCCATGGTGTTCTGTTTTAATCAGCTTGCCGAGTTGATCATAATGATTCCAATCCCCTGATTCTCGATCGCTGAGATAACTGCCTTCAGTGCGTTTTTCACCATTAGGCCAAAAACTTTGCCATAGACCTTCCTTGCGATCCCTAAGATAAGTGCCTTGTTCGGCTAACTTGCCATTGTTGTGGTAATAGCTGGCATCGCCTTCTTTTTGGCCTTTCACCCAAGTTTCAACGAGTTCTGGCTTACCGTTCTGGTGATATTGTTTAACTTGACCATCAAGCGAACCCTTAGCATAAGTTGCCTCTAATTTGAGTTGGCCGTTACTGTAATATTCTTTCGTTTGGCCATGGCTTTGACCCTCTAAAAACTCAGTGCTAGCAGCTTGCATCCCATCCTCAAACCAGCTTTCCCACAATCCAGTTTGATTACCTTTATCCATAGCACCACTAAGTTTTAGTTGGCCATTGTTGGGATAGTACTCAGCATACGGGCCAGTTTTATCATTTTTATCATAGGTTTCTGAGCGGTAAACCACTTGCTTAAAGCTGTAAAACTCTCGAATTCCATGGCGCTTGTTTTCCTGCCAATGGCTTTTTTGCTGGATATTCCCCTCGGGGATTGTGCCATAGGTAGGGTCTTTTTCTTCGTAGCGATAATCCGTCCATAGACCGGTTTTTTGGTCGTCCAGATACTCCCCTGTCACACGGCGGCGTCCGTGGTAATACTCTGTATAGTTACCATTAAGTTTGCCATTGGCGAAGGTTTGCTCCCGTTGTTTCAGGCCTTCGCTGTACTGTATCCATAGGCCTTCTTTATTGCCGCTTTGATATGTGCCTTCTTCATTGGGATCACCATTGGCATACCAGCGGGCGAAATGGCCATCAAGAGGGTAACGACTGGCATTGTCTTTTTTATCCCGTGCGTAGTGAGATACTTCCCGAGGTTTACCGTTATCGTAAAATGACTCATATTTTCCGACCCATTGGCCATCGATACGTTCGCCGCGCTCACCCACTGTGCCGTCGTCAAAATAGGTTTCTGATTTCCCTGTTGGTTTACCTTCAACGTATTGATCTAGTGTCCGCAGCTTGCCATTGTTGTGGTAACGGCGTGATTCACCGTGACGCTGCCCTTGTCGCCATTGCTCGGAGGATTGCAGCTTGCCAGCGTGATAGCGCTCAAATTGGCCATCCTTAATTCCCATGTCGTAGTGGCTTTTTTCGAGCAAATGACCTTCGGTGTCATAACGCTCCGATGGTCCATGAAGCGGGTATTGGCCATTGTCAGCCTGCTTTGAGTCTTGGTAGTTACGTAATTCCTTAAGTTGGCCGTTGTTGTGGAAATACTTTTGCGTACCAGCGAGTAGATCCTGTTTATAGTTGAGAGCACTGGTGAGAATGCCCTCGGCATTAAAATATTGCTGTGGCCCGTCTAATGCACCATTAACATACTATTCTTCAACTTGTAATTTACCTGCATCATTAAATTGCTGGCATTTCCCTTGGCGTTGTCCAGCGCTATATTGGCAGCGGCTGGCGAGTTCACCATTGGGGTAAAATGTCCGTTCTTCACCCTCGAGCAGATTGAGATTAAACTGGCTGCTGCTTGATTTAGTCCCGTCATCGAAAAAGGTTTCCCATGCTCCTTGGCGACGGCCTTCGGCATCGAAGCGGCCCGTCACTGTGGCTTGTCCATTGGGATTTTGTTCTAAATAAGAACCTGAGAGTTGGTTATTCGCATAACTCTGGCTTTGGGACAAGGTACCGTTTTCATAGAAACTTTCCCATTTCCCGTGGCGCAGGTTATCGAGGTAACTTTCTTGGGCTTGCAGTTTGCCACTGGCATAGAAACGTTTTACTTGCTCCTTTTTACCGTCTTTATAGCGCGTCGTTTGGCTGAGATGGCCGCTGCTGTTGTATTCCTTCCATTCGCCCGTGGGCACGCCTTTGGCAAATTGCTGTTCCTCAGTAACTGCGCCGCTCAAATCGAACATATGCCAAGTGCCATCTTGATAACCCTGCTGATAGTTTCCTTCGACTAGCTTGCTGTTATTGGTATGAAATACTTGCCATTTACCATTAGGGATCCCCTCGGAAAACTGCCCTAAGGTATAGCCTTGGTTATCGCGCACTATTGCGATATCGCCATTTAAGGGCATTCCAGTGGCGAGATTGTAATAGCTGGGAATTCCGTCCTGTTGGCGGATTTCGACCATCATGGAGGAGAGATTTTGCGCTGCTTGTACATGGACACTGATTAAGCTGGCTCCCGCAATCGCGAGGCTGATAAAGCTAAATGGCGTATTGAACATGCTGATTCCTTGCTCTGTTCTGGGTCTTAAGGCCGCGCGGTTTGCAGCCTATACAAGAATCCTAATTTTTTGCTGTTGAGTTTATTTATCGGGCTGTGCACTTATATACAGTACACAGCGCCAAGGGTTAAGTTAATCGATTAAGCGAATATGCTTAGGCTAAAAAATAGGGAAAACATGGTCCGAGGTAATCACCGGCGGCGGTATTTCCCGATTTAAAAACTCGCCATGATGGAAGCTATTGATCACTTCTATCCAGCCATTATCCCTAAATTCGTATTGTTTACCATGAAGCCTGCCCTGCTCGTCATAATTCGCTATTTCAAGCACATAGTCTTCGGTATTACGCAGTTCCCAGTGGCCGACTTGTTTACCTTGGTCGAAGCGTCCGTACCAATAGTGTCTCTCAGGATTTGGCATTGGGTTGAAACCGAACTCACCATGGGTGTACACCCAGTCGCCATCCTGTTGCCCATTGCGGTATTCGCCCTTTTCATACAATTGGCCGTTAGTGGCGTAGCGTTGTACTAATCCTTCGGGTTTGCCATGGTTAAAGTTGATTAATTCAAGCAATTGCCCAGAACTTGTCTCATTACGGAACTCACCATCGAGCTCGCCTTGGACATCATAGCTAAAGGTGAGGGTGGCATCTTCTTGTTGTTTCTTCCAAGCGCCAACGGGCTTGTCGTTGGCATATTGGCCGCGCTCGGCCAGCCATTGTTCCCCTGTCTCATGGTTAATTTTCAGCATCTCGTAGGGGCCTTCGCGCTTACCCTCTTTAAAATATTCCCGGGTAATCACTTTTATAGTTTGACTTCGGTTTAGGGTTTGCAGATATAAACCTGTCAATTGGTTATCGATATGCTCGCTGCGGCTGATTAACTCACCTTGCTCAAATGTTTCGTTGAGGACCCATTTTTTAAGTTTGTCCTCCTCTGTGTTAGAGGTAAGTTGACCTTCACTAAAGCGTTGATGCTTACGGTAAACCCAGTTGTTGTCTTGGTGTTTTTCTTCGGTTGAACTGAGCATTTCGCCCTTTTCATTGTATTTAACCGATAAGGTCACATTCCATGGCGCCTCTATGATTTCCTTTTGGGCTATCTGGCCATTTTCATAGTAATCTAGCTGTTCACCGACTTTATAGTCATTGTGATAGCGGTAGTGGCGCTTAATCTTGCCATCGTCGAAATATTCGAAGTAATCCCCGTGTTTCTTACCTTTGACATAAGCTTGGGTCGAAATGATTTTACCAAAGCCCCAATTGGTCTCGTTGCCATGTGTAAGCCCATCCACCATAGGGATTTCGACGTGTAAGTTGCCATTGTCATAGTACTGGGTAACACAAGTGCCGCTATTACAGACCTTGCCCCTAAGCTTGCCCTCGCTATCAAAAAGCTCGCTTATACCGACCTCTTTACCATCTTTATAGGTCGTTTTGTAACGGATCTTCCCACCTTCCCAGTAACCCGTTTCGAGGCCTTGTTTCACACCATTTTCATAGTGGGATTCAACATACAATTGGCCGGTGGCAATGTATTTTTTAAGTAAACCATGAAGTTGGCCTTGCCCATTGCGAAAGCCTTGTTCATAGGGTTTGCCATCCTCAAAGTAACATTGATAAGCACCGCGGAATTGTTCACTGGTGAGGGTTTTGCCAATTTTGTTATCGGCGAGGGCACTGGCGCAGAAAAGCATATCGTTATTTTTGTAATAAACCTCAGCCTTATAATTGCCGTCGATAACTTCGGTCGATTGTTTTAGATAGTATTGAGCCTGTTTTTCATCTTTGACAACCTTCCAATGGGCATCGAGTAACACCTTTTGTGCATTGGCATTCGCATTGGCACTGAGAGTGATACAGATAAGTACCAGTGCTCCAAGGAGCCGTTTTACTGTAAATAGACGCATAACCGCTCCTTATGGCAAAGGTTTAAAGGTGAATTCATAGGGGATGTCTACGGGGTTTTGAGAGAGCGTCATATAACTCACCTTCGCTGCAGGGCCCTCTACACTCAAATAGCGGCCATCGACCAGCGCCTCTTTAATCCGCAGTTCGGTGGTTTCGGGCAGTCGAATCGTTAGGGATTTGCCTTGGGCATCCTCGACTTTAAAGTAGTTCTTAAGATCTTTACTCGGCTCGTCACCATAACCGGTTTTTGTTAGCCAAGCTTGTAAATCGATTAACCAAGGACGTGGGTTAGCTGCCTGCTCTAAGGGTTGCCAACTGATATCACCTTGGCAATGGATTTTTCCTTGGATGTGTTTATCGTAGAAAAACTGCCGCTCGCGGTCGGGCGTCATCAGGGTATAGGCTGGTCCGTTTGGGGCATTATGCTCAAACAGCCAAGTGACTTCGTGTTTCCCCTCTTTAAAACCTTGTTCTATTTCAGGTTTACAGGCACTCGCTAATGCGGCTGACATAGGAATATACAGATTATGGCCATTTTCAGTCTCAGGTTTTATCCCTTGGATCGCACTGATTTCGGCGTTTGATGGCTCAAGATCTTGATAGAGGAAGTTATTGAGGCTCGAATCGCCAAACTCGCTTAAGGGATTGGCCAGATTTTGGTTGTAGTCGGTAAAGGTCACAAAGCGGATGTTCTTGGTTTGGCTTAACTCCGGCTGTGGCTGGTTCTCCAGTATTACAACGGTTTTAGGGATTTCATCTAGCTTAAGTAGCAGGGCGCGGGTGCTAAGGTGATGAGGATCATCGACACCTATTAATTCCCCCAGTAGTTCCTTATCCGTCACCGTTAACCATTTAGGATAATCACCATCGCGACGGGCTTCGGCCATCTTTCCTTTAAATTGCTGAAAAGGAAGGTTAATGTTTTGAGTGTTACTCTGCTTTGTTACGACTTTAAATAGCTTTGCCTCGGCGTCGAGCACCTGAATTGTGAGGCTCGCATCGCCGAAGGCGTAAGGATTCGCGACCAGTTCATCCCACGACTTTTCGACTATCTTATTGCTTTCGGGGATAAGGGTCAGCTTGGCGGTGATATGGTCTATCTGTTTGAGTTTATTGGCGGTGTTGTCCCAGCCTGTGGCGATAAGATCTACCGAAGACTCAATCGAGCGGTTGAAATTCATCGCCACACCTCTGCTGTGCTGCCAGAAGTGAATGTCTATCGGATTTCCGCTGGCATCAAAGGCGGCTAAGTCTTCATAATGCACATTAGCAACCACATATCGCGGGCTCATATTATGCACAAAGCGCAATTGCAGCACTTCTGGCGTGTCAGCGCCCCATGGGCCAATATTATCAAGAATACCTTGCTGATCAGCTAATAAGGATTTTATAAAGTCCTTATCATGGGCTTTATATTCCCGCGGAACATCGCTAATCGGGTAGAGCTCTTTTTGCAGATCATCTATATCACGTTCGGCATCGTAGCGAGCGTCGGCATGCCAAAGCATGCTCATAATATAAGGGCTATCCTTGGGCGCCATGGCGATGCGGCGGGTGAGAGTACTGCCTTGCTGCACTTCTTGTTGAAAAAACGCCATGCTCTCTAACCAACCGGTTTTGCGGTTAAGCTCGAACTTGCCATAGGCCTTAAAGTTGTCTTTCTCACCTTGTACTACCGCAAATAACTTATCTTCGGTCACTCCCTCAACCGTCCAAGTTAGGCGTGCATCCATGGGGGCGCTAATGCTATAACCGACCTTAGGCTCTAGCGCCACGGGTAAGGTTGGAGCCTGTTTAAACAAGCTATTAAGATTCACCCAGTGGTCAAATAATTCCTTGATATCTTTTTGATCCATCTTGGCAATGGGAGTCAGTTGGCGGACTTCACCATTGTTAAATTCCACATTAAAGCCATCTTTAACCAACTGAAAGATTTCATTAGAGTTACCTTTAGGGTCGATATTACTCACCGGAATCGGCATGCCATAATCGCTAATTTGCAGCATATTAGGTTGGATAAAAAAACGGGCGTTATGGGTTAACGGCGTTGTTAAGCTGGTCGCCTTACCCTCTGCATTCTGTAATTGGTAATCCAGCAGCAGTCGTGCCTGCAGCACTTTGCGGGTTTCAAAGCCATCATTGAGGTTTATGGTGGAGATAATCTGATATTCACGCTCTGTGGGTATGTTGGTATTAACTGAATTGGAGGGTGACGTTGAGTTATCGCAGGCGGTTAACAAGAGTGTTATACCTGCCATTGTCAGTGTGATTGCGGCGTTAACTGCCTTGTATTTCACTATGGCCATTCGTACTCCTTTGGCTACGCATGTTATTGAAATGTAAACTCATTAATCTTTTTCTGGCGACATTATACACAAAAAATATCTGAGGCATAAAAGAAAACCCAAACCAAGCTTGCTTGATTTGGGTTTGTGTTGATCGCGGTTTTGCTGCGCGAGAGTGGCTAACTTAGTGGTTAACTCAGTGGTGAGATGAGAGCCTAAAAAAGCCCAAGCTGATGGATTACAGCGAGAGGATCACGCTGGCAATTGCCGCACTCATGAGGTTAGCGAATACGCCAGCGGCAATGGCGCGAAAACCATTACGGGCGATAAATTCGCGGCGCTCTGGCACCATGCTACCCAGTCCACCGATCAAAATTGCCATGGTTGAAATGTTCGCAAAACCACACAGGGCGAAAGTCACAACGGCCTGAGAATGGGCGCTCAGTTGGTCTTCGACTTTCATTAACTGGATGAAGGCTACAAATTCATTCACTACGATTTTTTGGCCAATGAGTGAGCCTGCAGTAATGGCCTCATGCCAAGGAATACCCAGCAGCCACGCCATAGGGGCGAACAGATAACCGAGTAAAAATTCGAAGCTTAACTGGTAACCGAACCATTCACCCACAGCACCTAACATGCCATTCAGCAGGGCGATAACACTGACAAAGGCCAGTAGAGTGGCACCAATCCCGACAGAAATCCGCATGCCAGACATAGCGCCATCGGCTAAGGCTTCAACCACATTGGTGGCGCGTGGCAGTTCGACTGAGGTGATTTCATCGGCACTGTTTTTGTCATTGTCGCTAGGCGGCATGAGGATTTTAGCCATCAACAGACCCGCGGGGGCCGACATAAAGGCAGCGGCGATCAAATAGTTAAGATCGACACCTAAAGCGGCATATCCGACTAAGGTACCGCCCGCGACAGAGGCTAAACCACAGCTCATGACCGCGAAGAATTGCGAATCGCTCATGTGCTTTAAATAGGGTTTGATCACCAGCGGCGCTTCAATCATGCCGACGAAGATGTTTGCCGTGGCAGATAAAGACTCGGCGCGGCCCGTGCCCAGTAAACGCTGAAGACCACCACCAATAATGTTGATCACCTTAGGCATTAACCCAATATGGTATAAGGCCGAAATCAGTGCCGAGAAAAAGATGATGATACCTAACACATTGATTGCAAATACGAAGCCGACTTTGCCCGTGGCGAGATCGCCAAACAGAAAGCCAATCCCTTCGTTGCCATAGGCTATCACGCTCGACACGCCCGCCGTAACAGACTGCAATACGGCCTTACCCGCAGGAACGTAGAGCACTAACAGGGCGAATATAATTTGTAAGCCTAGGGCTAAAATCACAGTGCGGTAGGGAATATTCTTGCGGTTCACTGACAGTAACCAAGCAAAAAACAAGATACTAATCATGCCTAATATCGCGATCATAAGGGGTTATTCTTTTGAGTTAAGGAAGAAGCCGCGCATTGTAGGCCGAGTCGCAGTAAGGGCAAGTCGAGGGCGTTACTGGGCTGTTACGATAAAATAGTCGAAAATAGCAACAGTTTAAGTTGCTGTTTATGCAGGAGAATAAAAGCTATTTTAGCTACTGTTGCCCAGAGGAAATAATATTTGTGCCTGTGGCAATAATCGAAATCATGCCACAGACGACTTTAGGCTGGTGTCGTAGTCAGTACTTTTTTGAAATGCAGCTTAAGTGACTGTTGCTTAAATGACAGTAGCTTAAGTGGCTGCAGTTTAAGTGACTGTCTTACCTAACCAAGGTTTGAGCTTTTTATCCCAGTAGGGCGGGTGGCCGATATGGGACTTTAAACACTCGATTATCACCTTGTACTTAGTCGGTAAATGGCGCCGCCTTGGGTAAACCACATAAACGGGCATCTGTTGCAGTGGTTTCCAATCGGGTAAGAGTTGGATCAGTTTTCCGCTTTGAAACTCATCACTGAGTAAATACGTGGCCACATAGCCTATGCCGCGCCCTGCAATCACCGCATTGCGCACGGCTTCGGCTAAGTCGACACGGTAATTTCCCGCCACATGCACGGTTTGTTCTAGGTCATCCTTAGCAAAACTCCAGCGATCATAATTACGGCTCTTGCTTTGATAGATAACGCAATTATGTTGCGCTAACGCCTGTGGATGGTGTGGCACGCCATGCTTGAGTAAATAATCGGGAGAGGCGACCACTACAAAGTTAGTTTCGGCGAGGTGCTGGGCGATATAACCTTCGTTCAGCTGTTCATGGTTAGTGATCCACAGATCGAGGCCTTCTTCTAGCATGTCGGCTTTATGGTCGAACAGGCTTAGCTCAAATCGCAATTCGGGGTATTTTTGCTGCAGCACTTCCAGCGCGGGGATAATGTGTAAGGTGCCAAAGGACTGGGAGGAACCGAGGCGAATCGTACCACTAATGTCATCGCGGGCATCTAGCATAATAGCATCGGCATTTTGTGTCGCTTCAAACACTTGCTCACAGTAATGGGCAAACTGTTGGCCCGCGTCGGTTAGCACTAAGGTGCGAGTGGTCCGCTGGACTAACAGCAAGTTCAGCTCGGCTTCCAGTGCGCCAAGCTGCTTGCTGACATAGGAAGTCGAGGTTTTTAACTTGGCCGCCGCTTGGGTAAAACTACCACTGGTCACCAGAGTGTGGAATATCACCATCTGGCTAGCTCTATGTTGTATCACGCTAGGCCCTCTAGAATCTAAATCCCTATTTTAAGCTAGCCTTGCCCTAACCGACAGCCGTTTGTGCCGATCGTGTGCTATTTCAAAACAAACTTACCAAACGGCAAACGTTAAAGTCAGTTGCCCTAAGTGCGATTCTTACTTTACTCTTGAGTTAAATCTTAACACCCACAAGCTAGGGAAGACGTGTTACCTGTGGTTAGCTTGTTCAATGGAGGAATAACGATGACACAACAAGACAAGCAAGCCTTAGCAGAAACAAGTCAGATACATGCCCAGAAAGTACAACCGATACCGCAGGAAGCCTTTGACTGGTATGACGAATATGCCCATGGCATTATCGATCGCCGTGAGTTTATGGGGCGGTTCGCAGGATTGGTGGCGCTAGGTTTTACCATGACGATGCTCACGGGCGCACTCTTGCCGAACTATGCCCTCGCCGAGCAAGTCTCCTTTAACGATCCCAGTATTCAAGCCAGCTATGTTAAGTTTCCCTCGCCCAATGGTTACGGTGAAGGGCGCGGCTACTTAGTCATGCCCGATGAGTTATTGCTCGCCGGCAGTGCCGCAGGTGAGCCGAAAACCTTAGATCTCAGTAAAAAAGCCGCTGTGGTATTAGTGGTGCACGAAAATCGTGGCCTTAATCCCTATATCGAAGATGTGGCTCGCCGATTAGCCGCGCAGGGGTATATCGCCTTCGCCCCCGATGCACTTTATTCCCTAGGTGGTTATCCGGGCAATGATGATGCGGGCCGCGCCATGCAAAGCAGTTTAGACAGAGCCAAAATCGAGCAAGACTTTATTGCCGCTGCGCAGTTTTTAAAATCCCATCCTCAAAGCAATGGCAAACTCGGTGCCGTGGGGTTTTGTTTTGGCGGTTATATCGTCAATATGCTGGCCGCCACGATTCCCGATGAACTCAATGCAGGCGTACCTTTCTATGGCACGCCAGCCGCTGCGGAACTGCGTAGCCGAGTAAAGGGGCCACTTATGTTGCAATTTGCTGGGCTCGATCAGCGGGTAAACGACACTTGGGCCGAGTATGAAACCCAGCTAAAAGCCAATAAAGCCGATTATGTCGCCTATCTTTACCCGAATGTGAATCACGGTTTTCATAACGACTCTACAGGACGATACGATAAAGCCACCGCCGAACTCGCTTGGGCGCGCAGCTTAGCCTTTTTTGACACTCGACTGCGTGTCTAAGTGAAAGTAAAGCTCCGCTTATTCTGATCTGCTTATTCTAATTCCGCTTACTTTGATTAAGTCGATGAGTGACCGATTCTCGCGCTCTATATCATTCAAGCAAAAGCCGACTCTAGAGTCGGCTTTTATTTTAAATCTCCCACATACCTATGCGGCTTTTATCTTAAATATCCCACATACCTATGTGGGTTAGTCGTGCTCGAGGATCACTTCTTTTAAGCTTTGGATGGTTTTCACATCGAGATTACCAGCTTGTGTGCTCCAGGTGAGTCTTAGGTAATTGGCTAAGTCTTTAATCTGCTCGTCGCTTAACTCATCAGCATATCCCGGCATGGCATAAAAGCTGGTGGTAGCGTTGTAATGCTGGCTCTGAATACCTTTTAGTATTACGGCGACGATATTATGAGGACTCGCTTTATCTAAGGTGGCGTTTCCTGCCATCGCGGGGGCGACATTAGGACGACCTTCACCATTTTGACCATGGCAACCGGCGCAGTAACCTTTGTAGAGCGTATAGCCTGGCAGTTCAGGTTTATGGCCGTTAAAGGTGAGCGGATCCGGTTTAAGATCATCGTCGGTATCGAGCAGATAACTGCTAACCGCGCGCATATCATCATCGGTCAAGTGGCTAAAGCTGTGATACACCACGGGATACATGCCGCCAAAGACAGTGCCTTTACGGGAGTAGCCTTCGGTAAACAGCGACTTAAGATCCTCATGGGTCCAGTTCTGCCTGTTAAGCTCGGCGGGGCGAATGTCCGATGCCTCTAGCCCTTCGATAATCGCGCCCTCAAAGTGCTTGTCCTGCTCCATGGCAAACAGCGTGTCTCTTGGGGTGTGGCATTCACCGCAGTGCCCTAGGGCATTGACTAAGTAATTGCCGCGGTTCCAATGTTCGCTTTTTTCCTTGCTCGGGGTAAATTCCTTGGCATCGTGTGCGACTAAGTTCCAAGCTTTTAGGCCAAAACGCAGGTTAAACGGAAAGTAAACATCATTGTCGCGATTGGCTTGCTTGATGGGTTTAGTACTCATCAAATAGGCATAAATCGCCTGAGTGTCTGCGTCCGTGAGCAGGCTGTAGGAAGTGTAAGGCATAGCAGGATAAAGGTTGCCGTTGACGCCAACACCGTGGTGCATGGCGTCAAAAAACTCTTCGTAACTGTATTTGCCAATCCCGGTTTCTTTGTCTGAGGTGATATTGGTCGAGTACACTGCGCCAAAGGGCGTTTCGAACGGCAAACCGCCCGCGAGTTCGCGCCCGCCCACTGCAGTATGGCAGGCCACGCAGTCGCCTATCTTCATCAGATACGCGCCGCGTGCGATGTCGTTATTCGTATTGCCGCCTTCATCGGCAACGCTGCTGGAACAGGCGAGCAAACCTAGCCCTAAACTCAGGAGTAGATTGTGGCTCAACAGATTTTTTATCCTACTAATGTGCGGGAAATAGCGCGAGAAATGGCGCAGATTGGCTGATGTCATCACAGGGTTAGCCCCTTAGTTTTGAGAATCAGATCTTTGACCGCTGCATAGTATTTTACGTAGCCAGTACAGCGACATACGTGTTCACTCAAGGCATCTTCAACGACTTTTTCAACTTGATCTTTAGCGATAGGTTGTCGCTCTAATCGCTCAAGCAGCGCGGTTGATTCGTTGACAAAGCCCGAGGTACACCAGCCACATTGAAACGAGAAGTGCTCTAAAAAAGCTTCTTGCACTGGGCTCAGGGCGGTGATTTCGCCAAGGGAGTTTTGTCTAGCATGACCTTCGACAGTGCGGACGCGTTTACCATTAAAACGCTCAACACCATTGATGCAGGTACGTACCACTTCACTCATGCCTTGCTCGTCGTCGACGATCACAGTACAGGCGTGGCATACGCCTGCGCCGCAACCAAACTTAGTGCCAGTGAGGTTTAAGTATTCGTGTAGAAACTCAATCATCATCACACCATCGGCGACTTCAATCGGGCCTACGGCTTGGTTATTAATGGTCAGTTTAATAGACTGGCTCATGCCATGGCCTCCTTAATTTTTTTCGCTGTCATAGGTAAATCGTAAAAGCGGACATGGGTTGCTTGATACACGGCTTCAATCAGCGCCGCGACCACAGGGATCATCACCACTTCGGCGATACCACGGCTGGGATCGTTATCAGACAACTGCGGCAATATGGTATGACGTTGATCCCACACGCCCACATGCCGCGCTAGCGGCACCTGATAGCGATTGAGGTTCCACGTACCATTGCCGGCGCCTGCTTCAAATGGCGGTAAGCCTTCATGCAGTGCATGGCCAATCCCCATCGCAAGGCCACCTTGAATTTGCCCTTCGACTAATTCTTTAACAATCACTTTGCCCGCCTCTAACCAAGTGTGAGAACTCAGTAGCGTGACTTCGCCATTGCCTTCGTTTACGGCCACTTCAACCAAAGTGGCGCAGGGGGCGTAGTAAGTCACCATGGCATTGTTCAGTTCGGCCTTGGGATAACTCATGGCTTGACGATCGATCAAGTGATAGCCATTAGATTTCATGCTGGCTTGACGCGCTTTGATACTCTTAGTCGTGTCGGAAGTGGCCGCAAACGTCGCGTTGCCTTCGCCGTATTGCAGCGCCAGCGCATCGAGTGCTAAACGCTCTTTAGTGCCAAGAATGTCGAAATCGGCTTCGGCCCAAGCCCAGCGATTAAAGGCATGGCCCATCACGCCGACCACTAAGCCCATGTCGTGGGCGCGTTTCGCGAGGATATCTAGCGACAATGGCGGAAAGCCCAAGGCGGTTAGCTTGCCATCGACCCAGCGACCATCCCGTGAGTTATGCAAATTAGTTGAGCCCATTGGCGTATTAAAATACAACTCGTTCCAAATTGATACCGCCGCAGGCCATAGGCCGTGGCGATAGATAATATCGGCGGCGATGCGGGTAACATGGCTTTGGTAATAGGCCGACATAGACGCCGACGATGCCATGGCTTTAACCGGTGTCCAGCGTGGATTGGCCGCCATTTCATCTTGGCGTTGCTGCGAAATAATATAAGGATTATCGGTTTGCACTAATTGCATCGCATCCCAAATATCCACTTCGGCGAGTTTTACCTCATCGGCAAAGTTGCCAAGGGCATCGCTGATCACAACGGCTTGGGAGGTTTGCGTGCCTGTGCCCATTTCGATAAAGCCGATTTCTAGGGTGATTTTTCCGTCTTTAGCTAGGCGAACCGCCGCACTTGGTGCTGCTGCGCCCGTACCATAATCTTTGGTGGCGATACCAAAACCGACGCCGTAACGCATCCCCGGATGTTTGGCCTCATAGTCCTTTTTATTCACCGCGCGGTTTTGCCACACGGGAGCTTGCTCGGCCATCTCGAGCATTTCGCGGTAACGTAAAGTACCGTTAGGAATCGCGCCTTGAGTGTTGCGCTGGCCGGATTCCATCACGTTAGCGGCGCGCAGTTTAAAGGGATCAACCTTTAGCTCGTCGGCGATCTCATGGATCATGCATTCCATCGCCGTCATCGATTGCAGCGTGCCATAACCCCGCATCGACCCCGCATCAGGGTTACGCGACGCATAGGCGGTGGCGATAATATCGTTGCGCGGCGTGTAATAAATGCTTTGCATTGCTGTCGCACCAACCGAGGTCACAGACGGGGTAAAGTTGACTCGTCCGCCGCCATCGACTGTCATCTGTGAAGTTAAGGCTTGGATTTTTAAGGTCGATTTATCCACCGCTAAGCGGCTTTTCATGATGAACGGATGACGCTTAAGGCCAGATTGGAATTGCTCGAATCTGTCATTGGCGAGTCGGATTGGCCCTTTGGCATAAACGGCCGCGATCACGCCGTAATAAGGAAATATCGAATGGTCTTTCGCGCCAAATCCACCGCCGATATAAGGCGAGTGCACCACAAGATGTTTTACCTTGCCTGCCAGTGGGCTAGATAACAGCATGTGCACTGCCATCTCTTGAAAGTCCTGCGGCGACTGCGAGGTAATCACAGTATGAAAGGTTTGGCTAGCCGCATCATACCAGCCGTTAAAGGCTTCGGGTTCCATCATCATAGGATCGATGATCTGGGTGCGATATTCCCGCTCTAACACTTGCCATTGTTGATTGGCTTGGGCGCTAGCAATTTGCTTATCTATCTCGCCCGCATAATAAAGCCCGCGCTCAGACACAGTCCCTTTGGCATTCGGATTACCTAACCATTCTGGCTTGCGATCTTTTACGCTAGGGAAAAACAGCCCATCGTGGAGCGGGCTATATAAATCTTCCCGTGCGCCATTTTCACCTTCCACTCGAATAAGGCGCCAGCTGGCGTACGGGTCTTTCGAGTCCGATACAAACGGCGTTTGCTCACCAAAGCGCAGTAAGGTTTGGTCAAATTGCAGCAAGGACTTAGCTTGCTTAAAGGCGGGGAAACTGTCGAACAACAATATCGCCACCGCATGACCTAAGTAGTCGGCGGTTTGCCCCTCGGCCAGTAACATGTTGTCACCGTAAAAATCGGGCAGCTTGATTTTATCACGGGCCAGATCGGCCGCAGTGATCACTTTATAGGGCTTAGCCGACGCGGGCAGGTGGTCGAGTGAAAAGCCTTGATAAACATGGGAGGCATCGGCGGCGCGAAGTATAAAAGCGTAACCTTGCTGCTTGGGCCAGCCCTCCATGTCCATAGCGCGGTAATCACGGCCATAGACTTTTTGGCCTGTGACCTTAGCTATGCCGTCGTTACGAAACTTAGGTTTGGATTGACCATTAACCTGAGTTTGCCATTGGGCTGCCAGTTCAGGTGAGACAATCGCCGCATTCGCGCGACTCATTTCCCACAACAAAGGGGCCGAATATACGGCAACCCCGCCAATCACACATTGCTTGATAAAGGTCCGGCGTGATGTATTAGATGGTTCCATATCTCAACCTCAGTTGTGCTTCCGTGTAATATCAGCCGCGCTGCATGGTATCGCCCGATATAAGCTTGTTGTCGATCGACTTTTTATTGATTGTTGCGACATAGCTTTGATAAACACTGAATGTAAATTTACATTAGCCACGTTAGCATGTAGGGCCAAAAATGCAAATTTAGGCGGTTAATCGTTGCAGTTTTGACCAAGCTAAATCAGAGTGTAAAACCCGTGTTATCAGGCTTCTGCAGTGATGTTCGCACTGTGATTCAACTCAGTTACGTTATGGCTGAATTTTGTTCAGCGCCCTTTGCTCAGAGCCACTTGGGCAATGCACTCAATTGGGGCTTATTTGCATGTCGAAATTGGCTCGCTTGCCAAAACCAAACCGCCTGACACAGCGAGACTTCATGCCACTGCAAGATCAAGAGATAGTGCAATCTGATGGCGATTGGTTTAGTCACATGCATTTATATCAACATTGTTAAATCAGCACTTGCTTAATTACTTGATTTGTAATACTAAAGTTATAGACAAGTGTACGCTATGTCGCTATCTTAGGTTTTTAACAAGGATGAGCTTTAATCGCGTACCCGCGATTCGAGTCACTTGCATCAGGACGATGTGTCTTTTCTCTTTCTTAGATACCCAACTCCTCCTGCAAATTGGTGAATATGCTTTGGCACTTATTTTCTTGTTGCTCTGTGTTTGTAGCACTGTACTGAGTGTTATGGGTTAACCGTTTCGCGTTGAGTTCGTTGAGTTAGTGCGGCCTAACGGCCGAGGTGAATCAAGGTCGTGGGTCTTCACCCCACACCCGACCAAGGAGGACTGCTCGTCCTATCCTCCTTGGATGCTCCAAGACGCCCCAACGGAGTTGAAAGCCCCTTGTGCTCATTGGCAAATTTGCTATCGCTTCCGAAGGATGCGTCCCTGCACCTGCGAAAGCTAGCTCGCCATCCATGGCGAGACTCACGCAATTTGCCTATTCGCCCTGCGGCAACTCCGAGGGGATGGGCGTATTCAATGAGTTTTGGTGTGATGTAAGATATAAAGTTTTTACTATTTAATAACAATGACTTAATTGCGGCAATAATACTGAAATTATTTTTGTCAGAGTGAATAGTAATCTGACTCAATTGATCAGGATATTGGGAGATAAATATGGCAGGACGTCAAAGTCAGCGGAAATTCTTTAATTTCTTACAACATGCTGAGCACTCTGGGAAAAGTTTCTCTAGGGAAGAGTTAATCGTAGCCTCTGGTTGGAAGGTCAGTACATTTGAAACCTATTACAACAAAGGCCAGATTACACAGTTTGTCACAGAGACCGGTGATGGCATTTTCCGCGCAATAAATACGCTGGATTTAACTTTTGTCGAGTTCCAAAAGCGATTATCCCAAAGTAAGCACTTTCAGGAGCTTGGTCATAAATGTAAATCGCAACTTTCCAAAGCGTTACTTAAAAAATCTCGCGATAACATGATGTTGGCGTTAGAGCTTTATAATCGTCCATCATTAGAGAATAAGTTAGACGGCTTTGTTTTGCTATTCTGTACTGCGTGGGAGCAACTTTCTAAAGCACGCTTAATTGAACGTGACGGTGAAGATAGTATTTTCGAGCCAGCAAATAAGAAAGGTATACGCCAGACGATTTCATTGAGGGCATGTTTGGCGCGTTTGTATGCTGATAAAGATTTAGTTCGAAAGAACATTGAAATGGTAGCTGATTGGCGTGATCAAGCTGTACATCTCTTAATGCCAGAACTACAAGCTATTGCCTCTAGAATATTCCAATCAGGTGTACTTAACTTTTCATCTGAATTTGAGGCATTTTCACAAGTGGCTTTTATATCGGTTCAACATACTGGAATGATGACTATAGTTGGTGATTTTAAACTCCCTGCAATGTCTTTATTAAAAACACAGTATGGTGCTGCAGCATATGAAATTCTTGAATTAGCAACCAGCATTCAGTATGAAGTTGAAAAAGCTGATGATATGAACTTTGCAATACCATTGAAGGTTCATTTGGTCTTTGCACAAGGTGAAGGGGATGCACAAGTGGTATTGACCAAGGCCTCGGGTACTGCAAGTGATCTTAATGAATTACGTCAAAAGCTAAAGGTTATAGAAAAGACGATAGATTTAGATAAGTCGCATCCGTATTCGCAGACAAAACTACAACAATTGGTAAATACCAAATTAGAAACCGATCGTGACCAGTTGAAGTTAGAGAAATGTATCCCAGGAAGAAATAAATTTACCGGAAGACCAGAGCTTAACAACCATTGTATTCAAGCGTGTATACAGAGACTTGCTTGGCAGCAATCTAACAATGAATATCATTACCATGCCAAGCTTGCAAACCGGCATCAATACTCTGAATCTGCTGTAACTGAACTAGTTAAGCGCATTACTCAGGAAGATGATTTCGTTGCTAAAGCTAAAAAAATGCTAAGTAAAAAGAAATAACCTAGTAAGGTTTCTGCTAAGAAAAATAAAGACCCCATTATTAAAAATAATGAGAAGAAATTATACAGGCATAGTTTTCGGGTGAAGGGACACTTTATCGAAAGCGTTAGCTATTTTCAAATAAGCACGAAGCCACCAACTAATGCTGGTAACTTCACTAAGGACGCCGAGGGATTTCCAAAAGAGGAACAGGCGTTTTTAACCTTTTGGTCGTGTGTGGGGGAGGGAGTCTCATGACCTTGATTTAAGAATGACTACGAAGTTTGTAACTACTGGTAGATGAGTATTTTTAAGTTTTACTCTGACACCATTTGTGATTACTTATTAAGCAAGGTGTGTGGAATGAATAGATTACTATTTACGGTTATAAGAGGGATTTTTTTTCCGATTTTTCTGTTATTCGTTACAGCATGTGGTTCTAATGCAATTTCTTATCAGCCTACACTAATGAGTTACAGTGAGGCGTTGAATGTTGTCGAGGAATTAACTATGACGCAACACTCAGAATGGAAACCTGATGAATTTGGAATAACGGATAAATATGTTTTTTGGAATTACGGCTTTGTTACTAACTCATCGAGTTCTGCTGCAATAATTGCTGACACAGCAATAGTTGGGAAAAGTCAGGCTGAAACGAAATTAAACAATGAGCGTATTTACTTTAGAACAATTAAAGGTGTGAAGTTACTTGATTGGCAGCGCAAGTTTAAGCAGTGGTATGTAGTCTCATTAGTTGATGCTGAAGATCGTATCACAAAGCACGCCTTGAGAACTCGAAGTCTTGATGATGCGAAGAGGTTTATGGATGCAATGGAGTCGATAATTAGGGAAAGAAAAGACTCGCAGTAGTAGCTTGACAATGATGGTTGTTTTTAACGATTTCTTGCTCTGGTGTGGAATGGGATTCCACGACTTTGATATTTTATAAGAGTTTTTATGAAAAAAATTAGTTTTTTTGGTATGAGCATAGTGCTTGCTTTGACACTTGTTATCGGCCTTGCTGTTGATTTTTTGGTTGAATTTAAGTCTGAATCGATTTTTATGCAGATGAATATTTTTAGCTTTAAATTATTGTTTTCGTTACTTAGTATGCTCTGTTTGTATATTGCTATTGCAGTCACTTTTAATTTGAAACTGTTACCTATGCTTATAGGTAAAGATTATCCGTCAAATTACTTTAAATGGTCTAAATTTCGACTTATAGAAGTTTTCTTTTTATTTAACTTATGGGCTATGGGGCATTTTCAATATTTCACCGTCGTAATAGTTAATTTAGCTTTGGTTGAGTTGATACACTTATATTTAGTTTATAAAAGTATCAATGATAAGCTCGAGTCTACTATATAAATTGGTATGTTGAGGACAATAAGGCTTGTGGAGTTGGCATAACTCTTTCAATGCGAAAAGTTAACTCTAATGCCACAGAAGTTCACTGATCCCCTGCGAAGTTGCTGAAGGGCGTTGAAGAAAATAGCGTGAGCGAGGCATGGATGCCTCGCTAGCTTTCGGGGTACAGGATGTACCATCGGAAGCGTTAGCGATTTTTGAATAAGCACGAAGCCACTAATCAATGCATGTAACTTCGCTAGGGGCGTCTTGGAGAATCCAAGGAGGATAGGACGAGCAGTCCTCCTTGGTCGGGTGTGGGGTGAAGCCCCACGACCTTTCGGTCGCAAGACCGATCTTAGATCTCAAACCGCGTTAGCGTAATAAAGATCCTGACTATTTCTAAAAATCAGTCAGGATCATAATCCAACACTGGCGCCAGCCACTTCTCCGTTTCCGCAATGCTCATCCCTTTACGCTTGGCATAATCTTCCACTTGATCGCGGCCGATATTACTCACGCCAAAGTAGCGCGATTTCGGGTGGGCGAAATACCAGCCCGATACTGCCGCTGTGGGGAACATGGCGTAGCTTTCGGTGATGTTCAAGTCGATAGTTTCATCGGGCTTGAGCAAGTCCCATAACAAGCCTTTTTCTGTGTGGTCTGGGCAAGCTGGGTAGCCTGGTGCGGGGCGTATGCCTTTGTATTTCTCGCGGATTAAGGCTTCGTTGCTTAACTGCTCGTCGGCCGCATAACCCCAAAACTCTTTACGTACCCGTTCGTGCATCCGCTCGGCAAAGGCTTCGGCTAAACGGTCGGCTAAGCATTTGAGCATGATGGCGTTGTAGTCGTCGTTGTTGGCTTCAAAACGTGCCACATGTTCGTCTATGCCGTGGCCTGTGGTCACCGCAAAGCCGCCCATGTAATCGGCGACGCCTGAGTCTTTTGGCGCAACAAAGTCGGATAGGCAGAAGTTGTCGTTGCCGACACGCTCAAGCTGCATCCGCAGGTGATGTGTGGTCATTTCGACTGTGGTGCGCGATTCATCTGTGTAGAGCTCAATGTCGTCGTAATTCACGGTATTGGCTGGGAATAAGCCGATAACCGCTTTTGCCGTGAGCCACTTTTCTTCGATGATTTGTTTGAGCATGGCCTGACCATCGGCGAACAGCTTTTGCGCTTCTTCACCGACCACTTTATCGGTGAGGATTTCAGGGTAATGGCCGTGCAATTCCCACGAGCGGAAAAACGGTGTCCAGTCGATACGCTCGACTAAGTCTTCTAATGGATAATTATCAAATACTTGGCGACCGAGCACGTTTGGCGTGAACGGGGTGTAATTGGCCCAATCGTGTTGGCAGCGGTTTTCACGGGCCGCTTCGAGTGACACTATCTCTTTGCGCTTTGCTTGGGATAGGCGCTTAGTGCGCATGTCGTCGTATTCGGCATAGGTTTCGTCTATGGTCGCTTGGCGAGTCTCGTTGTTGATGAGCTTACTCACCATAGGCACGGCGCGGGACGCATCGGCGATATAAATGGCGCCATGGGGATAATGGGGCGCAATCTTCACCGCAGTGTGGATTTTCGAGCAAGTCGCACCGCCGATAATCGCCGGAATGGTTAAGCCTTCGCGGTGGAAGGTTTTCACGTTGTGCACCATTTCGTCCAGACTCGGCGTGATGAGGCCCGACATGCCGATGATATCGATATTGTGTTCTTTCACGGCGTCGAGAATTCGCTCCACCGACACCATCACACCTAAATCGAATACCTCAAAACCGTTACAGGCGAGCACTACACCGACGATATTCTTGCCGATATCGTGCACGTCACCTTTTACTGTCACCATCAAAATCTTGCCGTTAGATTGGCCTTCGACCTTTTCTAGCTCGATATAGGGGTTTAAGTAAGCCACAGCTTTTTTCATCACCCGCGCCGATTTCACCACCTGCGGCAGGAACATTTTGCCCGAGCCGAACAAGTCGCCGACCACGTTCATGCCGTCCATCAAGGCGCCTTCAATCACATCCAGCGGACGTTTCGCTTCTTGGCGAGCGGCTTCGGTATCTTCATCGATAAATTCGGTAATGCCTTTGACGAGCGCATGGGATAAGCGTTGGCTCACCGGCCAGATGCGCCATTCTAAATCTTCTTTTTTACCGACCTGCGCGCCATCACCGCGGAATTTCTCCGCGATTTCAAGTAACTGCTCGGTATTGCTTGAGCCTTCAATTGGGCAGGGCAAGTTAAGCACTACGTTTTCGACCCGTACTTTAAGCTCAGGATCGATATCGTCGTAAATGGCTAACTGGCCCGCGTTGACAATCCCCATGTCCATGCCGACTTTGATGGCGTGGTACAGGAAAACGGCGTGGATCGCTTCGCGCACTGGGTTGTTACCGCGGAATGAGAACGACACGTTCGATACGCCGCCCGAAATCATCGCGTGGGGCAGGGTGGCTTTAATCGCTTTAATGGCATCAATAAAATCGACGGCATAGTTGTCGTGTTCATCGATACCGGTGGCGATGGCGAAAATATTCGGGTCGAAGATGATGTCTTCTGGCGGAAAGCCGACCTTGTCGACCAGCACCCGATAGGCGCGGGTACAGATTTCGATTTTACGTGCCTTAGTATCGGCCTGACCTTGTTCGTCGAATGCCATGATAATGGCCGCCGCGCCGTAGCGTTTCACTAAGGTGGCTTGCTCGATAAACTTGGCTTCGCCTTCTTTGAGGGAAATAGAGTTAACTATGCCCTTGCCTTGAATACATTTGAGGCCAGCTTCGATCACTTCCCATTTAGAGGAGTCGATCATAATAGGTACGCGGCTGATGTCGGGCTCAGAGGCAATCAAGTTTAAAAACTTGTGCATGATCTCGGCGCCATCGAGCATGCCTTCGTCCATGTTGATGTCGATGATCTGTGCGCCGCTTTCGACCTGCTCGCGAGCCACATCAAGCGCTTGCTCAAACTTGCCTTCTTTGATCAGCTTTAAAAACTTGGCCGAACCTGTAACGTTGGTGCGCTCACCCACGTTAACGAACAGTGTATTGGCATCGATAGTCAGTGGTTCCAAACCTGCCAAGCGGCAAGCTACCGGAATGTCCGGCAAAATACGCGGATCGTGACGGCTCACCGCTTCGCGGATCACGCGGATATGTTCAGGCGTACTACCACAACAACCACCGATAATATTGAGCATGCCTTCGCGCGCCCAATCTTCGATCACATTCGCCATGTCCTCTGGGGTTTCATCGTAACCGCCAAACTCGTTCGGTAGGCCAGCATTCGGATGCGCCGACACATAGCACTCGCTGATGCGGGATAATTCTTCTACATAGGGGCGCAATTCTTTTGGCCCAAGTGCACAGTTTAAACCGATAGATAACGGCTTGATATGGCGAAGGGAATTGTAAAAGGCTTCAGTCGTTTGGCCAGTCAGTGTGCGGCCAGAGGCATCGGTAATGGTGCCCGAAATCATGATCGGCAATCTGTCTTTAGAATGCTGACCGAATAAGTCATCAAATACCGATTCAATCGCAAACAGCGCGGCTTTGGCGTTTAAGGTATCGAATATGGTCTCGACCATAATGATATCCGCGCCACCCTCAATCAGCGCCTTAGTGGATTCTTTGTAAGCAGTCACTAACTCATCGAAGCTGACGTTGCGATAACCAGGGTCGTTCACATCAGGGCTAATCGAACACGTACGGTTAGTGGGTCCTAACACACCGGCGACGTAGCGTGGAATGCCTGTGGCAGCAAAGGCTTCATCACAGGCTTCACGGGCGAGGCGCGCGCCGACTAAGTTAATTTCGGCGGACAGCGACTGCATGTCGTAGTCGGCCATGGCGATGGTGGTGGCGTTAAAGGTGTTGGTTTCAATGATGTCGGCACCGGCGTTTAAGTAGTCGGTGTGAATTTGTTTGATGATGTGAGGCTGTGACAAGACCAATAAATCGTTGTTGCCTTTGACGTCAGTGTGCCAATCTTTAAAGCGTTCGCCGCGATAGTCCTCTTCTTCCAGCTTGTAGCCTTGGATCATAGTGCCCATGGCACCGTCTAAGATCAGAATGCGCTCTGCAAGCTGTTTGCGTATGTCTGCCAATATCTGGCCGGCTTTGGTAGAGGGTATCGTCATAAATAATTACCTTAAATACAGCTAAGTTAAGTCCAAAAATCGGCCATTGTTATGCTAAGTGCATTTTATTGTCGTCAGCCGACATTTTTTAATACTTGTTCTTAAAAATTTGTTTTGGACATTTAAACGTATAGACGTCCATAATACGCGACTTATGATTGTCAGGGCAAGATGAAAGTCAAAGGCATTAGGAGCGAGAATCGAGAATCAAGAATTTAGGCCCTTGGCTTGAGTTCCTAGCATCTAGTCCCTAACTAAAAAGGCATATATGAAACAAGTTCGATTGTTATTGTTACGCCACGGTGAGTGTGAAGGCGGCGCTATTTTGCGGGGTCGTGTGGATGTGCCTTTAAGCAAAAAGGGTTGGCAACAAATGTCGGCAGCAGTTGAGTCACAGGCCAGCGTGTGTAGCGCGATTTATAGCTCGACTTCACGCCGCTGCGCCGATTTTGCCCACGCTTTTGCCGCCGAGCTGCATTCGACGGCGGCACTGATATCTGAGTCAAGGCCATTACAGGCGCAGTTTTTGTCGGGTTTACAGGAAATTGATTTTGGCGATTGGGACGGTTGTCGACTCGATGAGCTGTATCAGCAAGAGGGCAAACGCTTAGCGGCCTATTGGCAAAACCCTTGGCAAACACCGCCGCCCAATGGGGAAACTATGGCCAGTTTCGAGTCGCGGGTGAATGGGACGATTGACCAGATACTCGCCGCCGAGTTTGAACGATTGACCCTTGACTCACATAAAATGGGTAATGAAAACAGTGCCGTTAATGAAAACGGTGACAATATGCCAGCCACTCAAGTGTGGGTCGTGACCCACGGCGGTGTGATCCGTCACTTAATGGCGCGTGCCTTAGGGGTTGAACGGGCGGTGGGGTTTTATAGTCAACTCGATTTACCCGTGGCGGCCGTGGTGACTATTAATGTGCTGCAAGATGAACAGGGTGCCTGCTATTGGCGTTTAGATTGGCCGAGTGGGCGCAGGTGTTGAGGCCTTATTTCACTATCTCGGCGCTATCATGTAGGCGTGATCGTTTGGCGAGAATAAGCTGACATGAAAATATTCTGATTTAAACAGCATTGCCTAATGGGATAGATGTAGGATAATGCTTTTCCCTGACGTTTGAACGAGATAGCGTATTACATGCGCAATGAGTGATAACGTCGCAGAAATAGGTGTTGGGAATAGACTCTCTTTGTTCGAATCGCTCCGTTGTTTTTATTCACAGTGGCGTTGTTAACAAAGAGCATATCAACCCAAACATAATAGGGAATCGGGGAGCTGCTCGTCAGTCAGCCCGAACTGTGCCCGCAACTGTGAGTAGTTTAAAGAAGCACCTAGAATCTAGATTCTAGAGCCTAGCTCCTTCTTTTCTACGAGTCAGGAGACCTGCCTATTTCTGTTATCGCTGCGTGCAGCCTTAGTTCTCGAGCGGGTGACTCGAGGGAGCAGATGACAATATGCACAACCTTTTTTTATACAGGTTTGGACTCGATAGGAGCGCCGCTTAGGTGAAACTTTCCGCAATCCAAACTAATAGCCCCGTGAATGACACTAACCCATCATTGAGCCCGTCAGTCGCGCTCAATGTGAGCCAGTTGAGCTGGTGTATCGATGGCAAAACCATTCTTTCCAATATTAACTTTACGCTGACAACGGGGCAGATGCTGGGGTTGATTGGCCCTAACGGTGCGGGCAAGTCTAGCTTGTTGCGATGTTTGTATCGGTTTGTTCGCCCGACTCAGGGCAAAATTACCCTTTTTGATCAAGATATTGAGCGTTTGTCGCCCAAGGCGTTTGCCTGTCGCGTTGCCGTAGTGCAGCAGGATACACCGCACTATTTTGACCTCACCACAGAGCAATTGGTCAGCATGGGCTTAACGCCCCACAAGGGCATGTTTGATACCAATTCGAGCTGTGATACTGAGCGTATTGCTAAGGCTTTAGAGAAAGTTGGCTTGAGCCATAAGATGCACCAACAATATGAGCACTTATCTGGCGGTGAAAAGCAACGCGCCTTGATTGCCCGCGCCATAGTGCAGCAGCCGCAGCTTTTAATCCTCGATGAGCCAACGAACCACCTCGATGTGCGCTATCAAATTCAAATCCTCGAATTGGTGCGTAGCCTTGGCATCAGCGTGATTGCCTCTATTCATGATCTTAATTTAGCCAGTGCCCTGTGCGACAGTTTGCTGTTGATCCATAACGGGGAAGTCAGCGCTATGGGGACGCCAACCGAAGTATTAACCGAGGCGCGAATTGGTGATGTGTTTGGCGTGTGTGCTCAGGTATCGCCCCATCCACAACATAAAAAGCCCTTAATCAGCTATTTTTATGGTTACCACCATGTAGATCATGGCCTGAATGAGCGAGGCGAGGGTGGATGACTCAGGGGAGTAAACAATATTTCATCTCATATTTGGGGCGTATCGTGACACCGTTGACGAGACAACAACTGATGCTGCTCGTATTAGGTATCATCACTTTGATAACGCCTATTGCCGCGACGAGTTTTGGTGCGGCGAACATCAGTTTTACGGATGTTATTCAAGTATTTATCAATAAGGCGACGAACCTCACTCAAGCCAATGGCATGACCGAACGCATTGTGATGGAGCTCAGGCTACCGCGCATTTTACTTGCCTTTGTGGCGGGTGCGGGTTTGTCACTGGCGGGCAGTGTGTTGCAAACCGTGACTCGCAATCCGCTCGCCGATCCCTATTTGTTTGGCATTAGCTCTGGCGCGTCCTTTGGCGCTGTGGTGATGTTGACCTTATTCACTGGCTCTGGATTTTTTGATAATGCGGGCATGGCGGCACATTCTGGGCTTTTTAGCGGTTCGGGTGCCTTGTCTGGATTACTTTGGTTTAGCTTGCCCTTGGGCGCTTTTATTGGCGCGAGTTTGTCGGTGTTGATAGTGCTTGCTTTGTCAGGCTTAGGGCTCAATAGTCAAGTGGAGCGCATGCTGCTCTCTGGTGTGGCGACCTCCTTTATGTTCGGCGCATTAACGAGTCTGCTGCTGTATTTCGCCAGTCCGCAGGCGACAGCCTCTGTGCTGTTTTGGAGTTTAGGCAGTTTCGCTAAGGCCAGTTGGTCCTTGTTAGTACTGCCGACACTGGTGATTGGCGCGAGTTTATTCATTATTTTAGGCATGAAACGGCAGATCATGGCGTTGCAGGCGGGGGATGAAACGGCGCATACCTTAGGGGTGAATGTGCCTAAGCTGCGGCTCAATATGTTGCTGCTCTGCTCCTTGATTACCGCTATTTTGGTGGCTACCTGTGGCGGTATCGGTTTTGTCGGGTTAATGATCCCCCACACAGTGCGCATGCTGTTTCCCGGTCGTCAGCCGATTTTATTAACGGCGCTGGTGGGCGGATTATTTATGGTGTGGATTGATGTATTAGCGCGCTGTCTATTGGGTAATCAAGAGTTGCCTGTGGGCATTATCACGGCCGCCATAGGTAGCATGTTCTTTTTGCTGATTTTGCGTAAGCGTAGAGTCATGCCGTAAATACAAGGTCATGCCGTAGGCACCTAGTCAGGATGTAAACCCAGAGTTAAGTCGTCATCCTAGAGTCATGTCGTAAGTGCAGGCTGGCGGGATAATCAGTATTTCTGTTGATATCCCACCCGCGATTGGAAATGCACAATTGGACATGTTCGTCATAGACGCGGGATGCGTTGTGGTTATTTAATGTAGATTACAAAGTGGAGTGTGGATGTCTCAGTCAGCCGTGTCTTTTCAAATAAGCCCTGTGAGTAAAGCGCAGGATCTGGTGATTCTGCAGAAAATTGATCTTAAGACTAAGCCGCCCGGTGCCTTAGGTCAGCTCGAATCCTTAGCCTTGCAGATTGCCCGCGTGCAAGCGACTGATTTGCAACAAACGGAGCAGCCACAAACGGATGTCCTCAAAATAGTCCATCCAACCATGTTAGTGTTTGCGGGGGATCATGGCATTGCCGCAGAAGGTGTGTCGATTGCCCCTAGCGAAGTGACTCACCAAATGGTGCAAAACTTTGCCCATGGCGGCGCGGCGATTAACGTTTTTTGTCGGCAGGTGGGCTTTAAGCTCGAAGTGATCGATTGCGGTATGTTAACGCCAGTTGAAGGAGTTGAAGGTATTATCGATCAACGTCTTGGCGCTGGAACGGGTGCAATCCATTTAGAGCCCGCGATGGCGCTTGAAACCGTCGATAAAGGCTTTGCTATGGCGCGCGATTTGATTGAACGTCACCATCAAGCGGGTTGTAACTTAGTCGCCTTTGGTGAAATGGGCATAGGCAATACCTCCTCTGCTGCGGCCATTATGGCGGCGATCATGCAGCTGGATGTGATTGATTGTGTCGGCCGTGGTACTGGCATTAATAGCGAAACCTTAGAACGTAAACTGATGCTGATTGAACTGGCGTTATTGCTGCATCAAAGCGCCTTAACTGGGCCTAAGTCAGTGTTAGCTTGCCTAGGAGGTTTTGAAATTGTGCAGATGACGGGGGCTATGTTAGCTGCCGCTGAACGTAAAATGCTGGTGGTCGTGGACGGTTTTATCGCGACAGCGGCAGCATTAGTCGCGGTGCAAATCGCCCCCAATGTGCGTGATTATTTGATTTTTGCCCATCAATCCGATGAGCAAGGTCATCTGCGAATGTTAGAATTTTTGCAGGCTAAACCTTTATTATCCCTAGGGCTGAGATTAGGCGAAGGTACGGGGGCTGCGTTGGCATTGCCGCTTATTCAAGCCTCAGTAAATTTTTACAATCAAATGGCGAGTTTTAGTGATGCGGGGATTGAGGCTGTTGTATGATGTGCTCTGCTAAGTCGCTTATTTTACTTATTTAAAATAATAGCCTTTTAGCCAACCGTTTTAATTTTAAACCTTGCAGCAAGTGTGAATTCACTAAGGATGCTTTATGTCAGAACGCGAAAGCTGGCACAAAGAGATAGATTTATTTTTAGTTGCCATGGGCTATTTTACCCGCATTCCTATGCCTAAGTGGGTCGAAGTCGATAGCGATAAGTTGAATAAGGCCAGCCGTTATTTCGGTCTCGTCGGTCTTCTGGTCGGTTTGTTAAGCGCCATAGTGTTTTGGCTGACGCAGAACTGGCTCCCCGCCGGCGTTTCTGTTCTTTTAGCTATGTTGGTTGGCGTCTTGCTCACGGGCGGATTCCATGAGGATGGCCTCGCCGATACCTTCGACGGTTTTGGCGGGGGTTGGACGGCTGAAGACAAGCTGCGGATCATGAAAGACTCGCGCCTTGGCAGTTATGGCGCACTGGCGCTGATGTTGGCCTTGCTGCTGAAATGGCAGTTGCTAGTCGAGTTGGCCCTGTACGATCCTGTCGTGGCGGGTTCTGCACTTATCGTCGCGCACACAGTGAGCCGTGTGGTATCAGCCAGTATCATCTTTAGTGAAAAATATGTCCGCGATGACGAGACCAGTAAGTCTAAGCCGCTATCGCAACATCAAGGCATTAATGAGCTGCTTATCCTGATCGCCAGCGGCGTATTAGTGCTGTTATTCCTCAAGGGGTTAGCGGCATTGTCATTGCTGTTGGTGATGATAGGACTGCGCCGTTTGATCATAGTGATCTTTAGACGCCAGATTGGCGGTTACACGGGTGATACCTTAGGCGCGGCGCAGCAAATATCTGAAATCGTGTGTTATTTTGTATTACTCGTTGTGGGTAACATACTGTGATCCACCTCGTCCTAGGCGGCGCCCGTAGCGGTAAGAGTCGCTACGGCGAAGCCTTAGTGCGTCAGTACACTGCGCTTGGCTTCGATGCCTGCTATGTGGCGACGGCGCAGGCGCTAGATGATGAAATGGCGACACGTATCGCCAAGCATCAAGCGGGACGATCGGACGATGGTATCGAATGGCAATTGTTTGAAGAGTCGCTCGCCCTCACTGCACTGCTAAAACGGTTAGCAAAACCTGGGCGAGTGATTTTAGTAGACTGTTTAACCCTTTGGTTAACGAATCAATTACTTGCATCGAACATTAACATCGATGATGAACCCGCGCCGACTGAGTGGAATGCGACTGACTTTGCCGTTTCCACCTTTGCCACTTCAACCTCTGACGATAAAGCTTATGCGAGTTGGCAGGCCGAGAAAACCGCTTTTGTGGATTCCCTCGTCGAGCTTGAGGGAGTGGTGATTTTGATCAGTAACGAAGTCGGTTCTGGCATAGTGCCCTTAGGTGAGTTGAGCCGACAATTTGTCGATGAAGCGGGCTGGTTAAACCAAGCCGTAGCCGCATTGGCTGACAATGTCACCTTAGTGGTCGCTGGTTTACCCTTAGCATTGAAACCACTTTAATCTAACTAAGTTAAGTGATGTTGAGACTGAGCTTTTATCTTTATACCTGCAAACTAGAATAAGCCTTTTAAACCTATGTCCTCTCCAAACACAGACAACACAGCCTGTGCTAATGCACTCGATACCGCTGACACTCTTGCAGTTAATACGCCAGCAATTAATACGCTTGCGGTTAATTCACCTCGTCGCGCAAAAGTCTTGATGGTGCAGGGCACAACATCGGATGCTGGTAAAAGTACCTTAGTGGCAGGCATTTGTCGTTTGCTCGCCCGTCAGGGGATTAAGGTTGCGCCTTTTAAGCCGCAAAATATGGCGCTCAATAGCGCTGTCACTATTGATGGCGGCGAGATTGGCCGCGCACAGGCCTTGCAAGCCGTGGCCTGTTATCTTGAGCCCCATACCGATTTTAATCCCATACTGCTTAAACCAAGCTCGGACACGGGCGCGCAAATTATCGTTCATGGCAAAGCCCTGACAACACTCGAAGCCTCGGCCTTTTTTGGACCTAAATCTAAGGATTACAAGGCAATCGCGCTTGGCGCTGTGCTGGAATCCTTCGAGCGATTAAGCGGTCAGTATCAAACCATAGTGGTTGAAGGCGCGGGCAGTCCGGCGGAGATCAATCTGCGTGAAGGTGATATTGCCAACATGGGATTTGCCGAAGCCGTGGATTGTCCTGTGATTATCATTGCCGATATCGATAAAGGTGGCGTATTTGCCCATTTGGTCGGGACTTTAGCGCTGTTATCTGAATCCGAACAGGCGCGGGTAAAGGGCTTTGTGATCAACCGTTTTCGCGGCGATATTAGCCTGTTGCAATCTGGTCTCGATTGGCTTGAAGCTTATACTCAAAAGCCTGTTTTAGGTGTGTTGCCTTATCTGCATGATTTACATCTCGATGCCGAAGATGCGCTGATAAGCTCGCCGACCAAAGGCGCTAACAGCCGCTTAAAAGTGCGGGTATTAGTGTACCCAAGGATCAGTAATCACACGGATTTTGATCCGCTGCGGCTGCATCCCGATATTGATTTTGATTATGTGTCGTTGCAAACCCAAGCCGCGAGTCACGCCACTCATTTGCCCGCTGCCGATGTATTGATCTTACCCGGTAGTAAGAATGTGCGTGCCGATTTAGCCTTTTTACGTCAGCAAGGCTGGGATAAAGATATTGCCACTCACCTGCGTTACGGCGGCAAAGTGCTCGGCATTTGTGGCGGCTATCAAATGTTAGGCCAAAGCATTGCCGATCCCTTAGGCATTGAAGACAGTGCGGGTGATACCGCAGGACTTGGCTACCTGCCGCTGAGCACAGAACTCAAAGCCGAAAAACAGTTACGGCGAGTGAGCGGTGAGCTAACGTTACTTGGGCAAAAGGTTGCTGTGCAGGGCTATGAAATCCACTGCGGTGAATCAAGCTATCTTATCCCTAGGCTTGAACAAACGAATGTGCCCTTGCAGTTAATCCCTGAATCCACATCTGTGAGCTTTGCTGATGGCCTGCAAAGCGATGACGGGCAAATCCTTGGCACTTATTTACATGGGCTGTTTGATAGCCCTGATGCGTGTCAGTTGATTTTGCGCTGGGCGGGATTAAACGATGCTAAGGCGATAGATATCAATCAAATACGTGAGCAGCAACTCGATCGTTTAGCCGATGTGTTAGCCGAGCATTTAGACATGCAAAAATTACAGCCAATTTTAGAAGCATAAGTTTTAAAAGCAGACATTTTTAGCAGCAGAGTGAAGAGAAGACCATGACAGCACAAAACGACAACGAACAAGCGCAAATCAAGGCCGAACGCCACAAGGCTCGCCAACAGAAAGTGAAAGCCGGTGTGGATGCTAAAATTGCCGCCGCCCAAGGGGAGAAGGGGATTCTGCTGGTGTTAACCGGTAACGGTAAAGGCAAATCGACCTCAGGTTTTGGCACAGTGGCCCGCGCCGTCGGTCACGGTAAAAAAGCCGCGGTAGTGCAATTTATCAAAGGCACTTGGGAGTGCGGTGAGCGTAATTTACTCGAAGGTGCAGGGGTTGAGTTTCATGTAATGGGCACAGGTTTTACCTGGGAAACCCAAGATAAAGAAAAAGATACCGCCGCCGCTGTACTCGCTTGGGAAGCCGCCGAAAAGCTGCTGCAAGATGAGAGCATAGATTGCCTGATGCTCGATGAACTCACCTATATGGTGAGCTATCACTATTTAGATGTGGAACGCGTGCTCAGCGCACTTAAAAATCGTCCACCCATGCAGCATGTGATTATCACTGGCCGCGCTTGTCATCGGGCGATTATCGAATTAGCCGATACTGTTAGCGAAGTGCAGCCGTTGAAACACGCATTCGAAGCGGGTATCAAGGCACAGCAAGGTTTTGATTACTAAACTGAGCGTGTTGTTATAACCATAAAGCGATATTTCTTATATCCATATTGGGCAGATAGTAAATGGCGGCCATGCCGCCAACGATCACTGTTGCAACAATGGCAATCTTAACGACCATTGAACTGTTCATCTGGCGAAAAGCTTTTGCCTCAAAGCAAGATAACTTTGTCGTCAGGTGGTTGGATGAATTGTCATTGCTTTCCCAGTGACTCGCCGTCTATTTCTTTCAAAATAAGTATCTCTATAGGCTCGGCGGCGGCATCTGCTGCATATGGAAGTGCGAATGCCGCGATCACATGGATGTGAAATAGCGGCCATGTCGCCAACGGTCACAGGTACACCAATGCCAATCTTAGCGATTATTGAACTGTTCATTTGCCTAAAAGCTTTTGCCCCAAAGCAAGATAACTTTGTCGTCAGGTGGTTGGATTAATTGTCATTGCTTCCCCAGTGACTCGCCGTCTATTTCTTTCAAAATAAGCCTCCCTGAGGCTCGGCGGCGGCATCTGCTGCATCTGCTGCATATGGAAGTGCGAATGCCGCGATCACATGGATGTGAAAGAACGGCCATGCCGCCAACGGTCACTGTTGCAATAGTGACAATCTTAGCGATTATTGAACTGTTCATTTGCCTAAAAGCTTTTGCCCCAAAGCAAGATAACTTTGTCGTCAGTTGTGCTGCGTGAATTGGCATTGTTTCCCCAGTGACTCGCCGTAAATATATCCCTATAGGCTCGACGGCGACATCCATGTCGCCAACGGTCACTGTTGCAACAATGCCAATCTCAACTAACACTTCTGCTGTTCGTTTAGCTAAAAGCTATTGCCCCAAAGCTTGCTAGCATTCATTTAGTGAGTCGAAAACGGACGAATAAATTGCCCTACAAAATCTCATCTATTTAACGAATGTTTGGCCCTACCGTAAAGCGACTAACAATGTATGGGTACAGTCGTATTTAAATTTAGATGCTTTTGAGTGTTTTTAAGCTCATTTTTTTACGCGTTTATCCAGCATGAAATTAACAAAACCCTTTAAAATCATTTGTATATATTTTTCCAAAATTAGTTAATAGGTTTGGAAAACGCGCATGCGCGTTTTTCCGGATGGTGTATTTGATAAAAAACTGATAAGTTCTTTGCATACAGGTAGTTAACTGTGCGCATTTTCACTGGTCTAATGAGGTAAACGCGCATGCGCACTAATAAAATGTTATGAGCTATGACCACTGATAGAGAAAGTGCTGAATACTGGTACGGTGAGTTAATCGAAGGGCTTCGCCTGATATCTAGCGAATTTGAGGTTCAAGAAAGACGTTTGCCTGAATTTGTGCACCTTCCTGATGAAGTTCTTAATGCAGTATCGTTGGATACTTTAGGGTTGGTTGTTAGTGCTGGTTTATTGTCGAAAGAACAATATTCTAAAGTACAAGTTCTAGACGAGGCATTAGAGAACATTGAATTGCCATCGGATTACGAAGAAATGATTGAGCAAATGAAATCCGGCGATGATTTTAAGGCACTAAGGTTGCATGCTCGAGATTTACTAACCTGTCTAAATCAACCATACATGGAGCCTAATATAAGTGCTATTTACGTTAAAGGCTCATAACAAGGTGCTCAAGAGCCGACGCGCGAAAAGCGCGCGCGTCTTAGCACGGCGTTATATTTCTAAGGTAAGTTATGATCTTTCCCAAGTTTAAATACCATCCCGATCCGATAAAAACTGGGAGTATAGTAGAGAGTAAAAACTCATGTGATTGCTGCAAGCATCAGCAGGGGTACGTTTACTCAGGTTCTATTTATAGTAAAAATAGGCCAGACTCAATCTGTCCTTGGTGCATTGCCGATGGTGGTGCAGCTAAAATGTTCGGAATTGAGTTTGTCTCTTTGATGCCGGCAATTATCGATCCTAGCAATCCACAAGAGATAGAATGTAGCGAAAGTGCTTTCGATGAATTGCTTCACCGAACTCCTGGGTTTTCAAGTTATCAAGAAATTGAATGGCCAAATCATTGTGGTGATTTCTGTGAATATCATGGAATAAGCACTGTGAAAGATATAAAGAATATTTCTGCTGAGCAAAAAGAACGATTATTCCAAACTAGCTATTTAGACGAGCGTGAGCTTACAGATATACAGAGAGGTAAAGACGACGAATTGCACTATTTTTTAAGGTTTTCCTGTCGTAATTGTGGCGAATCCTTGTTTCAATTTGATCCAGATTAAAAATATAATAATTCGCGTCATTTGCAGCCTTCGGCTGCTGGGACGCCGCTACGCGGCGCCCATGCGCTCAACGTTATAGGTCAATCATGAAGAAGTGTATTTTTACTCTGTTAGTTATTTCTCTATTTGGTTGCGCTACAAATAAAGAGTCTTTGTCTAGCGACGCTCATGTATTTAACCTAAATGGTAAAAATATGAGCGTCTCTGAAGGTTTGCTTTCAGAGATTCGTGAGAAATGGAAAGGTAATGGGAGTCGTATTGTTACAAGCAGCCTGCTAAACGAAGCTGATGTGCAATGGTCTCTAGACTACATCGCTCTAATGGAGGCCATTAACAGTAAAGAGTGCAATTCACTTCAAGTACTCCAAACTAGAAAATATGATCCTATCAAAGACATTGACTCAACAGGGGCCAATATAGAGCCGGGGTTATTCGACTATGTTTGGGTGGTTCAAGTCTGTGATGCTCAAAGAAATTATCGGTTAGTAAATCGAAAAGGAGATAAGTCATTTACACTTTATCCACTAAACCTATAACAAGTTTATCAACGAACGCCACTTCGTGGCTGGACAGCCTAAAGCGTGGCTTCGCCACAGGCTGCCCGTTATAAAGGCGTTATATGCCACAGGGAGATTAGGCTTGTCGATTAAACTTCTAACTGAACGTTACCAACTTACTATCCTTGCGCCGTTTCATTTAAGCGTTAATGGCGAAAAATATGTCATTGATGCCTTAATTGAAGGTTATGGTGCACGTAAAGGCATGCTAATCGTTAAAAATGCGAATACTATTAAAGACGTAAGAGAAGATATTGTAGCTTTGGGATACGGATATTCTTGTTTTGATATTAATGCCAATGATGTAGCTGAAAGCTTTCAAGAAGTGCTAGATGACTGGGGTAAAAGTGGCATATAACAAGTTGCCTAAATTCGCCGCAAAAAGCGCGGCGGGGACAAATACTCACTGGGCTTCGCCCAACAACGTTCGCATTTGCCCCTTGGCAAAGCGTTAATGGTCAAAAGCAATGATCTCTGAATCACAATACTGGAAAAATGACCTACAGAAGAACGTCGAATTCTTCCACAACAAGCTGCATCAGACGACTTGGAGGGAAGCTTCCTTTGCTGCTTTAGAAAAAAGAGTAATGCTGTCTTGCTATATCGTTAGGAAGCTGGCAGAAGCTAATAAGATTACAAAAGAGATTTTCGAATGCCAAGTGAAGTTGTATTCCTATAAAAATAAAGGGAAAACTGTAGATCTGCTAAATTGGCATCGAGTAGGCGATTTATACGAAGTTGAGCAGCCACAAGAAATAACAAAACCGTTCTCATATGTTATTAATCAAATAATACATAGCTATACGTTTTTATTCGCTTTCAAGTCAAAAGATAATATCGAAGGCATTCTGTTCAACTCGGATCGCAGCAAGAAGAAGGAACTATATATGCTAAAAATCGCTGATTTTATCGAATTACTATCTCCAATAGCACAGTGCTACATCGGGAGAACAATCATGCAAAGAAACAGTGATGGCGAAATGGTCGTGGTTCATAGTGAGTAAACCATTAACAAGGCCAAGCACATCGCCCGCAAAAAAACGCGGGCTGGACCTCGCTATCGCTCGGCCCGTGTTGGCGGCGTTACCTATAGAAATCTTTATCCGAAACAGACGCGTTAGAGTTAAGGCTTTAACACGGAAATGTCTCAAAACTGTGTTGCGTATGTCTTTTAAATCTACAGGTTACGCTAAAGCCAAAACGGTGAGCCGTGGTGATTTGCGAGACGACCGTCCGCCCCATGGACGGGGCGGTCGAGCATCCAAGGATGGACTGGCTGCGAGTCGACGAGCAAATGGCATGGCAAACCTATAAGTCGGGGCGGTCGAGCGGCTTGGACAACATCCGTGTTTAATTGCCAGTTCGCCATCCATGGCTCTCGTTCATAAGCTTAGAAACCCTAGGTTTCTATTCACAATGTCGTCGAGCAAATACCATGGATCGACCTTCAATAGGGGGCCTGCATTTAATAACTAAGCAATAAGTCATTTAGTGATATTAGCCTTTCTATATTTAACGCTCCTCTGTCCAACTCTTGTTAAACGAACATTACATATGCAAACTGTAGCGGCATCTTATTGTTCTAATTTGTCAGATTAGGTTTTTATGTCACTATAGGTTTTTTGCTGTGACGTTAGCATGTAAAGCAAGATGAGCTTTTAACGCCTTGAATCGCCAGCAAACAAGGATAGCGAGGCTGTTATTCCTTGGTAAAACCCGTTAGCGTCTTTATCGACAGTTTTTTACCTGCGAGATTGGGCATCAGTGACTCAAGGATGATCCTATGAATAAACGTATCGTGATTTGTGCCGATGGGACTTGGAATCGGCCCGAGAAAGATCTTAAGGTCGATTTCCCCACCAATGTGCTGCGCCTTGCGCGTGCTATCAGCCCGATAGCGGCAGATGGTAAACCCCAACAGGTATTTTATGATTGGGGCGTGGGTTCCTATTACGATCAAACCATCGGTGGCGCAACAGGGCGCGGTTTGCATAAAAACATCATGGATGGGTATCGCTACATAGTGCAAAACTATTCCCCCGGCGATGAGATTTATCTCTTTGGCTTTAGTCGTGGTGCTTACACAGTGCGTTGCCTGTGTGGCTTGATTAATAACTGCGGCATACTCAAACGTCCCGATGCGGCGTTGATTCAACAAGCTTTCGACCACTATAAAAAAAGCAGTGCGCCCTTTGCGCCTGATGGTGAAAAATCCCTCGAATTTAGAGCGAGATACAGTCATGAATCTCGGGAAATCAAGTTTGTTGGCGTGTGGGATACCGTGGGTGCTATGGGGATCCCTATTTCATTTTTAGGCTTGTTCGAAGATAAAGACGAGTTTTACGACACTAAAATTGGCCGCAATGTGCGCGTTGCCCGTCATGCGTTAGCCATAGATGAACATCGCAGTGATTTTGAGCCGACCATTTGGCAACTGCGTGACAATATGGACATGCAGCAAGTGTGGTTTGCGGGCGCCCATAGCAATATTGGCGGCAGTTATAAACCCGATAAAGACGGTTCATTGTTGTCGGATATTGCACTGTTGTGGATGATATCCGAGGCGCAGAAATTTAATTTAAGCTTAGAGCCACACTTAGCCGCGAGTGTGCATCCAAATCCGCTTGCGACCTTACATAACTCGAGACGCAGTTTTTATCGGATAAAACAGGAATATTTGCGACCACTCGACCCTGAGCAAGTCCCAGTACTTTTGCATCATTCGGTGAAGGCCCGCTGGGATCAAGATCCTCAGTATCGCCCGAAGAATCTACAAACTTATATCGAACACTATGGCTGGCCAGAGCAGCTAGTTTAACTCTATAACCCCAAGTGACCTGAAGAGACTACGCCTGCATCTTCAGGCGGTTTGGGGATAAATACTAAGGCATATCATGATTAAGCGACACTTAGCTGGACTCGTTTTTGGGCTCAGTCTGTTTCTTCCCCATAGCGTATTTGCGCAGCCCGCTAAACGCATTATTGCGCTCTCTCCCCATGCGGTGGAAATGCTTTACGCCATAGGTGCGGGCGATACGATTGTGGCCGCAACCGATTATGCGGATTATCCCGAGGCGGCAAAAAATATCCCGCGTATTGGTGGTTACTATGGCATTCAAATGGAGCGGGTGATGGAGCTTAATCCCGATCTGATTGTGGTGTGGGATTCGGGTAATAAAGCCGAAGATATCAACCAGCTTAGGACGTTAGGATTTAACCTTTATGGCAGCGATCCTAAAACCTTAGAAGGCGTCGCCAAGGAGCTTGAAGAGTTAGGCCAACTTACGGGGCATGTTGAAGAAGCAAGCAAGGCTGCGGCCGCTTATCGCGCTGAGCTTATCCGATTGCGGGTTGAAAATGCTAAAAAATCAGAACCTAAGGTATTTTATCAACTCTGGTCGACCCCATTGATGACAGTCTCTAAAAACAGTTGGATCCAACAGATCATCAGTGTGTGCCATGGACAAAATGTGTTTTACGATGCCGCCAGTGATTATCCGCAAGTCAGTTTAGAAAACGTCTTGCTGACCTTGCCCGAAGTGATTTTACAGAGTGAAGAAGAAGGTAATGTGAAAGGGGTTGATTGGCGCCAATGGCCAGAAATTCCTGCCGTGAAGAAACAGCATATTTATCAACTCAATGCCGATTTATTACATCGCGCGACGCCCAGAGCTTTACTCGGCGTTCAAGCCTTATGTGATGCCTTGGATAAAGCACGTTAAATAAAACGCCTGACAGATTATTCCGTCAGGCGTTTAGTCAGATGTTGCTATTTTCTAAGCGTTTAGAAAGGCGCGTTGATGTCGACCACATTAATCAGCTTGTGGTTTACAAACTCTTTCAATCCTAAATCAATCAACTCGCGGCCATAACCTGAGCGACGCACGCCACCAAAGGGTAAGTCGGCCTTGACCATAGTTGGATGATTAACAAACATCATGCCTGTGGAAACCTGCTTAGCGACCGCCAGCCCGCGTTGGGTGTCGGCGGTAAACACTGAGCCACCCAATCCAAAGGGCGAGTCATTGGCAATGGCAATCGCTGCTTGCTCATCCTTCACCCTGTGGATACTGGACACAGGGCCGAAGAATTCCCAATAGTAGGCGGGGTTATCTGGCGTCAGGTTTGTCAGTATTGTTGGCTGCACAAAGGCGCCTTGCTGCGGCACTTTAGGACCCACTTCGGTCGCGGTTGCGCCGTGTTTTACGGCATCACGGATCTTCTGCTTCAACTCATCGGCCGCGCCTTGGGAAGACAGCGGCGCTAGCGTAGTGGCCGAGTCCATAGGATCGCCTGCTTTTAGCGCTTCTATCCCCTTGATATAACCCTTCATAAATTCATCGTAAATGGCTTCAACTAAGATCATCCGCTTAGATGATGTACAGACCTGTCCCGCGTTCCAGTGACGGCCAAACACAGCCCAGTCGATAGTTTTAGGCAGATCGGCATCTTCAAGTACGATAAAGGCATCTGCGCCACCCAGTTCTAGGGTGGACTTTTTCAGTGCCTTACCTGCCAGAGCGGCAATGATCGATCCCGCATCTTCAGATCCCGTGAGCGCAACACCATGCACTTTGGGCGAATTGATGATCTGTTCTATCTGCTCTCGGGTGGCATACAGATTTTGGAATGCACCTGAGGGCAGTCCGGCATCGCGCATTAAGCCTTCAAAGGCCGCAGCGCACTGGGGCACGTTGGATGCATGTTTGAGTAGTAAGGTATTTCCGGCGGCAAGCTGCGGCGCTAAGATGCGCGCAATTTGGTAGTAGGGAAAGTTCCAAGGTTCGATAGCCAATAATACGCCCAGCGGTTCGTTAACCAGTATCGCTTCACCTTCGGCGGGATCGGCAACCGGCAGTTTTTGCGGTGCCAGCAGTCGCTCGGCATGTTCGGCGTAGTATTCGAAAATTTGCGCCGACAGTTCGACTTCAGCTTCGGCTTCTGCTGTGACCTTGCCCATTTCTAAGGTCAGTAGATTGGCGTATTTCGACTTGTTGTCTCTGAGGATCTTCGCTGCCTTAGACAGTATTGCGGCCTTGTCGGCAAAGGGAGTGGTTCGCCAGCTTAAAAATGCCTGATGGGCGGATTCTATCGCCTGTGTGACTTCGGTATCTGTTGCATTTGGAAATTCTTTAATGAGCTTTCCCGTAAAGGGATTGGTTGTTGCATAAGCCATATGTGCCTCCAAGCGTTTAACAAATAGAGCGTAAATGCCAGCTTTGGCATCGAGGGTGGAAATGTCTTGTTTGTTGTGGACTTCCTTGCCATTGATATGTGGCAAGGAAGCCTAGGATGAACGGTAAACTCGTGTGGCAGCAGGAACTATTTCAGTAGTATTAATTAATAAAATCAGATTGTTGCCACCTACGGAGTACACGTCATATTGTTACGGTTAACAAGCTTCAGCTGTTTTATAGCGTTCAGCCATGGCATTGGCGGCTATCATGGCTTGATAGACATCATCTGCGGTTAACTTCATTGGCATATTGCCCATAGTATCGCCCTCAGCACAGGCTATCTCAGCCACTTTGCGCCATTCGGTCTCGATAAAGGTTTTCAGCCCTAAATCTGCGAGAGTGAGCGGCAGTCCCGCTGTTTTGATGATGCGGATAACGTTATCGATTTCGGCTTTGGGGGCATTTTCGAGCACGAGCTGAGTTAGCAGCCCAAAGACGACTTTCTCGCCGTGCTGAGCTTTATGTAAGTCTGCCACCGCTGACATACCATTGTTTACGGCATGGGCGGCGGCTAACCCGCCCGCTTCTGCACCAACACCACTGAGATAGATGGTGGCTTCAATGGTTTGCTCTAGCGCAGGTGTGACTATTTTGTTTTTAACGGCGTCCATAGCAGCTTCAACATTTTCAGTCAGTAACTGATAACAAAGTTGGGCCAATCCCAGCCCTGTGCGGGAAGGCTTTTTCAGGACTAGGTTGACGCCATCCGATTGATAGCAGGCACGAGCTTCAAAATAGGTTGCCAGTGCATCGCCTATGCCTGCCGCAAAAAATCGGGCCGGAGCCGCGGCGATAATGGCAGTGTCGGCAACGACAGCATCTGGGTTCTGTGGCAGAAACAGATAGCGTTCAAACTCACCTGTTTCGGAGTAGATTACTGCAAGTGCAGTACAGGGCGCATCGGTTGAAGCAATTGTGGGGTACAAGATGACAGGCCGTTTTTGATAGAAGGCGACGGCTTTGGCGGTATCTAAGGTTTTTCCACCGCCAACTCCAACAATAACGTTGGTATGATGCTGTTCTGCCAGCGCGCCTAAGCGCTTTATCTCGGCTTCGCTGCACTCATAGTTGAATTTTTCGAGGTGGCTGCTGATCCCATTTTGATCTAGCCCAGCGACCGCTTCATTCTTCACGCGGCTGAGGATAAATTCATCGCAGATGATAAAAGCATTGTCACCAAAGTCCTTAACATAATCATGCATTTGAGCTAATAGGCCCTTGCCGATAATGAATTTTTTAGGGGAAGTGACGGTACGTGGAACGACAGTGCTCATAGAGCCTCCTTTGCACTTATGACGGTTATCCTTTCATTCTTACCCTAGCATACGCCTAAATTAATGTCATAGCATGAATGGTGGTAATGTTTTTATTGCTAAGCGTAAATTACTACTTTAGTGCTTAATTGTTAGATTAATAATGTGGTTTATTGTTTTATTCTTCGAGTTAAATGCTTTGGTTTGCCCTGGTTTAAGGCAAGGGTAGGGCTCAGAGAGCGAGGCGATCTAAGCGGGCGAAGAGATGTAATATCTCAAAAAAAGCTAACGGTGGAATGCGTAAATAGCGGTAAACGTCTGCTGTCTAAACACTGCATAGTCATTAATGTAATGGGATTTTATTACCTTAAACTCGTCCCAAGTCTTGCTCGGTGTTCATGCTTTATGTGATGCTCTGTACTGTAGTTCATTGGTGTCATAGCGAGTGAAATCGTCGGCTGAGATAAAAGACCAGTAATCAAGGAGTGAAGATGACACAGCAGAATGCGTTAGGACAATTGGTCAGTAAAGGTACGTTAATATTCTTTTGTGGCAAAATGGGCGCAGGTAAATCAACCTTATCGCGACAACTTGCAGAGGCCGAAAACGGTATTTTAATCTCGGAAGACGCATGGCTGGCGGCGCTATATCCCGATGAAATTAAAGATTTTGATACTTACTTGAGCTATTCCGCTCGCCTTAAGCCTTTGCTTAAAAAGCATGTGCAGGAACTGCTCTGTTCGGGTGTTTCTGTGGTCATGGACTTTCCCGCGAATACTATCAATCAGCGCCTGTGGTTTCGAAGCATTTTTACTGATTGCGCCGCCCATAAACTTATTTATCTTAATCACAGTGATGCGCTTTGTTTGAGTCAACTCGATAAACGCAGACAAAGCCACCCTGAGCGCGCTATGTTCGATACCGAGGCGATGTTCTGGCATGTGAGCGGTTATTTTCAGCCGCCGACTCTGGATGAAGGCTTTGAGCTTGAGGTGATAGAAAGATAATTATAGTGAATAAAAACAATAGGAAATATCATGTACCAAGTGCTTGAGGAGGTTGTTTCAGCCAATGATTTTGTTCGCCTACGACAGATTTCTGGCTTAAGCCCTAGACCATTGGAGGGCGCCATCAAGGCTTTGCCAAGGAGTTTATATGGCGTGCAAATAAAGCTTGCCGGGCAGACTGTGGGTATGGGGCGTGTGGTTGGTGACGGCGCGCTCAACTTCGAAATTGTCGATATCGCAGTGGATCCTGAGCATCAAGGTAAGGGATTAGGGCGGCTTATTATGCAGCACATCATGGCTTATCTAGATCGTGAGGCTTTTGAGGGCGCGTATATTACCCTGATGGCGGATGTGCCTGAACTCTATGAAAAGTTTGGCTTTAAATTTAGTCGTCCCGCAAGTGAAGGCATGTATATGGTGAAATAACGGCGCTAACCAATACACTTGTAACTTAGGCACTTATAGCAGTAGAACTCAAACAGTAGAGCTCAAAACAACAATCAAAGGAAGATTACCCCATGAATACCTTACTTATTTGCTTATTTGTCGCCATGTTATTGCCATATCTTGCGAAAGGTCCAGTGGCTTGGGCTATGGCAAAGGCGGGTGGTTACGATAATAATCATCCCCGTGCTCAGCAAGCACAGCTAACCGGTTTTGGCGCTCGCGCTTTAGCGGGACATCAAAATGCCTTTGAATCATTGCTGGTGTTTGGCCTAGCCGTATTAGTGGTGATTGCTACCGGCAAAGTAAATCCCACCACTGAGTGGCTCGCAATCGTCCATGTCGGCGCCCGCTTTGTGTATCACATCCTCTATCTTGCCAACAAAGGCACCTTAAGATCCCTCACATGGTTTGTTGCTATCTTCAGTGCTTTCGGGATTTTCTTTCAGGCTTTTTAAGCTTGGATATTAAAGGATCTGCGCCAGTTTTTTGATACTTTCCCGCAGCTCATCAGGCGTATGAGCGGCATAGCCCAGTAAGATTGCTTGCCTTGGATAGGGCGCTTGGCAATATCGAGACAAAGGCTGTGCACCTAAACTGAGTTGGCGGCATTTATTGATCACTTCCTCTTCGGTTAAGTTGCCTTTTAGCCAACATACGAGGTGAATACCTGAGTCAGAGGTTTGAACGGACAATTTGTCGGGCAGATACTGCTCAATTGCCGCGATTAACGCCGTTTGGCGCGCTAAGCAGGCTTTTCTCACTCGGCGAACATGCCGCGCGTAATGTCCTTCGGCGATAAACAACGCTAATGTTGCTTGCTCTAGGTGAGCCGTGTGCGTATCGGCATAATATTTTGCCAACTGGAAAGCCTGTATCAGTTTAGGGGGCACCACCAAAAAGCCGAGTCGCAATTCAGGCAGCAGCATCTTGGAAAAGGTGCCTGCGTAGATCACCCGCTGTTGTTTATCGAGTCCCTGCAGTGCCTGAATTGGGCGGGCGCTATAACGAAACTCGCTATTATAGTCATCTTCTAAAATCCATTTACTCTGCTCAGCGGCCCAATCGAGTAAGGCCAATCGTCGTGGCAGACTTAGCATCCCGCCGAGGGGAAATTGGTGTGAGGGCGCGGTAAAAGCCAGTTTCACTGCGGGCCACCGCTGTATCGCATCGGCAATATTTGTGCCCTCATCATCAACTCTCACAGGACGAACCCGCATATTTTGCGAGAGAAAAGCGCCTAAAGCGCCATCATATCCAGGTTCATCAAGCCAGACTTCATCTCCCTGTTGGAGTAGTACCTGCGCTGTGAGGTTAATGGCCTGCTGAGTTCCATTGACTATGATGATCTGCTCAGGTGTGCAATTGAGGCCGCGGGTCGAACGCGCATAGTCACTTATCGCCTCACGCAACGGCAAATACCCTGCGCTATGGTTTGATTTACCTAAGGTTTTACGCGATTGCCGCCAAACTCGGCCTAACAGCCGCCCCCAAAGTTGGTGCGGGAAAAGATCGACACATCCGACGCCAATATTAAGCATGTTATGGCTGTGGTCCGTATTTCCCTTCGCTTTCAGTCGCGCCATTTCTATTAACTGTGGATTAATGTCTACATTGGAATCAAAGGCTTGAGCACTTTCTCGGGAGCTGTTGGAAATATCGATCAGTTCATCGGGAATGGTATCTGACACATAAGTGCCCGAGCCCGGTTTAGTCAGCAGATAGCCTTCATCAATCAGGCGCTCAAACCCTTGCAGTACTGAGTTACGTGAAATCTGCATGGTTTCCGACAAGGCTCTGCTGGATGGGAGCTTCATTCTAGGATGTAAACGTCCATCAAGAATGGTCTCTCTAAACGCATGATAAAGCTGATCTTTGAGGATGCCATCTTTGAGTTGCAAGTGAGGGAAATTGGATTGAGGTTTTTTCATTTGCTAACTGGTACTGTAGAAAATACAAAAAGTGTACCTTATGCGGTACCACAATTGAATCTAGAATCTTGCTTCAGTAAAACTGAGACCATTTACTTAATTTCAAGGAGTGCACTAATGTCCAGCCAATCACTAACAGTAACCATTGATATGGTTAAAGAAACGGACTATTCACTCTGGTTACCACACTGGCGTGATTACCAGACTTTTTACAAAGTGGCGTTATCAGAAGCGACCACCCAAGCCACGTGGCGCCGATTCTTTGATGACCAAGAACCCATTTATTGCGCCGTCGCAAGAGAGGGCCAAAACTTACTCGGTTTTGTGCACTATGTTTTTCATCGTTCTACTTGGGCCGAAACGGATTATTGTTATCTTGAAGACTTGTTTGTTGCCCCAACGGCAAGGGGTCAACATGTTGGAAAACAATTGATTGAGTTTGTAAAGCAAGCGGCCATTGAACACAAGTGCGCGCGCCTGTATTGGCATACACAGGAAACAAATTTAACCGCGCAAAAACTCTATAACTGGATTGGTGAAAAACCGGGAGTCATTGAGTACAGAATGCCGCTGTAAGGAGGGGCCTTTAATAAATGCATTAACTGGCTAGCTTATTAATGCATTTATTATCAGCGGCTTGATAGTCTAAACTCCTTTCAATCATAATGTTAAAGGGCTTTTAGCATTAGGTTTTAATGTACGTTTTAATTGCGACTAATCGCAGCGATCACCGCATCGGTCAGCTCCCGAGTATTCGCTGTTCCGCCCATATCGCGGGTTAAAGACTGCTTATCTTTCAATACGTTTTCTATCGCGCTGAGTATCAGGTCGTGTATTGCACCATAACCTAAATGTTGCATCATCATAGCGCCTGCCCAAATTGTCCCTAAAGGATTGGCAATACCTTGGCCTGCAATATCCGGCGCCGACCCATGAACCGGCTCAAACATCGACGGAAATTCCTTGTTTGGATTGATGTTCGCCGAAGGGGCAATGGCGATAGTGCCAGTGCACGCAGGGCCAAGATCAGACAGGATATCGCCAAACAAATTTGAGCCAACAACCACGTCAAAATGCTCGGGTTTCAGCACGAAATTGGCCGTCAGAATATCGATATGATATTGGTCGACTTTAACATTTGGATACTGTTTTGCCATTTCCATGACGCGACTATCCCAATAGGGCATAGAGTGAAATATGCCATTGGATTTGGTCGCCGAGGTTAAGTGCTTTGCTTTGCGGCTTTGGGCTAAATCGAAGGCATATTTTAAGATGCGATCTGTGCCACGACGGGTAAAAATGCTCTGCTGGGAGACAATCTCATGTTCAGTGCCTTCATATTGAATGCCGCCGACGGCGGAATATTCGCCTTCCACGTTTTCACGTACTACATAAAAATCGATATCGCCGGGCTTTTTACCCGCGAGTGGGCAGGGCACGCCTTCAAATAACCGAATAGGCCTAAGGTTCACGTATTGCTCAAAGGCTCTGCGGATCGGTAGCAGCAATCCCCAGAGTGAAATATGGTCGGGAACTCCTGGAAATCCAACAGCGCCTAAGTAGATGGCATCAAAGGATTTTAGTTGCTTAAGTCCATCCTCTGGCATCATGCGACCGGTTTTATGGTAGGTTTCACAGGACCAGTCGAAGTAGGTCCACTCAAACGCCACACCTAAGATTTTTCCTGCGGCTTCGAGTGTGCGTATCCCTTCGGGGATCACTTCAGTACCTATGCCATCTCCGGCAATTACGGCGATTTTTACCTTAGACATCTTCGACTCCAATAGGGGATTCTGCGTTTTTTGTATGTTATTCCATATTCGTATCGTGTATGAATAGGCTAAATGTTTTGTTAAGGATTACGAATCGTGAGCCAACTGCCGCCACTTGAAGATTTACGAGTCTTTGTTATCGCCGCTACAAGCGGGGGATTTACAGCCGCTGCGGAGCAATTATCTTTTTCTCCAGCGTATGTGAGTAAACGCATTGGCCTATTAGAAAAAGCGCTCGGAGTGCGCTTGTTTCTGCGTTCTGCCAGAAGTGTCAGTCTCACCTTAGAGGGCAAGATTGCCTTGGAATGGTCTGAACGTTTGCTCGATACCATGGAGCAAATGAGCCTTGAAATTAGCTTAGAGCAGCAAGTGCCACGGGGGCGATTACGTATCGCAACTAGCACAGGATTTGGCAGCCACTGTATTGCGCCGATTATTTCAGACCTCGTGTTCCACTATCCCGAATTAGAAGTTGATTTAGAGTTGCTCGACCGCCCAGTCGATCTGGTCTCTGAAGGTTTTGATCTGGAGATCCGTGTCGGTGGCGAATTGCCACCGCAAATGATAGCTAAGCGTCTTGCGAGTAATTATCGGGTATTGGCGGCATCGCCGACCTATATCGACACGCATGGCATGCCAAACAATCTCGCGGCATTAGCCGAGCATAAGTGCATAGGGATCCGCGAGCGCGATCAAAACCATAGAGTGTGGCGATTGGAAAGTGCGACTGGCATAGCCTCGGTTGATTTAGCGGCTTCCTTGATGACCAACAATGGCACAGTCGCTAAGCAGTGGTGCCTTAAAGGCCACGGTATTATGTTGCGCTCCATCTGGGATTTACAGCAAGATTTCTTAAGTGGCACATTAGTCAGAGTACTCCCCGAGTATCATCAATCCGCTGAAATTCATGTAATTTATGCTTCACGATTAGAAACGTCTGCCAAACTCCGCACCTGCGTCGCCTATCTTGAAGAGGCTTTACCTCGTTTTGCTGGCTCTGGAATAAGTTGATTCTATTTCGTCAAGCTCTATTGGCGAGTGAACACTCGCTATTTTCATATTGAGTTTAAATAAATCAAGGTGTTGGATTTAATTGCTGACATTGGGTCAAGAGGCGGCCAAGAAGGCGCTCGTCCTATTCTCCTTAAAAAATGACCGTAATAGGTCATTTTGTATATCTATTAAGCAAACTGTCAGGTTTTTACTGTTACCTTACCCCCCGATGTATTGGCTAATCCCATTGCTACCGTTTTACCTCAGTTAAAGAGATACCATGTTTATAAAGTTTAAGCTTCCCGTTGCTATGCTCGCACTCATTGCTTTGTCTGTTTTATGCTCTTCGGTGTATGTGCAAGAAACGCTAGCGACTAAGCTGATTTCGAATAGGCTGCCAGTTGATGCTCTTGGTTTTCAGTCACAGACGGCTTCCAATCCTTTAGTTGCCAGTCAGAGTGCTCTGCATCATATGCAGAGTTTGCCAAAACTGATGACGACTTCCTTGGTGCAAGCGAATCAAGGTGCTGTTGCAAATCCAACGGTTGCTGAACATTTCTCATCCCCAAAAAGGCTTGAGCAGCCATCCTTAGACAATCCAGAGACTAAACAACTGAGTCTGAATATCAGTTCTCTCGATGAACTCATGGGCTTGTTTGACTCGCTTAATTACACGCCAGAAAGCTTTCGTGATGGTAATAAATCGGTCCCTAGATTGACCTTTGATGCCGTGGGAGAGGGCTGGAGTTCAGTGTCAAGCCAACTCCCGGTGAAGCAAAAGAAAATGGTGTTTCTTAGGATGATTGCCCCTTTAGTCTTATTGGCGAATGAGAAAATTTTACAAGAAAGACAGGTCATTATGTCTGCCCCCCTCGATGATATTGCGTTATTAGCCTTAGGGGTAAAGTACAAAGTAATAAGCAGTGAAGATAAACCGCTGTTAGAAGCCCAAAGACAAATGCTACTTGAAAGGGTGGATATCCTGCCGCCATCGTTAGTGTTAGCTCAAGCGGCAAAAGAAAGCGGTTGGGGCACATCGCGATTTGCCCGTGAAGGTAATGCATTATTTGGGCAGTGGGATTTCAAGGGTAATGGTATGGAACCTAGGCAAAAGCGCCAAGGTTTAGGCAATTATGGTTTAGCACGATTCGATACACCATTTGCTTCGGTGGAAGGGTATTTGTTGAATTTGAATACCCATAATGCTTATCAGAAGATGCGAGATTTTCGTGCCCAATCAAGACAAGCTAATCAAGCTGTGACAGGCTCTGCACTTGCAGGGACGTTAGACCGATATTCGGAGCGTGGGCACGCCTATGTTGAGGCGATTCGTCAGATGATCCGTACTAATAAGCTATATCTGGTGGATGATATTTATTTAAGTGATGACGCACCATTACATCTATTAACAAGAACAAACTAAGTGATTGGTAAAATAACCATTTTTTACTTAGCCTGAATAAAGCGCACTTTAATTAGGCTGGTATAGGTCAATTTAATCAAGGGCATCCGCATTACCCTATATCCCAATTTTAAACTTTGCCTTTTTGCTGGTCATTGTCTTCAAGGCCTTGAGTTAACCATTAGGATAAAAGGATAAGTAGTGCCTGATGTTCGATATTAATGTTTACCTTTCTGTAATCGCATAACTGCCATCTGTGTTATAGCTGATGGTAAACCCCTTTTTATCACCATCGTGGTAATACTTCAGGGACAGTAATCGATCCTTGTTATCGATTTCATATGTCCAGCCACGTTGCTCATTGTCGCTGTAATTGGACAGTGAATAACCGCCATCCTTCTTGTAGCGGATGCTGATTTGACTGTCTTGCCCCTGTTCATTATTTTGCAGCTTTTGGACATGCCCCTCTTCATCGAATTCATATTCTTTGATGAGGTTGCCATGATGGTAGTCAGAAAATTTGTATAATTTTCCTTTACTATCATAATAATATTGTTCCCCATGCTTAATCGATGGCGTATTTCTAAAGGGGGGATTCAGTATGTCCTTACAGTCATTGCTATAGGGATTTTCTCGCATTATGCACTCGTCCTGAGAGGGCTTGACGGGCAGGGTTTCGTCATATTCATAATGATTTAACTCTATAAGCCGGTGATTATGGTTAGGATCAAATATCGCCTGCATGCCATGGTATTCACCTTTGCGATAGTGTCTAATGCCACTGGCAACATCCTGTGCTGAGTACCAAATACTCTGGCCATCGAGCAGGCCCTGCTTATAATGCTTATTGGCAAAGAGCACATTTTCATCGCTGATTAGTTTTTCTTCACCTTCGCGTAATCCATTGAGATAAGTCACTTCGATCCGTGATTTCTTGTCAGTTTTAAATACCCAAGGGCCAGTGCGCTTGCCATCAAGGTAAGCCCCGTTACCCACATAGTTGCGGTATTCGCCAAGCGAGACTTTATCTACCCAAGGGCCTTGTTTAATGCCGTTTTGATAGTGACCTTTATTGCCATTGCTCTCAAGCCATTCACCGTCTTTGACGCCGTTGCGATAAATGCCTTTTTCAAACAATCGCTTATCACCTGTGTCTGCGCCATATTCGGGCTCATAGATTTCATAGGGGCCATCGAGTACTCCTTGATTGTAATGGGCAAAACCGTAGTTATCTGCCTCATCGAACATGGACTGTGCAATCCATTTACCTTGCTTTTTACCGTCAAGATATTCACCTTCCCAATAGCTTGCTTGGCCGTCAGCCTCCATCCATTTACCGACTTTTTTGCCTTGTTTGTACTGACCATTCAACATGATATTGGCATTACGGTTATCGTAGGCGGTATAGGGGCCATCGAGCACACCTTGGGCATAATGACTTTCAAGCGCAAGTCCAGCCCAAGAACCACCGAGATTCATGTAATCATAAGCTGGGCCCGTTTTTGGGATCTCACCCTCACTGCTGTTTAGCCAGTCTACATCATCGGCTTCAAAGACAACGCTCACCAACACAAAACTGCCCTGTTGTTCGCGATAATCATTGCGATAAAAGTGGGTCACTAAACTGTATTGATGCTCGCGGCCTTGGGCATCTTTATCTTTGCGGGTGAGGGGGTAACGTAATTTATATTCGTCCGCGGTTTTCACATCGGCGGGTAAACCTTTAGCATTGCGATAGCCGATTAAGGTTGGTTTGAGCTTGGTTGATCCATCGATAATCGCTTTAATGGCAGGATCTTCAATCGCCTCAACATCATAGGTCATGCGATATTGCTGCGGCGGAATTTGGTTTAACACTTTGCGGGTGTCGCTGACGGTAAATGACGATAACGTCGGGGCGACTTCATCCAGCACAACTTGAAGGCGTGGCAGCTTAGTGAGCTTTGAATCCTCAAAACCATAACCCCGTAAATGCTGGCCATCAGCATCTTTAAGCATGACCACGACTTCTTTGTCGCCACCCTTATCAAAGTCATAGTAAAAAACGGCCACAATTTCAGCCGCACCATAATCATCAAGATGTACCCCGGGCGCATCGCCGTCGGACATTTCGCTCCACACTTGATTGTCTTTTTGGTGAAAATTAAGCCATTGGCCATTTGGTAAATCGACAGTGGGATGGACGGCTTTGCCCGCAGCGCTTGCCGCAGGAATAACCATTAAAGAGGATAACAACATCATGCCCGCTGCAGTGAATAAACTGCGAATCGAAAGTTCCATTTAACTACACCTTTTACACCGATAACTTGCGCCTCATGCGCACCAGTAAACGGGCCGAATTTTATGCGAAGACAAGCACTTCAGGAAGTAGCTGATACAAAAAAGGCCGCAATAGCGGCCTGTTAAGATCCAATATTTAACAATCCGCGATGGTACATAGCATTTATTTCGTGGGTGTCTTTTAGGGTAATCATTTAGATTTCTTTGAAAACGGGTTTTAAAAGAAAATGAGCTAAAAATATTACAATAACAGCTGCTTAAATTTAATGGAGCACTGAAGCAGTGCTTCAATTTTGCTTTGTTTCGCTTGTTCTGAATCTACATTCCCAGTGGTGTAAAACGTTATTTCTGGATCGAGTATCGGGCTACACGTTTGGTGTTCGATTTTCAACAATGAGTGCGTTCGATTAGCAATCGCTAATCCAGAATCAATGACGGTAACGTGGTGGGGAAGGGCATTTTTGATTTCTGCATTGATAAGTGGAAAGTGAGTACAAGCCAGCACTAATACATCGGTATTAAACGCATCGGGTTTGTTAAAAATACGCTGAATTTCCTGGGTTACAATGTCGGGGTCAAACCCATTGCCGAGAAGTTTTTGCTCTGAGGCGAGAACCAGCGCTTCAGAGTCTTCTACTAAAACCTTACATTCTGTGGCGAAATTCGTGATCAGCATCTTCACATAAGCTGAGTTCACCGTGGTGTGAGTGCCAAGTACCATCACTACCTTTGATTTTGATAACGAAGCGGCAGGTTTTATCGCAGGGACAACGCCGACAATAGGTAGATTGAGTTCAGCACGAAGTAAGTCTAGCGCAATGGTACTCGCTGTATTGCAGGCGATAACGATGATATCGGGTTGAGTCAGTGAGCTTGCTTTGGATATAACGTCTAAAATTCGCTTTTTAAGTATATCGTGTGGCTTTTTTCCGTACGGGAAAAAGCCAGCGTCAGAGACGTAACTCAGCCGTATGTTGGGGATTCTCTTTTTTATTTCGGCCGCGACGGTAAGTCCACCTGAACCTGAATCAAAAACTAATATTGAGCTATCCATTGCACCTACCTTCACATAATCAACACATTTAATTTTGCCATAGACACAGGAGCGTTAGTCGAATTGGCATACGGCTTCAAGAGGCGCATTTTGCTCTTTCAGCTTATTTTGATCAATGAGGATATGTTTGGTTAAGACTTTTTCGTAAACAAAAAATCTTTTGGTGAGTTAATGCTATCTACCGCTGGGTGAGATCATGAATACTCAGTTTTGTCCGCAGTTTAGTTTGGATGCCAACTTAATCCTTCGTGCGTTTGTAAATATTGGTGGAGCTTTAATTCCCATAACCATTAAGCACTATCATTCTAGTGACACGCCGACTTTGGTTTTAAAATAGTCGTCCATGTATGCTCGAGAATGGAATCTGCTGTATAGGACATAATAATGTCGCGATCACATGGATGTGAATAAGCGACCATGCCACGGATGGTCACTTCCATGGTAGTGCTTAATTTGGGTTAATCCCTGTGTATGTCAGATGGTTGATTCTTAAAAAATTCATGGCTGTCCGCTTTTTTTACTGCCATGCGTGGTAATACGCAGTTCAAGGCCGATCTGAGTTGGGCAATAGAATTTATTACCACCAAATGTTATCGCAGCAAGCAGTCAAAAACAAAGCACGACAATAGCTTAGAGTTGATATGGGCACATTTAGATGCTTAAGGTACAGGCTATGAACAATGGATGTCTTGATAATATTGATAATAAAGCAGAAAAAGAGTTATGGGAGTCCTGACTTTCGCTTATATGCTCAATGCCTAGCCGAGCAAGCCGAGTCTAGTGACCAAAAGAAATCGAGCTTGGATGAAAACCGCATTTCTTGAAAAGATATTAATGGCTGGACTTGCCAAGGCGGACAAAATATGAACATTCACGCGATTACCCTGGGAACCAGACGAGATAAGTCTGGTTCAGTGAATTGCAGATTTAAATTTTATTTATTTTTTACCATGATTAATTGACCATCTTTATAAATCTCTTCAGATGCTAATTGCCCATCGTCACCATAGCTTTTAAGGACTCCTTCTAATAAGTCATTTTTATAAGTCCCTTCCTCCATCAATTGACCACTTTCATAATATCGCTTATATGGACCTTCTTTTAGATTATTTTCAATAATTGCATCACAATTGACCTTTCCATTTTCATAATAATGTATAGAGTGGCCATTTTCCAAACCACTTTTATACGTCATCTCCCACCACAACTGACCACTTTCATAATAATATCTAGAAAGGCCTTCCTGCTTACCATCCTTACAGAAAACCACTCCCCACAATTGACCATTTTCATAATATGATTCACAAATTCCTTCTGGAAGTCCATTTTTCTTAGTTCCTTTTCTCAATATCCTCCCACTTTCATAATATCTATTATAAGGACCATCTTCTAATCCATTATTATAATTCCCTACAAGCCTTACAGCGCCATTTTTATAAAATATCTTGTAAGGGCCTTCTTCTAATCCATTTCTATAACTTCCTTCCTTCTCCACTCCGCCATTTTCATAATATTTTTTGTAAGGGCCTTCTTCTAACCCATTTTTATAAGATCCTTCGAACAATAGCAAACCATCTTCATCATATGTTTTAAAAGGACCGTCTTCTAGACCATTTCTATAAGTTATTTCCCTATATCCGTCACAATCATCACTTTCATAATACCTTTTACTTTTCCCAGTAAAAGGTATTTGTGTATCTATTTCATAATAGATCCCATTTATATTTTGCAATTGATTAAAATCTATTTCCTTCATCGATAACTCCTTTTTTATCTATAATTCTCAATGCTCTCACACCTACCATCGGTGTTTTTCAAGGTAGTAGGCACTCCTTGCTCAAATATTATGCTTCAAGCTGAGCTTGCACTAAGGCCTCGGGTGTCGCTATTTTTGCGGTTAAATTGCTCAAAGATGATTCCTTACTGAAATGAATTAGCTCGAAATGGATTGCTGTGTCGGGAGGGAAAGAGTGCTTGTCGTCGCGCTACTATCATCGCACTACTATCATCGCCATGACTGCTTTCTTTCCCTCTAATATTTTCTCAGTTAAGTACACTATTCCAATATCTTAAGCTGTGTTTTTCCCCATTGGGTGGCATAGGGCATGGCTTCTTGCGGGCTGAGGATAAACTCATTTTCACAGCCATCGCCGCGGGGCGTTTCCCAGAATTTGATGCCCTTTGGCTCGAGGGTGAGCTGGTAATATCCCGAGCCGTCGGATGTGGGGCATTCTGCGTCCGGTGCTTTGCCAGCAAACAATTTGTCCCTTAATGCTGGGGGTAAAGGATGACTCATACCCTCGAGCATGCTTTGTGGTTGAGTATCGGCGAGAAACCATTGCCATGGGTGGAAAGGTTTGCCGTCGTTAAGGGAGAAACTCACAAATTCTTGGCTGATACCATTGGCGCCATAACCTGCCGCCCAGCGATATAGGCGCACACTGAGCCAATGCTGATTAATAAAAATCGGTTCGGCAAAGGTTTCGTCAGTTACAAAACTGCCCATTTGTGCCAGCATTCTGCGGCGAGTGTCAAAGGTTTGTGCTAGTTGGGCTTCATCGGTGAGCTTATGTTCAAGCCATTGATTAATTGTCAATATACCCGTTTGTGGGCCTTTAAATTCGATACCTACATCTGTGCCAAACGTCAGCGGGCGATACTCAATATTTTCGTAGCTTTGCCATTTACCTCGGCTGAGTTTTGGCGTGGTTTCTAGCGGTAGATTGTAAGCATCGGCACCACAATCCTCGACCTTATCTGGGCTGATTTCTCGCTCAAGTTGCACTGGTAACGATTTACTCGCGGTATCTTTAAACCAATGGCCGCTCAGTTTTTGTGGCGTGACACTATCAAACTGCCAATTTCCTGTATTGCCTTCTTCTTTCCACAGTTCATCTTGCTGCTCGAGTCTTATCGGCGTTAAGTAGCGTTGATAGTAATAACTGCCTGTTCCATATTGATTAAAACAAATTCTGACCTTGCTTTTACCTAACTGTCCCTGCCAGATCCCTGTGAGTTCATTGGCCGCAAAGGTCGGCAAAGAGATCGTGGCGGTCAGCAACAGGCTTGAAGATAAAACGGAGAATAATATCCTTGTGGGCATACTGATTTTCTCTTAAAAGGTGATAAGTAAGGGCCGTATTCTAAGCGCAGGATACTGACCGATTGTGGATTAAAAATCAAAATCTGATAAAAAAGTCGCCCGTAGGCGACTTGATGTTAAAGACTTAAGGCTTACTCAACTTGCCAATCAATGGTTTCTCCAGCACGAATAGGCACGACGTTAGTATCGCCAAGCGGGTAAGTTGCAGGAACATCCCATGACTTTTTGACCAGCGTGATGGTATCGGTATTGCGTGGTAGATGGTAAAAGTCAGGGCCGTTAAAGCTTGCGAACGCTTCGAGTTTATCCAGCGCATTGACCGACTCAAATGCTTCGGCATACAGCTCAATGGCGGCATGAGCCGTGTACGAACCCGCACAGCCACAGGCCGCTTCTTTCTTATCCTTGGCGTGTGGCGCTGAATCTGTACCGAGGAAAAACTTCTTGCTGCCGCTTGCCGCTGCACCTAACAACGCCTGCTGGTGGGTGTTGCGTTTTAAAATCGGCAGGCAGTAAAAATGCGGACGAATACCGCCTGCCAGCATGTGATTGCGGTTATACAGTAAATGGTGGGCCGTGATAGTCGCGGCCACATTGTCTGAGGCTTGAGTGACAAAATCAACTGCATCTTTGGTGGTGATATGCTCAAGCACGATTTTAAGCGCTGGGAAATCGGCGACAATTTTACTGAGGATATTTTCAATAAAGACACGCTCGCGGTCGAAAATATCAATGGCTGAATCTGTGACTTCACCGTGGACTAAAAACAGCATACCGACTTCTTGCATGGCTTGGAGTACGGGATAGATGTTTTTAACATCGGTTACGCCGGAATCTGAGTTAGTCGTCGCGCCCGCTGGGTAGAGTTTAGCGGCGACAATTTTACCCGAGGCTTTGGCCTTGCGGATTTCATCTGGGCTGGTTTTGTCGGTTAAATACAACACCATCAAAGGTTCGAATTGTGAGCCCGCGGGCACTTGCGCTTTAATGCGATCGTAATAGGCCAGTGCGGTTTCGGTATCGATAGCGGGGGGCACTAAGTTTGGCATCACGATGGCGCGGCCCATATAGCGGCTGATATCGCGCACTGTATCTTTAAGCTGGGCGGCGTCTCTTAAATGAATATGCCAGTCGTCTGGGCGAGTGATTGTTATTGTGGTCATAGGGTTTTCTTTTGATCGTTTTTGCTGCGAGGGTGGCGGGATCTTATGTGGCAAGGATTTTACTGTAAAGGGAAACTCGGCTGTTTTGGTTAATAAATCTAGATTTCTAGACCCTAGAATCTAGGAACTGCTTTTTTTCAATCGGACACTTTTCATTTCTCTGCTGCGGACACTTTTAAATGAAAGCGCCAGTGTCCGCGGACACTTTTATCTGCAATTTTTTGTTAACGTTTTGAAATAATATGATTTTACTTGTTTGGCATAGGCTTTGCTAACTCTAGGGTAGAGATTTCCAATAGTGTCCGTTGATACGTTCCGGCACTGATGATTCCAACAGGGAAGCGAGTAAAGCCATGATTAAAGATACTAGCGGCCAAGATACAGTACTTGTGCCATCGACCTCTAAACGTCTTAAGTTACCGCTGATCATTGGCGGTTGCGCCTTATTAGTCAGCGCCTTAGTTTGGGCGAGCTTGGGCACTGATAGCGTGAGCAAATCCTTAAGCCGCAGCGACATCACTACCGCAAAACTCTTCGTTGGAACGTTAACCCGCGATGTGGCGACCACAGGTAAAATCGTGGCGGCCAATGCGCCTATTTTGTATAGCACAGAGGAAGGTACTGTGACTCTGCTCAGCAATCCTGGCGATACTGTTAATAAGGGCGATGTGGTCGCCAAACTTGATAGTCCAAGACTCACTAATCAGCTAGAGCAAGCCAAGTCCCTATTAGCGGGTATGGAGAGTGCATTAGAGCGCGCTAAGTTGGATGCAAGACGCGATCAATTACAAGCTTATCAAACCTTAGATATCGCAACGGTCGATCTTGAAGCGGCGGATAGGGAAAGCCGACGCGGAGAGGAACTGATTCAAAGTCAGCTTATTGGCCAGATTGATTATGAAAAGGGCAAAGATGATTTACACAAAGCCAAGCTGAAGTTTAAGCATGCAGAGCAAGAAGTTGCGTTAACGAAAGATACGTTAACCTTTGAGATTAAAAATAAAGCCCTAGAAGTTGAGCGTCAAACTCTCGCGGTGCGTGAATTAGAACGCCAAGTCGATGCCTTGAATATTGTTGCACCTGTTAACGGCATTATCGGTAACTGGATTACCGAGCAGAAAACCCGTCTTAGCGCTAACCAACCGATTTTAACCGTCGTGGATTTAAGCGCCTATGAGGCTGAGTTAGCCGTGCCTGAGTCCTATGCGGATGATCTGGGTTTAGGCATGGAAGTCGAGTTGAGTTTTGGCAGTATTAAGTTAATGGGCAAGTTATCGTCGATTTCCCCTGAAGTGCGTAACCGTGAAGTGACCGCTAGGGTGCAATTTGACCAAAGCGACAGCCTAACACTGCGCCAGAATCAACGCATCTCGGCCCGAGTGTTATTAGAGCACAGACCCAATGTTCTTATGGTAAAACGCGGCGCCTTTATGACCAGCGGTGGAGGTAATGTGGCTTATCAAGTCGAGGGCGATTTAGCCAGCCGTCGTGAGGTTAAGCTCGGCAGTACTAGCCTGAGCCAAGTCGAAGTGCTTGATGGTGGCAAAGCCGGAGATGAGTGGGTTATTTCAAGTGTCGACCCTTTTAATCACGCCGAACAGGTCAGAATTCATTGATGACCGATATTCGTAAATTATTAAACAACCAATCTGATGAATTTAACAGCGCAGTGATCAAGGTGAATGACGAAACCTGCTGCGACATGGATAAGAATAGGAGCCGGATATGCGTGATAAACAATTTGATATCAGCATGTTGATGTCATCCAAAGTGTTTGGAGTACTAGCCTTATTATTACTGGTGGTTGCGGTGGAACTAAGTATCGGTGAGGCCAATAGCTGGTTTTTCCTCGGACTCAATTTGTTGGAATGGAGTAATCCTTTGGATGAGTTTCGCCAAGTGGGTGAGGTTTCAACCGAAACTGCCAACCTTATGCTGGGCGCTTTTATGTGGTTTTTAGAATGTGTCGTTGAGCCATTCTTTGGCTGATAAAGGTGTGCTGATTACGGTCGTACATGAGTCGATGCCTAAGGTGTAGACGCAGAGTCTAGGCGCCAAAATAGATTTGATTATTTAAAGGAAATTAACATGTTATCAATGAAGAATGTGAGCAAGGTTTTTAAAACGGATTTAGTAGAAACCCACGCCCTGCGCGATTTTAACCTCGAGGTGAACGAAGGCGAATTTGTCGCAGTCACAGGTCCTTCTGGCTCGGGTAAAACCACCTTTTTAAATATTGCAGGTTTACTCGAAGGTTTTACCCACGGCGACTATTTTCTCGATGGGATTAACGTCTCTAACTTGAGCGATAACAAGAGCGCCACTATCCGGAATGAAAAAATTGGCTTTATTTTCCAAGGTTTTAACTTAATTCCCGATCTTAACTTAGCTGAGAATATTGAAGTGCCGCTGCGCTATCGTGGTTTTAATGCCAAGGAGCGTCAACGTCGTGTACAAGAGGCATTAGAGCAAGTGGGCTTAGCTTCACGGCTCCAACATTTACCTACTCAGTTGTCGGGTGGACAACAACAAAGGGTGGCGATTGCTCGTGCTTTGGCGGGGGAGCCACGTTTCCTGCTCGCCGACGAACCTACGGGAAACCTCGACAGCCTAATGGCACGTCAAGTGATGGAATTACTCGAAAATATCAATCAAGCGGGCACGACCATTATCATGGTGACGCACGATCCTGAACTCGCTCGCCGCGCCCAACGCAACATTCAAATTGTCGATGGTCAAGTGTGTGATTTTACTATGTATCATCAAGGTCATCGACATGTCAGTGACATCACTGCTGCGACTGATATCGACAAACTTGTCGCCAACGCCGACCGTTAAGGATATGCATTATGTTCTTTTATTATGTTGATTTAGCTTGGCGCAGCATTAAGAAAACCCCGGTGCTGTCGCTGTTAATGGTGTTGGCGATTTCGATTGGTATTGGTATCACGATTACTACGTTAAACGTGTACAAGATGATGTCATTTAATCCTGCGGGTGAACGCTCTGATGAGTTAAATGCGGTACAGCTTTGGAGCCAAGGTCCTGATTCTTGGGATGAGTTAAACTCGTTAGTGACTTACCAAGACGCGATGAATCTGCGCAACAATACCTTACCTAAAAGCCAAGCTGCGATGTTTCGCACTGGGATGGCAGTGCAAACGGAGGATGCCAATTTTGCGCCTATTTTAGAAAGCATTCGGGTGACGGACAGTGACTTTTTTAAGCTGTTTGACGTGCCATTTTTGTACGGTAATGCGTGGGATAAATCCGTCGACACTGAACCTGCTTATCAAGTGGTGATTAACGATAAACTCAATCAAAAGTTGTTTGCGGGTCAAAACAGTGTTGGCAAAGTTATCTATCTTAATCGTAAACCTTATCAAGTGGTGGGGGTGATTGATGCTTGGGATCCTAAGCCTAAATATTATGATCCCACTAACGGTGCCTTTAACGACACGGAACAAATTTTTGTGCCGTTTTCGCTGACGCCTATCGAAGAGTTTGATGTATGGGGTAACACGTCGGGTTGGAAGTTTGAGACGATGAATAGTTACAGTGATCGCCTTAACTCTGAAAAAGTGTGGCTGCTGTATTGGGTTGAGTTACCAAATAAAGACGCAGTAGCCAGTTACCGTTCTTGGCTCAGCAATTATGTAGCGGAGCAAAAAGCCCTAGGCCGTTTTACGGATAATAAATCTGCCGCTGACTCAGTCAAAGTATCCGATGTGGCAACTTGGCTTGAATACAATCATGTGGTGCCCGAAGACAATAAAATCTTGGTTGGCTTGAGTGCGCTGTTTTTAAGTGTTTGTTTAGTCAATATATTAGGTTTAATGCTGACAAAGTTCCTCAAGCGCGCACCCGAAGTGGGAGTGCGTCGCGCCATTGGTGCTAGCCGTGGCCAAATCTTCGCTCAATACATGGTGGAAGTGGGCATGATTGGCTTATTCGGTGGTTTGCTGGGACTCGCTTGGGCCTACGCTTCGCTTTATGGGTTATCGGCCCAGTTTGAGGTCGCGAAGGGGTTAACCCATTTATCGGCGAGTATGTGGATTATCACCCCAAGTATTGCGGTAGGCACAGCCTTGTTGGCTGGCTTGTATCCCGCATGGGTGGTGTGTCGCACTAAACCTAGTGTTTATCTGAAAAGCCAGTAAGGGACTCATTATGTTGCATATTAAACCTATTCTCAGCAGTTTATTGCGCAGTAAAAGCGGTCCAGTCTTACTGCTTATTCAGATTATCTTGTCTGTGGCGATTGTGGCGAATGCGAGCTTTATTATTCAAGAGCGTTTAGCCCTGATGCAGCGTGATTCGGGGATTAAAGAGTCAGAAGTCTTGACCTTTAGCTTGTTCAACTTCGATCCATTGATTGATAAAACCGCGCAAAACAAAATTGATCAGCAAATTTTGCGGGGGCTGCCCAATGTGATTGATGCGACCTCAACCAATATGTTGCCGTTAAGCGGTGGCGGCTGGTCGAGCACGTTAAATCTGGGCCCCGACCCAGATAGCGCTAAATCGACACCGCAATTTGCCATGTATTTAGGGACAGATCACACCATTGAGACCTTAGGAATTAAGCTGATTGAGGGGCGTAACTTTTACCCCCATGAACTTAAGGATAACCTCGATAGCCCTAGCCGATTAGCGATCATCTCCAGTACGTTAGCGAAAGCCATTTGGCCTGATGAATCCGCACTTGGCAAAGTATTGTACGAAGGTAAGGATGCGCAGATCACTGTGATTGGCGTAGTCGAAAAACTGCAAGGCGCGTGGATTGACAGTTCTAGCCTTGAAAATAGTGTGATTCAAAATGTGGATTATGGCAGCAGTTCTTACATGGTACGGGCCAAACCTGAGTTTCACGCCGAGCTTAAAGACGCGATAAAAAAAGCGCTGCTGGCTGAGAATCCAAACCGAGTGCTCGATGGCTTTAAGTCAATCGAGGCCTTAAAAGATAGCTCATACCGAGATCATAAATTGATGATTACTGTGTTAACTATGATGGTGGTGTTGTTATTGCTTATCACCTCGCTCGGTTTAACGGGCATGGTGATGTTTAATATCCAGCGCCGCACTAAGCAGATAGGTACCCGCCGCGCATTGGGTGCTAAAAAGCGCGATATTATCAGTTACTTCCTCGTGGAGAATTATTTGATTTGCTTAGCGGGAGGCGTGCTTGGCGGCTTGTTAGCGATACAGTTAGGCCAACAGTTGATGAAAATCTATAGCTTGCCTATGTTGGACTTAAGCTACCCACTAATTACTGTGGCAGGTTTGTTTATTGTCACCACGTTAGCGGTTTACTTGCCAGCGCGTAAAGCGGCAAATATTTCGCCAGCAACCGCAACTCGCAGCGTATAACTGAATATTTGATGTCACTCAAGGTGCGATAAAAGCGCGACAAAAGTGCGATAACAATAGGATGTTATTGCACTTTTTGTTACTTTACGGTTAACAGTTTTACTTAGGACAACACTCACACTTATGGATACTATCCTTATCGTCGATGACAATCATGCCATCTGCCAAGCCCTAGGTTTGATGCTAGAACTCAATGATTATCGGGTGCTGATTTGCCATAGCCCAGAGGACGCCCTTGGGTTATTGACGACGCAAGATGTGGATTTAGTGATCCAAGATATGAACTTTACCCGAGATACCACCTCGGGTGAGGAAGGTCGGCAGCTGTTTTACGCCCTGCGCGAACGCCAAGGGGATTTGCCGATTATTTTGATGACGGCGTGGACCCAGCTCGAAACGGCTGTTGAATTAGTCAAAGCGGGCGCTGCCGATTATATGGGCAAACCTTGGGATGACGCTAAGCTACTCAATAGCATCACTAATCTGATTGCGCTTTATAAACTCTCCCGTGCTAACCACCGCTTGGAGCGGGTGAATCATCAACGCCAAGTGGCGATCGCCGATGCGGATCTCTGCGGTATTGTCTTTGGTAGCGGTGCTATGCAACGTTGTATTGACTTAGCCTTGCAACTGGCACGCTCCGATGTGTCGGTCTTGATCACTGGCCCCAATGGCGCGGGTAAAGACAAGCTTGCCGATATTCTCCACGCCAATTCACCCTTAAAAAACAAACCTTTTATTAAGGTTAATGTCGGCGCCTTGCCGATGGATTTATTAGAGGCCGAGCTGTTTGGTGCCGAGGCGGGCGCTTTTACTGGCGCGACTAAAGCGCGTATTGGCCGTTTCGAAGCGGCAGACGGCGGCACGCTGTTTTTAGATGAAATTGGCAATTTACCTTTGTCTGGGCAAGTGAAATTATTGCGGGTGCTACAAACCGGCGAATTTGAACGCTTAGGAAGCCATAAAACCCAGAAAGTAAAAGTGCGGGTGATCAGTGCGACCAATGCGGATCTGGCCCAAGATATCGCTGAAGGGCGATTCCGTGAGGATTTGTTTTACCGCTTAAACGTGATTGAACTGGCATTGCCACCGCTGAATCAACGCATCGATGATATTTTACCTTTAGTGCAGCATTTTATTGGCAGCGATTTTAGCTTGAGTAAACCTGCGTTGCAGGCGTTATTACAGCACCGCTGGCCGGGAAATGTGCGCGAGCTTGAAAACGCCTGTAAGCGAGCCGTATTGTTGGCGCAAAGCCATGTGTTGACTGAAGCTGACTTTGGTTTGGCGACTGTTGCGAGTGTCATCAAATCGGCTTCCAGTGTTTCGGCTGTATCTGAGTCGCGGCTATCTGGCTTGAGACAGTCTGATCCTCTGCCTGTTTATTCGCCCGCTTCCATCCCCGTAAATACCGCATTTTATCATGAGTCTGTTCGTGCCCAAGTGTCAGATGCCAATGAGGCGATAGACGTGAGCCGAGAAGATATCGAAGCGGCGTTAAAACAGCATCATGGCGTAATTGCTCGGGTGGCAAAAGCGCTTGGACTCAGTCGCCAAGCGCTGTATCGGCGGATGGACAAGTTTGGTTTAGATAAGTCATAGGCTAAGTGCAGATGCTAGGGTAAAGGCTATCGATTAAGGAATCTGAGTGTTAATTCGAACTAAACTTATCATTTTTTCAATGGCTTGCTGCGCCTTTGGCGTCTTGCTGAGTTTTGCTTTGGTGAAGTATATCTCACCCGATGCTTCGTCTGTTGCCACGTCTAACACGATTGAAATCCCTGATGTGAATGTGCAACTGGATTTTGCAGAGCTTGAGAAAACGGTCGCCTCCATCGAACTCGCCCTTAACAATAGTGAGCAATTGCAGGAGGCTGCGGCGATGCAAGCGCACCAGAGGGCCGAGCAGATTAAAGCCGAGCTGCAAAAGCTTGAACAACTTAAACAAGAGCAGTTACAAATAAAACTCTTCAAGTTAGAACAACTTAAAGAAGGGCTGTTTAATTCTATTCCTCATGTGGTTGAGCCTTTACGTGTAGAACCGCTATCCATTTTACCGCCCAAAGCACCTGTATCTCCTGCGATATCCGCTGAGATAGCTAAGGGAGAGCGTGTCTCGAGTTTGACCTTAGGTGAAGGTTTGATCGTGTTGCTTCTCGCTTGTGCTGTCTGTGGTTTAGGTATTGCTTGGTTGACTCGACATCTCGGCCGCAGTTTAGATTCCCTTGAAGTCGGCTTGCTAAATTTTAGTGATAATGACTTTAGTGTGAGTATTCCTGAACATGGCGAAGGTCAGCTCAAAACCTTAGCGCAGTTATTTAACCATTCGGCGGCAAAATTGCGCCAAGAAAGGCAGTACATTTATCAGCGGGAGTTATTACTGGATAAGGTGATTCAAAGTTCTCCCAATGTGATGTTGTTACTGGACGATCATCAGCGGCTCATTTACGCCAACGATGCGGCGCGTCACCTATTTCATAAAAAGGGCAGAATGGAAGGCTTGAGCTTAGATGAATTGCTGGTGGATTTGCCCGAAGTATTGGCCTTAGCGCTTAAACATGAAAAGAACGGACTCTTCGCCATGGGTGAAGATGATGTGGAAACTTGGTATTTAAGTCGCGGCCAATTTTTATTGAATAACCAACAGCATAACTTGATTTTGCTCAAGCAGATGACCCGCGAGCTCAATCGTCAAGAGGTGGCAGTATGGAAAAAAGTCATCCGCATTATTAGCCATGAGCTCAATAACTCAGTCGCGCCCATCGCCTCTATGGTGAACTCCGGCCGACTGCTCACCAAAGATATCGATAATCCCAAGCTAACCTTAATTTTCGATACCATCGAGAATCGCACCAGCCATCTAAGCCAGTTTATCTTCAACTATGCTCGTTTTGCTAAGTTGCCGCTCCCGCAACGGCGTCAGGTGAATTGGACGCAATTTACTGCCCAGTTAACTCAGCATTATCCCTTTAAACTCATTCATGAGTTACCTGAGGTTGATGGTTTTTTCGATCAAGGACAGATGGAGCAAGTGCTCCTCAATTTACTTAAAAACGCCCATGAATCTGGCTCAAACCCCGAGGATGTCACCCTGTCGATTCGGTATCAAACCTTAGTGGATGGTGCAGGTTTTAGTATTGTGATTGAGGATCGCGGCGCAGGTATGTCTGGTGAAGTATTAGAGCAGGCGCTACTGCCGTTTTACTCAACAAAACAATCGGGTACAGGCTTAGGTTTACCTTTGTGCCGTGAAATTATCGAAGCCCACGATGGCAGTATTAGCATGCATAATCGCAGTGACGGTGGCCTGTTGGTTCGACTATGGTTACCACAATAATGCTCGCGTTTTGAATAAACACCGTAATGCGACTCTTAAGTCGCATTTTTATTGCTTATCTTATCCGCTTGTTTAATGCATAACTCCTATCCTCAACAGCCTCTTGGCGTATTAGCCAAATGGGCTATTTTTGCCTTTTTACCTTAGCTCTTCGGGCTAATTTGCCCCCTAGCGTAATGACGGGAGATCTTTAACCCTGTTAACCTGTTTTATCGAAAATTTGCGTTAAAACTCACCTTGTTCTAACAGAGGTTAGCGCGGTTTTTAAGGTTCGATTAAAAAGGTTAAGGAGGGATAAGTGAAACAGTTAAAACAGCGTCTGCTTACTTACGTTTTATGTCCATTCCTGCTGCTGGCTTCCCCTATCACTATTGCCGATAACGACATTGAAATTAGTGGCTTAGTAATAGATAGAACCTTGACTCGGTTTGGTAAGGACTTTGGCTTTTACTACTCAAGCTATTGGCGCGAATTGCCCTTTACCCAAGGCTTTAACGTCACTCTATATGAGACAGTGTTTCCACAGGCTGGAACCGTTTTAACCTTAGAGGTAAACGGGACTCGGATTTACACCACCCATTTTGGTCGTCGTGCAAATCCGATTAAAGAGAGCGCAGAGCAGGCGATTTTGCTTACGATTGATTATTTAGCGCAAGTCAGAGCCAATGCAATAACAGGTGATTTTTCAGGAACATCGGACGACTTTTAGGATAATAATAATGACATACAGGACGTTACTTGCTCTTGTCACGCTATGTGTGGCAAGCAGTGGCCAAGCCACTGAATTGATTTATACGCCAGTGAATCCCAGTTTTGGCGGCAATCCACAAAATGGGGCTTTCTTATTAAATAAAGCCCAAGCCCAGAATGACAATAAATCTACCTCGACCGAGAAGGACTTTGTCACCCGTTTTAAAGAATCCCTAGAGCGTAATATCATTAACTCAATCACCCGCGGTGTTGCTGATGGTGAAATTACCGATGGTGTTTACGATACAGGTGATTTTCGGATTGAAGTGGCTTCAACGGGAAATGGCGTGATGCTAACTATTACTAATACTGAAACCGGTGAAGTCACTGTGATTGAAATGCCGACATTTGGAGGAGTCAACTAATGGCCCGTCTAGTGTTAGTGAGTTTATTACTGCTAAGTGTGTCGGCCTGTAGCCTGATCTCCAAACCCGATTTAAATATCACGGCTGCCGAGGTTAACCCCTTGAGTGAGGTGATGCGTGGGCTGCAAACTCAACCAGGACCTAAGTTTCCTATCCCTGTGGCCGTGTATTCCTTTCGCGATCAAACTGGCCAATATAAGCCGCAGGCTAACGTGAGTTCGTTTTCGACCGCGGTTACTCAGGGCGCAACATCGATGTTGATGCAGACTTTGCTCGACTCAAAATGGTTTACACCCGTTGAGCGTGAAGGGCTACAAAATTTGCTTACCGAGCGTAAGATCAGCAACAAACAGAGCGGTACTAAGGGCGATGAAGTGCCCGTATTATCCACCGCCAGATTGTTACTCGAAGGTGGGGTGATTAGTTATGAGACCAACACTAGCACTGGTGGTAGCGGTGTCGAATACTACGGTATTGGCGCCTCTGAAATGTACCGTGAAGATCTGGTGACCATTTATCTACGCGCCGTGGATGTACACACAGGTAAAGTCATGATGTCGGTCTCAACCAGCAAACGTGTTTTATCCCAAGAAATGCGTGCGGGCTTGTTCCGTTACACGAGTTTAAATCGACTCGCTGAGGCTGAAGTCGGTTTTACTACCAATGAGCCAGTGCAATTTTGCGTATTACAAGCCATTGAATTGGCGGTCGCTGAGCTGATTGATAAGGGCATCAAACAAGGTTACTGGAGCCCAACTCAAGTGGCGCAGCCAGCAGAAAAAGCCCAGGAGTTGAGTCAGGGCTAGGTGCCTGAAAGTCGGTATTAGATGCTAGAGCAAAGCAGGCTTCTGCTTTAGCACTTAGTCGCGATAGCGAAAAAGAAAACCGAGCCAGTTAAGCTGACTCGGTTTTTTATTGCAGTTATTGCAGCAGTCAGTTGATATTTGGCTATTTTAGTCCGTTTGCATGGCCTTCCAAAACAGTTCAAAACTGGCATCGCGGTATGTTCTATCTGTCCCCAAGTGCGGATTATCGATAAAGAAACGCGTTGCTGCTAGATATTGGCCGTGGCAGTTTTCTAGCATCAATTCCACTGGATAATGGGCGATTAGCCCCATCATTTGTCCCTGCTTAATGAGTTCGCTAATAAAGCCTAAGATGCTATTCATCGCTTGATCGCGCACCTTAGCTGCAATCATGGGTGACATTGAATATTGCTGAAAAAACAGTTGTTTGACAGGGTTATCCAGCGACCAATCTATCGCACTTTGCCATAGTTGTAGGGCATTGTGCTTAAGATTGCTGCCCTTATGGGTGTTTAATAGTAAGGCATCGGCAAATTCTTGTTTTATGGTAAGAAACAAAGATTCCATCAAGGCTTCCTTAGAAGGGAAGTGATGGAACAAGGTGCCCGTTGCTACACCTGCTTGTTTCGCAATCGAGGCGGTGGACGTGCCATGAAATCCTTGGCTGACAAAGAGCGCTAAAGCAGTATCGAGAATAGCTTGGCGTTTATCAGTCATGGTTTTAATGGGTTGTGTTGTTGATGGTTTATTCAAGATTTATCCCCCAATGACTAGCGCAAAAATAGCTTCATTAAGATGCGTTGGATAAAAGTGCCGTAGGGCGGGTGTACAAATTTGCCTGTGTTGAATCGGCCACGGCTGAGTACCGTTTTAGCGTGGCTGAAGGTCAAAAAGCCTTCCTTTCCATGGTAATGCCCCATGCCCGACGGGCCTATTCCGCCAAAGGGCGCATCGTCGGCGGCGACATGAAACACGGTTTCGTTAATGCACACACCGCCAGAATGGGTCTGCTGGAGGATCTTTTGCTGAGTTGGCTCATCGAAACTCATCACATAAAGCGCTAAGGGTCTGGCTCTGTGGTTGATGTACTGAATCGCTTCATCTAAGGTGTCGTAGCTAATAATCGGTAACAATGGACCAAAGATTTCCTCTTGCATCAATAGCATGTCTTCACTGGTGTGAGTTATCAACTGAGTTGCGAGTTTACGATGTTGGCTATCTATGGCTTCGTCCGTCGCCGAAATAACACGGGCACCTTTTGCTTTGGCGTCTTCGAGCACTGTCATCAAGCGGTCAAACTGACGTGTATTAATGATGCTGCCATAGTCCTTATTGTGATTAATTGCACCGTACATGGATTTAAACTTAGCTTGGTAGGCGGCGATAAAGTCATCCACCTTGGCTTTAGGGCAAAGCACATAATCAGGGGCGACGCAGATTTGTCCGGCATTCAAACACTTACCGTAAATCATTCGTTCTACTGCTATCTCAAGCGGCATATCGGGGGCGATAATCACAGGGGATTTACCACCCAATTCGAGTGTTACTGGGGTGAGGTTATTCGCTGCGGCGCGCATCACATGGCGGCCGACTGTGGTCGAGCCTGTAAAGAGTAAATGATCGAATGGCAGGGCAGAAAATTGGGTAGCAATGTCCGCCTCACCTTCAACAACCGCCACGTGGGATTCATCGAAGACTTGTGCCAATAACTGTTTGATCACTTGGTTGGTCGCTGGGGTAAATTCTGACATTTTGAGCATGGCATGATTACCCGCGGCAATGGCCGTCACTAGCGGGCCAATTGACAGCATGACGGGGAAATTCCACGGCACGATAATACCGATCACCCCCAAAGGTTGATAATGCACTGTGACTTTGGCGGGTGCGAGTAAGATGCCCGCATGGCGAGCGCTGGGTTTGAGCCATTTTTTGAGGTTTTTCAAGCTGTAATTGATGTTGTTGATGACAGGCATAATGTCTGAGATCAGGCTGTCATCAATCGATCTATGGCCGTAGTCTTGGCTTAGGGCTTCGACTAAGGGTGTTTGAAATTGCAGTATGGCTGCCTTCAGTCGAGTTAATTGCTCCACTCGCGTAGCGTAATTAGGATTCGGCGCCGCTAGATAACTGCTGCGTTGGCGTTGGAGCAACTGAGTCAGTGGCGAAGTATTAAGGTGTTCGGTGGCCATATTCATAGTGGTTGCTCCAAGGGAAATGGTAGGCTGAGTCTTATTCGGTACTTTATTTAAGTAATCGTCTCGATTGAGTCTTTTATTAAATCAGTACCGACTGATTAGTCGGTTTATCCTAGCTTGCTTAGTGAGATGGTGCAAGGTATCTGGTGTATTTTTGAGCAAGATCACGGCTTGTTGTGGCGTTAGCTTTTACACTAAATCAAGGGTTGTTACATAAGGAGTATGTATGGCATTGTTAAAGCACGGAATTTCGATTGGTATTGAGCGTTATGGTGATGATGATTTTTTCGTTACCTTTAAAGCTATCGGTACCTTAACTCATCAAGACTACGAAATGATGGTGCCTGTGTTGGAGTCTGCATTAGCTGGGGTGAAAGATCCTGATATATTCGCCTTGGTAGATGTCACCGAGTTGGAAGGCTTGGAACTACAGGCTGCTTGGGACGATCTCAAACTTGGGGTGAAGCATATTCGTCATTTCGAGAAAATAGCCATCGTCGGTAAGACGACTTTGCAGGAAGTATTGGCTAAATTGGCAAACTGGTTTACGCCTGCTGAGGTAAGGTTTTTTGTTGATAATGGCGATGCTGTTGCTTGGCTAAGAGACTAAGGTTGTGAGATGAAGTTTGTGGTCTGCCAATGCGCTAAATCGGGCGTTATAGCAGCACCGTAAAGATTCACCCAGCAATCCATTCGCGCCATAGAAGGAGTACAAATTATGCGTACAGGTCAAATACTCTGGCCCACAGATTTTTCGGAAACTGCGGCCCATGCACTGAGCTATGCCATTGAAATGGCTAATCTATACCGTGTAGGGCTAAAAATCTTACATGTGGTTGAACAGCCGATCGGTGATGAAAACTTTATGATTCTATCTATTACCCCTGAAGAGCTTGCTAAAAGCATGGAGGAAGCGGCGGCAACTAAAATGCGAGCACTATTGGATGGATTGAATACTGAGCTTCCCATCACTACCTTGATCCGCCGTGGCGATCCTGTCTATCAAATTTTAGAAGAGGCCAACAGTAAAGACATTGGCATGGTAGTGATTGCTAGCCATGGCCGAACTGGGATTTCGCATTTTTTACACACCAATGTCTCAGAAGCGGTGGCGAATGGTGCAGCTTGTCCTGTGCTTGTGGTTAAGTAACTTGCTTTAACTCAATAAATCCAAAGGACGCTTATAGCGTCCTTTCTTTTTGATTGATAAAGAATAATTAATTGAAATGGGTACGCAAGAAGCATAGCAAACTGCTATAAAATAGTGGTATTTTGGCCTTAATAATTAGCTTAATTAAAAACTCAAATGATGGATAAGCTTATGCGTACTCAAGAAGTGTTATGCCCTACGGATTTTTCATCCACTGCGGCCCATGCGTTAAAATATGCGGTTGAAATGGCAAATGTTTATCAAGTCGATATTCGGTTGTTGCATGTGACTAGCCCTGCCCGTGGCGCTCATTGTTATGGTATTGCGGTCGATATTCCCGCTACATTGGAAAATGAACTCAAAGCTTTCGTTGATGCAAAAATGCAAAGTTTGCAGCAGGAAATGCAGCAGAACCTTACCGAAGGGCTCAATATTAAGTTAGTCGTGCGCCATGGTGATGCTATTGATGAGATTTTAGCGGAAGCCGTCGATGTGGGCATGGTGGTTATCGCTAGTCATGGTAGCAGCGGTTTAGCTGACTTTTTAAAACCCCACGTTACACAGGATATTGTTAAGTATGCTAAGTGCCCTGTGTTGGTGGTGAAATAACACTATGGGATAAGTTTAGTAGGAATCATTTTTGATCATTTTAGGTTCTGTTAACTTAGTCGACGCCTCGGCTTCATTGTCAAATGACATCAGGCGTCGATACTTTTCCTGCAGAGCTACTAAGCTACCATCTTGGGTAATTTGTTTGAGTCCCGCATTAAAATCATCCCGAATTTGCTCACTGAGAAACGCGAACTTGTATTCTGTAGGTGGGAATATTTGATGGCAAATTGCCTGTTGTTTTAAGTCTTTATCAGTGAGTTTGCCCTCAAGATAGGCCTGCTTTAAATAGTATTTGAAAATATTTTTATCCATCACAACGACATCGGCCCTGCGCTTCATCAGCATATAAACCTGCTGCACTTGCCTCGCTTGTTCTTGGTAGCCGCTATTGGTCTTAACCATGTTGGCAAACTCTTCCCCCAGTAACGATGATGCACGTTGAAAGGCGACGACTTGTTTGTTGTTTAAATCGTTTATGCTATTGATGTTAAATTGATTGCTTTCTAGGCTGATGGCGCAGTTTTGGTAGGTTATCGCAACGTTGGAATAAAAAACGTTGTTAATCATTCCTTCTTTGATGTTGATGATGCCATCGAGTTTACCTTCCCTGAGTTCATGGAAAGTGCGCGCCAGTGGTAAGTAGTGGATAGAAGCAGTATGGCCTTTAACTGCGAGGGCTTGGTTAAGTAATTCGAGTTCGATCCCGCTATTTGTTGCTTGGATGACATAGGGTGGGATAGACAGGCTGACGCCTATCTTAATTTCAGCCGCTTGGCCGAGCTGAGCGCCGCATAGGATGAGTAACCCCATTAATTTATAGCGGTTACGACGAGCCACTGAGCTATTTGGCTTATTGAGTTTATGCGCCATAAGTTACCAACACCTCCGCGGTATACACTTGTAACTGTGTTTGATACTCGCCAAGTCATTCCATGACTTTCTTGAGTAAGTGTAGTGTGTCTGTGAACTCAGCACGGCTTTATTTATCAAATACACATTAACGCTTTAACCTATTACAGGCTCAAAAGGATGAGCCCGGCTCAGTCAGAAAAGCAATTTCCTCCGCCGTAGACTCCCTGCCTAAGATAATATTTCTATGTGGATAGCGGCCAAACCTGTCGATAATCGCTTTATGGCGCAGTTCAAACGCGAGGTTTGTTATCGCAGCTTCGCGATTAAACAGTTTTACTGCTACTTGGTGAATGGCTGCCGATTCGCTGTGCATATAGGGCATAAATAGAAAAGGGACTTGTTTGGATTTTAGTGCTGTATCGACCCGTTGGGCAACGGCTTCTTGGGCGAGCACTAAGGCTATCGCATCGGCTTCGAATGCGGCAGGCGTATCGCGGTAAATATTACGGGAAAATTGATCGAGCACTATTATCTCAGCCAATCGACCTTGAGGCGTGATTCGCCAATGTGAAAGTTCTCCCCGTTTAGCTTGAAGTAGTACACCTTCGAAGCGCTGCTTGATCTGGGTATCAAATTCAACATCTTTAATCCACCAGAGCTTTGGGTCAATGTCTTCAAACCAAAATGTCAGTATTTGGTCTGCTGTGATTGTCTGGCTCATTTTAGCCTTTCTTCATAGGTGTTGAGTGATATTAGAAATAACAGTTGTTGGGGGAGGATGACAAGTCGTTTCGTTTGATTTAAGTGCAGATTTGTTATCTGATGATCTTGTCGCGAACCGTAAGTATTTAGTATTGGCTATTGCCTTATTGACTGAATATAAAGTAGTTTTGATGATAATTACTTTTGTTTCCAGACAGGTCATCCTATGTCACTTTCAATGCCAGCATCCCAACAGGTTTCAAAGCAAAATAAGGCGTTTCTGCGTAAGTTATATTTGGCGCATTTAATGGATGATGACCGCCATAATCTATTATCACTCAATAAGTTAACCGGAATGCCTCGCCGAACTTTACAGGATGCTATCGCAGCTTTTGAGGATATAGGTATTCGAGTCGAGTTTGTGCAGGAAGGCAGCCGTAACAATTCAGGTTATTACCGCATAGTCACCTGGGGGCCGATCAGCAGCGCTTGGGTCGATACCCATCTAAGCGAAATCGCTGAGCTGATAGGGTTTTACGAGAAGTCAATTTAAACGCTGTTTGTTACCAAGGACGAATTTGAGAACTCTTCAACTGTTAGGTTTTATTCTTGCCATCGCAGGCGTCATTTTAGGATATATAACGCTAGCATCTATTGACGGTCAAACATCTGAAGCTTCTGTTGGGGCTGCGGGTTTAGGCATGATTTTTATGGTATTACCAACCTTTGGCTGTTCTGCGTTAATATTGGTACCTTCTTCTTTAACATTATGCAAATCAGAAGTCAGGCTACGTACATATTTTAAAGGGAGTTTTTGGTTGAGTCTGTGGAAATTGAATTTAGTTCTTTCTGCTGTATATATCCTTGTTACTCTTTATGTGGGCTGTTTATGGCTACAAATCAGCATTGGTCGCTAACGAGTGAATCATCTTGTTCATCATGTGTTCATTTTTTATGCTTAACCTTCAACGCGAGTCTCACCCGAGGATATTGCATTCGTTTGCATAGATATTTGAGCATTTTCTCTTCGTTACTCCTTTGCCAATTTTCTGGCCTGACCAGCCTAAACTCCCTATAATCGGCTGCAAATGTCATCACGTTACATAGTGTTCACATCTAAATACCCTACATACTTAAAATAAAAAGGAACCTTGTTCCATGTTAGAAAAACTGTTCAAACTGAAACAAAATCAAACGAGCCTCAAGCAGGAAGCGGTCGCAGGTTTGACAACATTTATGACGATGGCCTACATCATTTTTGTGAACCCAATGATGTTAGCCGATGCGGGCATGGACCATGGTGCTGTATTTGTGGCGACCTGTTTGGCGGCGGCTGTCGGCTGTTTGGTTATGGGGTTGATGGCGAATTATCCAATTGCGCTTGCTCCAGGTATGGGACTTAATGCCTTTTTTACCTACACAGTCGTGGGTGAAATGGGTTACAGCTGGGAGACTGCGTTAGGCGCAGTGTTCCTGTCGGGAATTTGCTTTTTAATCTTATCGTTAGTGCGTATTCGAGAATGGATTGTAAATAGTATTCCCATGTCGTTACGTATCGGTATTGCTGCAGGTATTGGTTTGTTCCTTGCACTGATTGGCCTTAAGAGCGCCGGTATTGTGGTGGCAAGTCCTGCTACGCTAGTGACACTGGGCGATATCACGGCATTTCCGGCGGTTATGGCTGTGCTGGGCTTTTTCCTCATTATTGCTATGGTGCAGCGGGGAATGAAGTCAGCGGTGATTGCCAGCATTCTGATTATCACTGGCCTAGGATTAGTGTTTGGTGATGTGCAGTATCAGGGCATTGTATCAATGCCACCTTCAATCGCACCTACATTTATGAAGATGGATTTATCCCAAGTATTTGAAGTAACTATGCTATCAGTCGTTTTTGCCTTCTTATTTGTGGATCTCTTCGATACCTCTGGCACCTTAGTGGCGGTTGCACAGCGCGGTGGTTTTCTCGATGATAAAGGCCGTTTACCACGTCTGAATCGTGCCTTAACCGCTGACAGTTTAGCAACGATTGCAGGGGCGGCTTTTGGCACTTCCACCACGACAAGTTATATCGAAAGTACTGCGGGTGTGAGCGCGGGTGGTCGTACTGGTTTAACGGCCGTTGTGGTGGGATTACTCTTCATTGCTGCGTTATTTTTATCGCCATTGGCGGGGATGATCCCGGCTTATGCGACTGCGGGCACACTGTTTTATGTAGCGATTTTGATGATGTCGGGGCTGGTGCATGTCGAATGGGAAGATTTGACTGAAGCCGCGCCTGTGGTGGTTGTGTGTATTTTAATGCCGCTGACGTTTTCTATCGCGACGGGCATTGCCTTTGGGATCATCTCATATGCAGCAATCAAATTACTCACAGGTCGCTTTAGCGATCTTAATGTGGGCATTTTAGTATTAGCCGCATTGTTTGTAGCTAAGTTTGTCTATGGTTGATGCTGTCGATTAATTCACCTGCACAGTAAAAACTCGCAACGTAGATTGTCTACATTTTTTGAGGGCCATCTAATCGATGGCCCTTTTTAATGCGCGATTCTAAGCAAAAACGAAAATTTATCTCGAGTTAATAACTCCTTGCTACCAATTACTCAGCGGATTAGGTATAAGGATTGTTCGGTTATTTTGTTACAAATGAATAATGAACTTAAGTGAGATTGCGTATCGCCGCGTGGTAGTGAAGTTAGGGACGAGTGTGCTGACCTCTGGCAGTAAACAGCTAGATAAAGCCCACATGGTTGAGCTTGCTCGTCAAATGGCCGCACTGATGAAGTCAGGGGTCGAAGTCGTATTATGCACCTCAGGGGCAATTGCCGCTGGGCGTGAACATCTCCAATACCCGACGCTGCCCGACACTATGGCCAATAAGCAATTGTTAGCCGCTGTCGGGCAAAGTCAGTTGATCCTCGCTTGGGCACAACTCTTTAGTATTTATGGGCTGCATGTGGGCCAATTGCTGCTGACCCGTGCCGATTTGCAGGATAGGGAGCGTTACCTTAACGCCCGCGACACGCTCAATGCCTTGTTGGCGAATAATATTGTGCCGATCATCAATGAAAACGATGCCGTTGCCACCAATGAGATCAAAGTGGGCGATAACGACAATTTATCGGCGCGCGCAGCACTCTTATGCGATGCTGACTTATTGATTTTACTGACGGATCAAAAGGGCTTATTCGATGCGGATCCACGCACTAACCCGAACGCTAAGTTAATTTCACAGGTGGTGAAGATTGACGATAGTTTGCGTATGCTGGCGGGCGGTTCTGTATCGGGTTTAGGCACGGGTGGTATGTCGACTAAATTGGAAGCGGCGGATATTGCTCGCCGTGCTGGCATCGAAGTGGTTATCGCCTCTGGCCATCACCCTGATGTGATCAAAAAAGTGGTCGCCAAAGAGTCCGTCGGTACTCACTTTAGTGCCATCGAAAACCCGCTCGAAAGCCGCAAACAGTGGATTCTAGCGGGACCTGCGACTCAAGGTTCTTTAGTGCTTGATGCGGGTGCGGTCAAAGCCGTGACTGACAAAGGCCGCAGTCTATTGTCTAAAGGTATCGTAGGCGTTAAAGGTCAGTTTGAACGTGGTGCGACGCTACAATTAGTTGATCAACAAGGTAAAGTGATTGCTAAAGGGATGACACGATACTGTGGCCAAGCCCTGAGTTTGATTGCGGGTAAGCATTCCGACGAGATCGAGTCTGTACTCGGTTACGATTATGGTGACGCAATAGTGCACCGCAACGACATGGTTGTCTTATAAGCGAGGTCTGTTTTGAGTCAAATGAATCAAGATCAGTATTTACAGCAACTTGGCCAAAATGCCAAACAGGCCAGTTATGCTTTAGCCAATTTAACGGCGAGCCAAAAGGCTGACTTACTCGAAGCTATTGCCGATGCGCTGACGGCAAACTCCGCCGCCATTTTAGCGGCTAATGCTAAAGACGTTGCCGCCGCTAAGAACGATGGATTAACGGAGGCGATGATCGACAGACTGTTGCTCGATGATGCGCGTTTAGCGGGCATTATCGGTGATATCAGCGATGTGATCCGCCTTGCTGATCCCGTGGGCGAAGAGTTTGGCAGCAAGTTATTAGATAACGGTTTAAGGTTGACTCGTCGCCGCGTACCGCTGGGCGTGATTGGGGTTATCTACGAGGCGCGCCCGAATGTGACTGTCGATATCGCGGTACTTGCCCTTAAAACGGGTAATGCGGTGATCCTCCGTGGCGGTAAAGAAACCCTTGAATCGAATAAGCTTATCAGCGAAGTGATCCGCGGCGCGATTGTCGCCCAAGGTTTACCCATAGATGCGGTGCAATTTATTGATTCTTCAGACAGAGCCCTAGTGACAGGTTTACTTAAGCTCGATCAATATGTCGACATGATAGTGCCGCGCGGCGGTCAAGCATTGCAGCGCTTATGTGCTGAGCAAGCGACGATTCCAGTGATTTTAGGCGGCATTGGTATTTGCCACTTGTATGTCGATAAAAATGCCGACCTTAAGCGTGCCTTAGGCGTAATCGCTAATGCGAAAGTGCAGCGTCCAACGGTGTGCAATGCTCTTGATACCTTGCTGGTGGATGAGCGCGTGGCGAGTACCTTTGTACCGCAAATTGCCGAGTATCTGCATCGTCTAGGCGTGCGTTTTTCAGTTTGTGACACAAGTTTTAGTCTGCTGGATGGTTTAGGGTTCGATGTGACGCTTGCTAAGTCTGAGGATTTTGGTATTGAATGGCTGTCGTTAACCTTAGGTATCAAAGTCGTGAGCGATATCGATGCCGCCGTTAGTCATATTCGCCAGTATTCTAGCGGCCATTCGGAGGCCATTTTGACCGATGATATTCATGCAGCGGCGCACTTTATGAATGAAGTGAACTCAGCCGCCGTGTATGTCAATGCCAGTACGCGTTTTACCGATGGCGGTCAGTTTGGTCTTGGCGCTGAAGTGGCGGTGAGCACGCAAAAACTGCACGCCCGCGGTCCAATGGGGCTTGAGGCATTAACCACATATAAGTGGTTAGCTTGGGGTGATTACACCAGTCGTGTTTAGCGGTAAATACCGATAAACCCAAAGCCGTTAACTTACTGCGTTGACGGCTTTTTTGTTTACGGTATCCAACTGAATAGCGACATCAATGTGTTTGGCTAACGAGTTTAGCTGCTTATGGTGAGCGGGGTATAAGTAGCAAGTAACCAGATACAGAAAAATATCGTCGACATAACAACGGTGAATTTACGAAAGGCCTTGATGTATTCCAAGGTATAAATAAAGTACTTTTCTTGTACTCTGCGAGTGAGTAAAACCGAAGGCAGCATAAAACTGCAATAGAGCATGACTACCATAGTGGTAAAACTGTTTCCCCAGAAATGCTCATAAATAAATAAGGCGATGCAGAGTAGCATGGCGCACCAACTGATAGGGCTGATGCTATTTTCTGGATTCCATTGGGTTGATTTTTCCATCTGACTATCCTTAGTCGATTTGTACCTCAGTACAATTTATAGACGGATATCTCGGCTTTATCAAACGCTTTCCACTTTAGACTCAGTACGCTGGCAGTTTGTTGTCGTTTGAGCCTTGTTTACCATTTATCCAATATGAGCGCGTACAACTTAAAGTGAATTGCTTACTTAACGTCGAATGACTTGTGCTTAATGTGGCCTGGATAGCTTAAAGCATCTAGCTTAAAGTGTCTTGATATCGGCAAATTCGCCTTTGCAAAGCAGGGCTAAGTCTGTGGCCGCTAAGCTTATCTCTAAACCGCGTCTGCCCGCGCTGACATAGATTCTATCGAAACCTTGAGCGCTGGCATCAATCAAGGTTGGCAATTGTTTCTTTTGCGCTAAGGGACTAATACCGCCAACCAGATAGCCTGAGGATTTTTGTGCTAGGTCGGCATCGGCCATTTGTAGTTTCTTTTGTCTTAAGCATTTAGCTACGGCTTTTAGATTAAGCTGATGATCGACGGGCACGAGCGCAACGGCAATCGGCGCATGGGCTTTGTCGATGGCAACTAAAAGGGTTTTAAATACTTGCGCGGGTTCAAGCCCTAGGGTGTTAGCGGCTTCTTCGCCGTAGGCGGCGCAGTGTGGATCGTGGCTGTACTCTAAGATATCAAACGCAATCTTGGCTTTTTTCGCCAATCTGACGGCTGGGGTCATTTTATACTCCTTCACAAAATGGAGGATATTAGCGCTTAATCTTGGCTTAAAATGTTAGCCAGCTCTTTTAATTGGTTCATTGCCGTGAGCTAACATTATTTAAGGCTGTTACTCAACGATTATTCCGCTAGCTTTGTGCTTATCTTGTTTTTACGCTCTAAATAACGGGGCAGAAGTTGCTGCAACATCATCCCCGATAAAATAAAGGCTAGGCCGAGATAGGTTGCCATCGCAATCGTTTCCTGCAAAATCCACGCGATAAAACCAATCGACATCACTGGGGATAAAAACACCATAGTGCTGATGTTCGCGGTGCGAGTGGCTGTTTTCAGCGCCATTAACCAGAGCACGAAGGTAATGCCCATCTCAAATAAGCCCACATACATACCTGCAAATATCGCCTTAATACTAAAACTGGGCAGGGTATCTGTCAGCACTAAGGTGACGGCAATAAAAGGTAAGCCGATAAGAAAACTCAATAATAAACTGACCACAGGATCGCCTTGATCTTTAGTGTTGACGATCCAATATAGGCACCAGAGTAAAGTGCTGGTGAGAGCAAGACCGATACCGAGTGGGCTATCAAAACTAAAGCCGCTGATATCGCCGCCGGTAGCAATGATAAACACGCCTGTATAGGCAATCAGCGCCGCAGCTATATCGCTCTTACGCAAATGTTGCTTTAACAAAGGCGCGGCAAGTAACGGCAGTAATACCGCCCAAGTGTAATTAAGTGACAACGCTTGCTGCGCTGGCAGTAAGGAATACGCTTTAAATAGCACGACATAGTAAAGGAAGGGATTGATGAGTCCAGTCACCAGATAAAACATGGGGCGGCGTAAAAACTGTTGCTTGAGTAAGGAAAGCTTTTTTTGCCAAGCAAGGATTCCGGCAAGGGCAATAATCGAAGTGAGTACGGCAACAAACACCAGTTGCAGCGGTGTGTAGTAACTCAAGGCAATCTTAAAGGCCGTGGCCACTGTCGACCAGAGAAAGATCGCCGCCATGCCATACACGTACGCTAAATTCGAAGACTTCACTCTGCTACCTTACGAGGATAAACATCCGCCAAATGTGGGCAGATTGAATAACAGCTTTGGTTGATAAGCAAGACTATTTTATGTGATTGGATATTTTATCCCGCTGTAGATGCGAGAAAGATAAATCAGAAAATTTTTTTGTTCGCCCTTGTAATTAAATTCCCTGTCCCAATATAGGTATCAAGGCAGAGAAGGTGGCCAACGATGGACTTGATATTTAAACCGTCTAGCCCCATATCAAAACCAACTAAACAAATTTAGATTGAATGAAATTTTTCGGAGGACCTCATGGGTAAAATTATTGGTATCGACTTAGGCACAACAAACTCTTGTGTAGCTGTCCTCGATGGTGGCAAAGCACGTGTGTTAGAAAACGCTGAAGGCGATCGCACAACCCCGTCAATCATCGCTTATACAGATGATGAAACCATTGTCGGTTCGCCAGCAAAACGTCAAGCTGTGACTAACCCGACTAACACATTCTTCGCGATTAAGCGTTTGATTGGTCGTCGCTTTAAAGATGACGAAGTCCAACGTGACGTGAACATCATGCCATTCAAAATCATTGCAGCCGACAACGGTGATGCATGGGTTGAATCGCGTGGCAACAAGATGGCTCCACCACAAGTTTCTGCAGAAATCTTGAAAAAGATGAAGAAAACCGCAGAAGACTTTTTAGGTGAAGAAGTAACAGAAGCGGTTATTACTGTTCCTGCTTACTTTAACGATTCACAACGTCAAGCGACTAAAGATGCGGGTCGTATCGCAGGTCTTGATGTTAAACGTATTATCAACGAACCAACGGCTGCAGCATTAGCCTACGGTATCGATAAGAAACAAGGCGACAACATTGTTGCAGTATACGATTTAGGTGGTGGTACATTCGATATCTCTATCATCGAAATCGACAGCAACGATGGCGACCAAACATTTGAAGTGTTGGCAACCAACGGTGACACCCACTTAGGTGGTGAAGACTTTGACAACCGTTTGATCAACTACTTAGCTGACGAATTCAAGAAAGAGCAAGGCTTAGATCTGCGTAAAGATCCATTAGCAATGCAACGTCTGAAAGAAGCAGCAGAAAAAGCGAAAATTGAACTTTCAAGCACCAACCACACTGAAGTGAACCTGCCATACATCACGGCAGACGCAACAGGTCCTAAGCATTTAGTGATTAAAATCACTCGTGCTAAATTGGAATCGCTGGTTGAAGACTTGATTATCCGTACATTAGAGCCACTAAAAGTTGCCCTGGCTGATGCAGATTTATCTGTAACAGACATCAACGAAGTGATTCTAGTGGGTGGTCAAACACGTATGCCTAAGGTTCAAGAAGCAGTGACAAACTTCTTCGGCAAAGAACCTCGTAAAGACGTGAACCCAGACGAAGCGGTAGCCGTAGGTGCTGCAATTCAAGCGGGCGTACTGTCAGGCGACGTGAAAGACGTATTACTGTTAGACGTAACACCACTGTCTCTTGGTATCGAAACCATGGGCAGCGTGATGACTAAGTTGATTGAAAAGAACACCACTATTCCTACTAAGGCGCAGCAAGTGTTCTCAACAGCCGATGACAACCAAAACGCAGTGACGATTCACGTACTGCAAGGTGAGCGTAAGCAAGCGAGCGCGAACAAGTCATTAGGCCAGTTCAACTTAGACGGTATTGAGCCAGCTCCACGTGGCCAGCCACAAATTGAAGTGATGTTCGACATCGATGCCGACGGTATTCTGCATGTGTCTGCGACAGACAAGAAAACCGGCAAGAAACAAAACATCACCATCAAAGCCTCTTCTGGCTTAAGCGAAGAAGAAGTGGCACAAATGGTACGTGATGCCGAAGCTCACGCAGATGAAGACAAGAAGTTTGAAGAGTTAGTGCAAGCACGCAACCAAGCTGACGGCTTAGTCCACGCGACTAAGAAACAAGTGGAAGAAGCGGGTGATGCATTGCCAAGCGAAGATAAAGAGAAAATCCAAGCTGCTATGGCCGCTGTTGACACTGCCAGCAAAGGCAATGACAAAGAAACCATTGAAAAGGCAACTCAAAACTTGATCGAAGCATCTGCTAAGCTGATGGAAATCGCTCAAGCTAAGTCTCAAGCTCAAGGCGGCGACAATGCCGACGCGGGCAAACAGGCTAACGCTGCTGCCGATGACGTTGTCGATGCTGAATTCGAAGAAGTGAAAGACGACAAGAAATAATGACTTGTTTTCAATCAAATAGATTGATTTCAAAGCGTTAATTTCTAGGCGGGCGTTACGGGGCAACCCTAACGCCCGTTTGTTCAACACCAGCTGAGAAGCATGAGATTATGTCAAAGCGAGATTATTACGAAGTATTAGGTGTCAGTCGTGACACCAGCGAACGTGAAATTAAAAAGGCCTACAAACGTCTGGCCATGAAATTTCACCCAGATCGCAACCCAGGCGACAAAACCGCAGAAGCTAACTTTAAAGAAATTAAAGAAGCCTACGAGATCCTAACCGACGCCGACAAAAAAGCGGCCTATGACCAATTTGGTCATGCGGGTGTGGATCCTAATCGCGGTGGCGGTGGTTACGGTGGTGGTCAAGGCGATTTCGGTGATATTTTCGGTGATGTCTTTGGCGATATTTTCGGCGGTGGACGTCGTGGTGGTGGTCAACGCCAAGCGGCCCGCGGCTCAGATTTACGTTACAACCTAGAGTTATCACTGGAAGAAGCCGTTAAAGGCTTAACCAAAGAACTGCGTATCCCAACACTGGCGACTTGCGATCTATGTGAAGGCAGCGGCGCTAAAAAAGGCACCTCTGCAACCACTTGTGGCACCTGTCATGGTCAAGGCCAAGTCCAAATGCGCCAAGGTTTCTTTGCGGTGCAACAGCCTTGTCCAACCTGTCATGGCCGCGGCAAGATCATCAAAGATCCTTGCACTAAGTGTCATGGCGATGGCCGTGTTGAAAAGAGCAAAACCTTATCGGTTAAGATCCCAGCAGGCGTTGATACGGGTGACCGTATTCGTTTAGCGGGTGAAGGCGAAGCGGGTGAGTTTGGCGCGCCTCCAGGGGATTTATACGTTCAGGTCAGCGTGCGTGAGCATGCGATTTTTGTCCGTGATGGCAACAACCTTTACTGCGAAGTGCCGATATCCTTCAGTAAAGCGGCCCTAGGCGGTGAGATTGAAGTGCCAACACTGGATGGTAAAGTCAGCCTGAAGATCCCAGCCGAAACGCAAACGGGCCGTATGTTCCGTTTACGTGGCAAAGGCGTCAAGTCGGTTCGCAGCCATGCGGTAGGCGACTTGCTCTGCAAAGTGGTTATGGAAACCCCAGTTAACTTAAACGATCGTCAAAAAGAACTGTTACGCGAATTTGAAGCCACCTTAACCGGTGAGTCGAAAAAACACAGCCCAAAGGCTGAGGGCTTTTTCGATGGCGTGAAAAAGTTCTTTCAAGATCTGAATAGCTAACTTGGTCTAGTGGCGCAGAGGTTAGCTGCGCACTAGATGAATAAAGCCTCGCAGTGTTTAGCACTTGCGGGGCTTTTTTATGGTTGTTTTATGCTAAAACCACTTAAAAGGCTAGATGTTAGTTTGATCGTTCTGCTTTGCTATTTGGCTTTATAGCCGAGATTGTTTGTGACTTAAACCTAGCTTTAGGTTTCTCTTTTTTAAAGAAAATCAAAGTCGTGGGGCTTCACCCCACACCCGACCAAGGAGGACTGCTCGTCCTATCCTCCTTGGATGCTCCATGACGCCCCCAACGGAGTTGAAAGCCCCTTGTGCTCATTGGCAAATTTGCTGACGCTTCCGATGGGGCGTCCCTTCCCCTCGAAAGCTAGCTTGCCATCCATGGCAAGACTCACGCAATTTGTCTATTCGCCCTGCGGCAACTCCGAGGGGATGGTGTATTCCTTTGATTCTGGTGTTATCGGTAAATTGTTCAGGTATAAAAGTTATTCATGTCCGGTCTTTACGTTCGCCCAGCGGCAATTCCGAGGGGATAGTGTATTACGTATTCATTGATGCTATTGATAAGCAAATAAATAATAAAATCAAGCTCACATAACCTTTCATTTATCTAAAAGTATATAAAATGAGATTTAAGAACAACTATCTAGTTTTAAATTATTGTTTACAAAGAGGAAAAACAGTGGGAAATTGAGTGTATTCAATATTGTTCATTTGTGTATCTAAACACTGTAAATGTAAAGTAATTAGAATTATTTATATATGGAGTATCGATGAAAGTATTTATAAGTTGGTCTGGTGAAATGAGTCATAAAGTCGCCAAGTCGCTAAGAGACTGGCTACCATCTGTAATACAGAGTATTACACCTTACGTTTCTTCAGAAGATATTGACAAAGGAGCACGTTGGTCCAGTGACATTGCATCAGAACTCGATGAATCATCTTTTGGCTTATTATGCGTAATGTAGTGGTCAAGTAAAATTGGCCACGGTTTTAGAGTCATTCCAATATAAACGTTCTGACTCATTTGGCGTTAACCCACCATTATATTGATGGGGTCTGGTCTCACTGTAA